>JAYVNA010000814.1:0-25646 GCA_043758715.1 Archangium sp.
TCGCCGCAGAAGCACCGCCACCTCGTCGAGCCTCACGAAGCGGTACACGAAGTCGAGGCCCGTGCCCTTGATGTTCTGAATTCCCATCACGCGAACCTCGGCGCCTGGCGGACAGGCGAGCGCGAGCTGATCGATCACTTGATCGCCGCTCGAGCCGGAGTCCTCGACCGAGACGATCATCTCTTCGAGCAGCTCGACGTGAAGCTGCCGCTGCAGCGCCACCAGTCGTTGCCGGGCTTCGGCCGTGGCACCTTGCCCGCAGCGATGGGCGAGCGCGTGGATCAACGCGCGCCGGGCCACCGAACGAGCTGCGAATTGACGCGCTTCTTCGTTTACCAGGGCCAGCGCCGGAGCCGCGGCGGCGCGGCCTCGGGTCAGCGCGAGGGTCAGCGCTTGAAACTCCCCTGCGACCGCGTGCCGCTCGACCTGCGCGCGCACGACCCCAATCCAGGCCTCCAGCACCGCCCTGTCGATGGCCACTCCGAGCGCGACCAGCTCGCTGCCGATCGCTTCTGCTGTGCACGCTCCGACCCTCAGCTGGCGCGCCATGGCAGCCACCCGCTCGAGGGCCAGGGCGCCCAGCTCGACCTCACGATCTTCAGGGCGCACCAGGGGGTTCTCGTCGAGCCAACGCTCGAGGCTCTCCCTCACGTACCCGCGCAGACCTGACAGGTTGGTGCCGATCAGCACGTGACGATCGGCGGCGGCATCACGCACCAGAATGTCCGCGAAGACGGTCGAGCGGGCCACGCGGTCCTGGCGGTTGTTGACGACGGTCACCACCCACTGCGCCGACTCGGTGCGGGCGGCGTCAAAGCCGGTGCGCCGCCAGTTCGAGAGAAACCCGGTGCGCTCGTTGGCCGACATGCCGTTGACGAAGGTGAGCGCCCGGCCCCGGTGGTTGCTGGTGGGGTAGGTCTTCAGCACGCCCAGGTCAGGCACGATGTGGTCTGCCATGTCGGCGGTCGCGAGGTCCGGGTCGAGGCCCAGCTCAGCCGCAAGCCGCCGAACGAGGGCGATGTTGCGCGGGTGCTCCTGGTAGGGGAATCGGGCCAACAGGTCCTCACCGATGAAGAGCTCGTCCCGAGAGCCGACCTCCGTGAGCCGGGCGCCGACGACCCGGGCCTCCGCGCGCAGCAGCGGGAGCATCTGCTCTTCTGACGTCAGCACCACCCCGCCGGGGCGAATGAACTGCGAGATCACGCGCGCCACGTCATGCCCCGCGGGCCCCTGAATGTCCTCGTGATCGGGGTACGCGTTGGTCAGCGTCGAGTAGTCGTCCCGCATCCAATCGCGCTGGAGCACTCGCACCAACGGCGGTGAGAGCGCCATGCACTCCCACAAGAAAGCGTCGCTGCGGAGCGCACCGGCCAGCTCAATCAGATCACGCTGCTCCCAGATGGTGGCCTTGTCGTACGAGCGGTGAATGAAGATTTCGCAGGGCGCCACCCCCGGGGCCTGGTGAATGAACATCGCCTCGCAGCCAGTGGTCTTGGCCAGTAACGACACCCCCTGCGCTCCCAACATCGCCGCCTTGAGCCGCTCGGTGCCAGACTTGCCCCGCGTACCCCAGCCGCCGATCACCAACGGAACCTGGCGCCGCGCCGCTCGTATCTGCTCCCGCCGCACCAGGTTCGAGGCCAGCAAACCCAGCCCCAGCGCTCCGACCGCCACGCCGAGCTCGGGCAGCGAGTTGTCCGTCGGAGACAAGAGGTACGAGAGCAGGTCGTTCACCCCGTCGTGGAAGGGCAGCATCATCATCGCCGCGCCGAAGGGTTGAAGAATGCCGGCGGGGAGCTCACCTGCGCCGGAAGGGGCGCGGTGCTGTACCGCAAAACCCAAAGCGCGCAGCTGCGACACATAGCGCTGCGCCACTTTCGGGTCGGACGGAGACAGCGCGCTGCGCCTCAGCTCCGCCTGCCGCGCGTAGTGACGCCCCAGAAACAATTGTGCCTTCACCCGGGCCGCGAAGGTGCTGGGCGCCGTCACCGTGGTCGAGCCTGCGGCAGTGAAGAGCACCACCGGCCTTGGGCTCACCACCCCTACCGAGAGCAGATCGTCGACAGTCGGCAGGAACGAGCCCCACCCCACCACCGTGTTGGCCTCCACCGGCTCGCCGGGAATGGTGGGGGTCGACTCAGCGAGCAGCGGCGAGTGGGCCCGCAGCTCGCCCTCGAAGACCCGACCCACCGAATGAAGCTGATCTTGCCGCTTGTACGGGCTGGGCTTCGACAGCTCGTGCCCCAGGCGCCACAGGCGGCGCGCGAACCGCGCTCCTCTCCAGACCCGGTAGCCCCCTTTGACGGCGGTGGCATACAGCCCAAAGCCGTCGCGGGCGTGAAATGAGAGCAGTCGCCCAAATGATTCCGCGTCGGCTGCCACTTGCACGGTGCAGCGCTCACCCTCGCTCAAGGCCGCCAGGGCACTCCCTGCTTGCTCGTTCAAGGCGACGAAGCCCTCGTCGCCCAGCGCCACCAGGCGTGCTCGGGCCTCGAGCCCCGCCCAGTCACGGGGGGCCGGCGCGTCGCCTTTCAGCTGCTGCGGCCCCAACGCCCTGCGCTCGACCCACCCTGCCAGCTCTTCTTCTGCCACCCGCGCTACCACGGCGGCGCGATCGGCTCGCAGGGTCGCCAGCAGCGACACTTCCGCGGCGGACGGCACGAGCCGGCCCAGCGCATCGGCGCAGCTGGCGCGAACGCGGGCGCTGGGGTCGACCGCCAAGCCCGAAAGAAACTTCAGCCGCAAGTCAGCAGAGAGCGTCAGCGCCGCCCGCGCGACCGCCAGCCGCACATGCTCACTGGGGTCGCGCAGCGCGAGGGTCAGTAACCCCGGGTCGGCCGGCCCGTGCCGCGTCATCAGCACGACGATCTGCTGACGAATGAGAAAGTCGTCGGGCCCTCGGGCGGCTTCGAGCAGGTGCGACCAGTCAGCCACGCAGTCGCCGCGATCGAGCGCCCAGCGGGCCTCGAGCAGCACCGCGCCGAGCGCGCGATCTCGCGGGAGAGGGTGCGAGAGCACAGACTTCAGCAACTCGAGGGTCGGCGACGGCCAGCGCCCGGCGAGCCCCGTGATCGCCCGCGCCGCGGCCCGGCCACTGAGCGGCGCCGCCAGCCCTTCTCGCACCGCCCCCAACAGCAGGGCCAACTGCGCGCCCAGCGCGTCGAGCGTGGTGGCGTTCAACGCCGCGAGTTCCAGCGCCAGGGAGGCGTCGAGATCCGCCACGGCCACCTGCCCCGCGAGCCGCTCGTCGAGCAGCGCCCCGTCGACCCACCCCAAAGCGATCGCACGGCGCACCTCGGCTCGCTTGACCGGGAGGCTGAGCTGCTCGACGACCATCGCGGTGGCGCGCGTGGGGTCGGCCACCAGCGCCCGCTTGTTCTCTTGCCGCTGGGCGGTCAACCGGCGCACTTCTTCCAGACGCTGGGTGACGAGCGAAAGCAGGGGCCCTTCAGCGAGCTGCCCGAGCTCGGTGAGCTGCCGGGCGAAGGCCCGCTTTCGCAGCGGGTGCTCGATGGTCTTCATCGCAATGACTCCTCTCGCTGTTGCAGGCCGCGGCCCTGGGCGATCTGGTCTGGCAGGTTGACCTCGGGCGTCGAGTAGTCGTCCAGCCCGTGCCCGCCGCTGCCTTCCCAGAACAGGCCGAAGACCAACGACGAGCTCTGGTTCACCGGGTCGAAGCGGCCGCCCAGGCGAAAGCCCAACCGCTGTTCGCGGTTGAGCCAGAGGGTGTGCTGAAGCTCGAGCGCCAGCCGGTGAACGTCACCCGAGCGCCGACGCAGCTCTCCGGGAAGCAGCCGCTGGTATTCATACGAGCCGATCACCTCGGTGGTGCCCAACGCCACATCGAAGCCTAGCCGCGCGCTCAAGGTGTCGAGCTGCACCAAGCTGGGCGCGAGGTAGGGCCTGAGCTGGAGGTAGACGATGGCGTTGACGAAGGGCACCCACCAGGTCAGCAGCTGCGCGTACACCCGCCGCGGCCGGTGCTGATCGAAGCTGCTGAACACCGCGGGGTCGACCTCTGGGCTCGCCATCACATCGCCCAGCTTCAACGGCGGGAGTTGCGTCAGCGACCGGGTGCTGGTGGCGAACGCCAGGCGTGGCAGCAGGTACAGCCGCGGCAAGACCTCGAAGCTGCGCTCGAGATACCCGTAGAAGCGCGCCGAAGCCTGTTGCGTGTCCCCCACTCGTTCAGTCACCGCCTTCACGTCGAGGTAGATGCGCAGATGGCTGCCCGGGAGCCGGGCGAAGCCGAACAGCTCGCCCCCCACCAGCGGCGCGCCGCGAGGGTGCAGGTGCAGCCACGCCGAGCCCATCAGCCACACCGGCAGCCCCGGCAGCCGCTGCCGGTAGGTCACCGACGTCTCGGCGAAGCGATCGCCCACCCGCGGGTCGGCCAGCGAGTCGCCCCCCAGGTAGCCCAGTTGCTCCAGCCGCAACGAGCCCAGGTGGTTCAATGCCGTCTCCGCGGGGACCGTGGGCACCATTGCCAAAGTGCTCGTCGAGAGCGGCGAGGGCACCGCGACCGAGGCGACCGGCGGCGCGAGCTGGGCGGGGGCGGCGGCGGGCTCGGCTTCGGTGCGCAGCTCTGGCAGCGGCTCGCGCAGCCCCAGTGAGATGGCCGCGCGCGGGGCACCCACCGGCCAGACCGTGACCTCGACGCGACCAGCCAACGCCACGGGCACGGTGATCACCGCCCCGCAGTCGAAGGGCTTGCTCGCGCGCAGCGCTTCTTGCGGCGTGCGGCAGGCGATCGCGTTCTGCCGCTCGATCGTGCCGTCTGGTTTGCCAAGGCTGATCGCCAGAGCGCGGGCTTCCCCCGGCTCGAACAGGGCCTCGATGCGCAGCAGCGTCGGCCCCTGCACCTGGAGCTTGACGGGCTTCGCTACGGTCGCCGCGAACCGGTGCTCGGGTGGAGGGCGAATCGGCAAGATGAAGCGACCGTCGAGCGCGCGGGTGGGTGAGCCGTCGATGAGCTGACGATCGGTGACCACCCGAACGAACCCGGTGCGCTCCTCTCCCGCGGGCGTGAGCGTGAGATGAAAGCGGTGGCTACCCGCGAGCAGGCGCACCTTGGCCACGGTGCGGGTCGAGGCCAGCGAAACGCGCGCCACCTCACCCAGCCTTTGACCGTCGAGCTCGGTTTCCAGCTCGCAGGGCGGCCCCTCGTCCTGCGCCGCGCCCGCGAGATCGCACTGCGTCTCGAGCTCGACCTCGATGGGTCGCTCGACCTGAAGCGCGAATTCCGCGGCCTTTCCCGGGTGCAGCTCGAGGAAGGTGCCCTGCACCCAGCCCACGTCGGCCAGCGCGGCTCGCAGCGAGGGCGTGGGGGGCGTCTCGGCCGCCACCCGCACCGCAGGCCCGGCTTCGACCGCGCGCACCGGTCGCGAGCGCGAGGCGATGCGCACCCGCGCCGCGATGCGCCCCGCATCGAAATCGCCCGCCTGCTCTGCCAGCGTGGCCAGCGCCAACGCTTCGACGGCGTGAGCTGGCCCTGCCAGGGCCAACCGTTGCGCCGCCTCGCGCGCAAAGGCCGGGGCCTTCGAGAGCGTAAAGGCGCGCATCAGATCGCCGGCCGCCGCCAGCGGTTCGCCTTCCTGCTCCGCGAGCAGCCCCGCGAAATAGGCTGCCGACGCCCCTGGACAGGCACGCAGCCCCGCCGCCTTGCCCGCCGACAGCGCGGCCCCCAGGCAGGCCCGCTCTTCGGGCGTGGGTACCACCCCCGCCGCCGACGCCAGCACCTTCGAACGAGCTCCGCCTGAAGGAAGCAAGGGGGGCTCGGCGCTCGCGGCCACGAGCGCGCGGGCCTGTTCGGCGTCGGCCGGCGCCAGCTGCGGCAACGCCTGCTCGAGCTCCCTGCGACCCAGGGTCACCTGGTCGAGCGAAAGCAGCAGCTGCGCCCGATCCATCCGCTTGAGTGCCCGGCCTTCGCCTGGTGGCGCCGCCTGCACTTCGCGGGTCGCCGTTCGCAGCGCTTCCAGCTCGACTGGCGTGGCCTGGGCGCGCATGGCCCGCGGCGCGAACAGCCTCGGAGCCCCCAGCGAACGCCTCATCAACAAGCGCACGTAAACCGGGGCGTCGCCGCTGACCGAGCTGACCGTGAGTTGAGTCGCGGTCGAACTCACCGGCACCAGCGCCTGCAGCGGAGGGCCCAGCTGCGCCCCCACCGCGCGCGGATCGACGGTGGTGGTGCGCAATTGAACGGTCATGGGCTCGCCGTCATCGACCTGCACCCGCACCGCCTGAGCGAGTTCCGAGGGCCGGGCCCGGAGCTCCACCGCCACGGTGGCGGCAGTGCCGGGATCGAGCAAGGCCGCGGCGACGCTGCCGTCGGCGCCCAGCACCGCGTATTCCTGCTCGATCAACGCTTCACCGCTGAGCGAAGCGGGCGCGATCGAGCAGGGAACGAAGACGCGCACGGGGCCTGTGGTGCCCAGCCGCAGCGAGTGATCACCCGCCGCGAGCGCGAAGGAAAGTCGCTGCTGCGGGAGCCCCACGGGAATTCGCTGCGCCTGTCCGTCGAGCTCGACGGCGACCTCGGCCAGGCCCTGGGTGCGCGCCAGCAAGTGGTAACGGTGCAGACTGCCCTCGGGCGCAGCCTCGGCAGACACCGTCAAGGCCAGCTCCTGCGTCGCAGGCTCGAGGTAGGCTGGGCTGCCCCGCTCTCGGGCCTCGGAGCAGCTCGAGAGCTCGACCGCCGGAGCGAGCACGTTGGCGCGCCAGGCCCCGGCGCCCGGCTTGATCGGCAGCGTGGACCACCGCGCCCCGGACCACCACTCGCGCTGCAACCGCTCGCGCAGCGGCTCGTCGAGCGGCGCCTGCGCGACCGCGGCGCCCAGCACCTCGAGCGACTTTGCGCGCATGCCGGGGGTCCCCCGCAGCGCAGCCACGGCCAACAAGGGAACCCGGGTCGACACCGAGGCCGAGGGGAGGCTCGCGAGGCCTCGGCGCAGTTGGGCTGCGAGCAGGGCGACTTCCACCTCGGCTGAACCCTCGCCTTCCGGAAGCACGGGAGCAACCAACGGTTGGCTCAACGGCGTCAACTGCAGCCGGCGCACCTCGACCAGCGCCCGCGCCCTCGGCCCCAGGGGAGTGGGGAGCGCGGCGTACGCCGCCGCGGCATCGGCCAGCGCACCTGCCTGGTACAGCGCCTCGGCGGTGACCAAACCAGCCTTGCTGCCTTCCCCCGCCCGCTTCAGCAGCTGGGCGATGTCTGCTTCCCGGGTCACCAGCTCTTCGGCGCGGCCGAGGCGCCGGTGCACGTACGCCCGAAACGCCGTCCCCGCTCCGCGGCTGCGCAGGCTGACCTGGTGGCGCCCAGGCGGCACCGACCACAACAACCTTCGCTGCGTGGAAAATGCCAGCTCGCCCAGGGACAGCGGCGTGGACGCCACCTCGTAGGCCGCCGCCACCGGCCGATCGCCCTCGTCGAGCAGAAGATCGAACGAGCCGCGGTACTTCCGGCCTGGGGGCCCGAAGGCTTGCGCGTCGACGCGCAGGAGCCCGGGGCCCTCGACCTCGAGGTCCGCCACCTCGCCTGCCTCCAGTCGGACTGCCTCACCCCGAGGGGTGGCCACCACCGGCAAGGGCGAGAGCAGCTTCACGTCGCGCCGGGTAAAATACGGAAAAATGGGTTCGCGGTAGGGGAGGTCGAGCAGCAGCGCGCTCGCGCTCGTGAGCGCCCGCGCCGCCTCGAGCCCGACCTCGGGAGTGTCTTCCAGCGCGCCCTGCAGCAGCTCGAGGCTCTGTGTCAGGCGCTCGGTGCCAGCGGCAGGAGCGGGCGGAGGCGGGCCAGCGCGCGTGCGGGCCCATTCCCTGACTGCGAGTTCCCACAGCTCCCAGCGGTAGCCGGGGGAACTCTCGGCCAGCAGCCACGCCTGCACCGACACCGAACCTTCGCCACGCTTGCGCACCAGCAGCAACGCCGGCGGCCCAGCCACCGCCTGGTACAGCACTTCGTTCGCCGAGACCCGGCGCGGCGTCACGCCATGGGTCACCCCGTTGAACTCATCGCCGGCCAGCAGCGCAAACTCCAACGCGTCGGGCTGGGCGGTGCGCCACAGGTACGTCTCGCCAGCCTGTATCGGCACCGCCAGCCAGGTCACTTTTGACAGGAGCGCTGGGCTCGGGGGGACAGCCGCCCGCGCGTGGTGCTCGAGATCGAGGGTGAGGAGCGCCGGGGGGCGCACCCACGCCTGCTCAGCCCCCGACGCAGACGGAGCCGGTGAGGCGCCCGCCAGCGGGCTCAGCGCCAGGAGCACGCACCAGGCGCGCAGACCGCCGCACGTCGATTTCGTCATGGGTCGGTCGCGCTCGCCAACACCTCGGCGAACTCGCCCAGCGCCGCGGCGTCACTGATCAACCGGTCTCTCAAGGTGCGCGACAGCTCGACGTGAACGAAGCGCCCGCCCTTTTCGCGCACCAATTTCCCCTGGACGTTGGTGGTCGCGCCCAGCCGGCGCACGTCGCGCGGGTAGACCAGCACGTGGCTCTTGCCCTTGAGCCACGTCTTCACCCGCCCGGCGAGCGAGTCGAGCGGCGGCGGCGGCTTCTCAGAGCCATCGCTGAGCACCACCTGCGCCTCGGGCAACCCGCTGACGCTGGCAAAGCCGTGCACCTGCAGCACTACTGCCGTCGGCGAGGCGAGGGCCTCTGTGAAGCACTGAAAGTGCGCGGCGGCCTGGTGCGCGAGATCGGCCTTGCCCGCGCCGTCGCTCTCGTCGCCGCCCTTGCGCGGGGGAGGCGCGCCCCCGTAGCGGTGGACCGTGTTCACGAACAACGCCCGCGCCGAAGGGTGGGCGGCCAGCACCAACCCGATGCCCAGCGTGCCCTCGTCATAAAACGAGTGCGGCGTCTGGACGATCAACGGGCCGGGGGTGCCGCACTTGAACACGTAGACGCCGCCCCCTGCCCTGCGGCCCGCGCGCTCGATCACGCCCACCGCAGGGCTGCGGCCGAGGTGGGTGGGCACCAGCTCGAACGGCGTCTGCCGGGCCAGCTCCAGGGTCTGCGCGGTGATCTGCCCGGCGCTCGTGTCGACCACCAGCGCTTGCGCCAATCGCAGCGTCGCCGCGAGCGCCTCGGGGGTGGGCTCGTCGTACTTGCGGTTGCGCTCGCGGGCGCCCTCCAGCAGCGCCTCGACCTCGACTTGTTGGCCGGCCACACAGCCTGCATCGACCACGGGGCTCGCGTTCATCAAGATCCATCCCATCAACAGTGCGGGGCTCATCAGGGCTCCTCCGTCGTGATCCAGCCTTCGGCGCGCTCGGGCTTCGCCCGGTGGCCGTCAGCCCAGGCTCGATACCAGAGCGCGCCGGCGTCCACCCCGCCCACCGCGACGTGATGCGGGCCGGGTGCGAGGTCGTCACCCAGCATGACGCGCACCACCGCCAGCCGGTCGAAGGCGCGAGCGTTGTTCAGGGTCTTCACCTCGAGCGCGCCACCGCCCAGGCGTATCGAGCGCGACCCAGCGGTGACCGCCGAGATCGCGCCCGCGACCCGCCGGGGGTGCCCGCCATCGATGCGCACTTCGACAGACGCGTCGGGGCCGAGCGCAGCAGCCTGGCCGTAGACGGCAAAGCCCAGCACCCGCGATCGCTTCTGCAGCGTGGTGGTCACCACCCACTCGAGTGCGCCCTCGCCCGCGGGGTAGACGGTGCGCTTACGCAATCCCCCCGTCGCCGGCCGGACCACCAGATGGCAGCGCGCGCTCGCGAGCGCGGAGAGCTTCACCCGGTGAAGCCCGGGCGCGGCGCTCAGCTCCCACAAGAGATCCGTCGAGCTGAACCGGCGCTCACCGGCCGCCTTTCCATCGACCTGGAGTCCTACGCTGGAGCCCACCTCGCTGGTCAAGCACGACAGCCCCAGCCTCCGCGCGTTGGCGCCCTCAGAATCGACGCGCACCTCGCGCTCGACTCCGGGATCGATGGGCACGAACGCAGCGCCCCGGCCCTCACCTGGCTCGAGAACCACGGTGCTCTGGCGGGCACCGGCGGGGGGCAACGACTGGGTCGCGCGCGGCTCGGGCACCCCTTTCGGCACCAGCGCGCTCGAGCGCGACAACGTCATGCTGACCGCGGTGCCGGCGGGTCGCAGGAAGACCCAGCGCGAGGCCCGCAGCGGCGCCCCCTGCCACTCGAAGCCGGCCGGGGGCTCGTCAAAGGGCGGCCGAAGCCGCGCGTCTGCCCCCGGCTCGAAGAGGGTCTCCACAGAGACGAGGGTTGGGGCGTCGGCCGTCAACTCGAGGCTCACTTCGCCCTGCGCGCTCGGCACGCCCAGCTGGGTGACGACCTGCTCACCGACCGCCGCGCAATCGGCCTCGGTTTCGAGGCAGGTACCTTGCGCCGCCGAGCGCTCGAGCGCTTGCTCGCCTTGCTGCTGGCCCAGTCGCCAGCGCAGCACGCCTCCTTCACCGGGGTGCAGCGACCACGCACTGAGCCGCAACGCTGTGCCATCGCTCGCGCTCAGCGCGAAGCGCAGCGCAGCGCCCCGGACCAACAGCTGCGCGTGGTGAGGCCGAGCGGTCGGCACGGGAAGGGGTTGATCGACCCCCTCATCCCACGCGAGCTGCCCTTTCGACGTGGCGTCTACGCGCAGCCACGACCACCCCGAAGGCAGCACCAGCGCCCGGGGCTCGCCCTGCTCAAGTTCGACCGCTGCAGGCGCGGGCCCCACGAGGGCGACCCTCACCGACGACGTGCCCCGCCAGCGCAGGGACAGCGTGCGAGGTCCCCGCACGGCCCAGCCCAGGGTCTGACCGGAAAGCAGGGCGACCTCATTCGCGGCAGCCGCCGGGGCTGGGGGCACCGCCGCGGTCTGACGCGCTTCAGTGGCGGCCCGGAGAAGCGAAGCGCCAACCTCGGGAACGACGCGCTTCCAGCTCCAGCGCGGCGCAGGGTGGCTTCGGCGCGGAGCCGCATCTTCACGGGGTGGCTCGCCGCGCAGCACGCGCACCAACAGCGGCCCCGCCGCGGTGAACTCGAGGCCGGTCGCACCCGACGGTGGCGCCAGCCTGAAGGTGCGCTCCTGGCCCTGTTCGTCGAGGGCGAGCTCGAAGGCTGTTTCCTGCGCTGGCGGCTCGGCCAACCACCGCCCCTGCAGCACGCCGCGCGACGGCCCCACGTGCACCTCGGCCCACCGCGCGTCACGCAGCGGAAACCGCACGGGTTGGCCTGGAAGCAGCGTGACGAAGGCCGCCCCTTCCACGCCCTTCACCCTGCCGAGCCGATGCATGGCGGCCCAGCCGATCGCCGCGGCCAGCGCCCCCAGCACCAGCAGCCACGCGCGCACCTTCACGGCTGCACCTCGAGGTGGGCCGGCCGCTGATCGAGCGCGATGCCAAGCTCGTCGGTGAGGCAACGCGCTGTCGCCCGACCGCGGCCTTCACCGAGGGTCTCGAGCGACACGCTGTGCGGCCCCGCGCAGGCGGCAAACGCAAGGCCCTCTGAGTGGTCGACCCACAGCTCAGGCGCGCACCCGGAGCGAGCGAGGCCGGCGCGCAGCTGCTCGAGCTGCGAGGCCTGGTGCGTCTGACGGAACAGCTCCAGCGGCCGCCAGTCGAGGGCTTGCCGGCCTTCTTCGCGGGGACAATGGGCGAGCAGCGCTTCCTCAATCGAGACCCGGCGCTCAGTGAAACCGGCCCGCTGAAACAAGGCCAGCTCAGGGGCCGTCAGAAGACTGGGGCCCGGCAGCGCCTCGGCAGAAACCCATAGCCCGACCTCAACCGCACCGGTGGACCTGGCGATGGCGCTGGCCCGGCTGGGCGCCTGAGGCGCGGCTGGAGAGAACGCTGGCTCACGCGTGGCCACGACCCCAGCCTGGGCCGCGAGCCGCTCGACGGCTGCGCACTCGTCTTCGCGCCCGGCAGGTTCGATGCAAGACAGCACAGGTTTTCCCTTCGCGGAGCGGACGGTCAGGACCCAGCCACCATTCACGAGGCCTTCCTCGCGGACAGCCCGCGCGAAAGGCGAAGGGCCCGCCGCAGCGGGAGCGACCAGGAGCCACTGCAACCCGAGGCGGCGGCGCAGCGTCTCGCCCAGGGCGATCAACCGCCGATCGCTCGCGCCGACCTCGACCAGTCCCGGCTGCTGATGAGGATCGAACTGGGCGAGCGCAGCCTCGTCGCCAGACGCAGAAAAGAGCCAGCGCCCATGCGTGTCACGCAGCGCGGCAGTGCCCAGGGCGAGGGCGTCGGCGAGAGCCGACACCGCATCGGGCGCCGACAGCCAGCGCCTCAAGGCGACCCCGCTGAGGGCGTCGTCGATGAGTGCACCTCGCGGCGGTGGAGCGCGCTCCGACCAGAGGTCGACGGGCGGCGAGGGGGGGCGCGCCGGGTTCAGCCGCGCGAGGGCGGCCGGGTCGAGGGTGAGCAGGTCAGCGCCCTGCTCCTGGGTGCCTTTCTCGAGCGGGCCCAGCAGCGGCTCGAGCTGGTTGCGCAGCCAGGGCGGTGCCAGAGATCCAAGGCGCGAAGGCGCGCCTTCCCGAACCAGCAAGCCCGCGCCGCCCAGCGCAGAGACGGCGGTGCGCCACAGCTCTGGGGGACTGGTTCGGCCTCTGGCGTGCGCGAGCAACACGACCGCCTGCGCACGAGCGCCCAGCGCCAGCGGCTCGAGGCGCTCTGGCCAGCCCCACTCCGGTGCCAGCTCGAGCGCGCCCAACACCAGCCGGCCCGGCTGCGCCGCGTCGGCGATCAGCACCACCCCGAAGCCGCGCACCCGGGCCGGGTCATCGCCCACTTCAGAAACGACCGACCAGGCGCCGCCGCTCGCGTCGAGCGCGCGGTCGACGCGCAAGCCGAGCACAGCCGCCTGGCGCCGCTCGTCGAGCATGGCCGCACAGGGCCGGCCGGCGCGGCGTTTCAGCGACTCGAGCAGCGCGCCGAAGCGGCGCACGTCGCCCTCGCGAACGTAGGGCGCACCCCGCCCCGCCGGGGCCGGCGTCAGCAGGCTCGCGCGCAGCGCCCAGCTCGACCAGCGAGTGTCTTCCGCGCAAGCCGCTGGCGGTTGATCGGCGGCGGTCGAGACGTCCACGTCGGGCTCGGGGAGCTGCTTCAACCCAAAGCCCAGGGTGCTCGCCATCGCGAAGGCCGCCGCAGGCAGCACCAGCGCCGGCAACAGCACCACGAAGCTGTCCTTGCGCTGCCACATGCGGGTCGCGAGCAACGAGGGCAGCAGGTAACCCAGCCCCCACGTTCCCTCGTCGAGGTGCCACGAGAGCGCTTGCGCGACCCAGCAGCCGATGAACTTCACCAGAAAGCCGAGCGTGAAGACGAAGATCACCCGCCGAGGGCCCTCGATGTTCCACCGGCGAAGACCCGGGAGCCGCACGGCGAGGCCAGCCAGGGCCGCCAACAGCAACGCCTCTGCGAGCGCGCCCACGAGCCGCAGCGGGGAAAAGGCGCCCAGGGTGAGCAACCCGGGGATCAAGACGCCGCTGGTGTCCCAACCGAAGCGCAGGCTGGCGCGCGCCGCGAGCACCAGGCCGCCGAGCAGCAACAGATACGCTTTGGGGCTGGCCGCGAAGTCGAGCGCGACGCCCTCGAACGAGAGCGCGAGCCGGGAGATCGAGTAGTTCGTCCCCGTGGCCACCAGCTTGATGAGCCAAAAACTGAGCAACGTCACCACGGTGAGTTGAGCGGCCCCCGCCCTCAAGCCCGGCTTCCACAAGGCGTTGGCCATCAGGGGGACGAGGACCAGCCCGATGCCGTAAAAGCCGAAGCCGTCGGTGGGGTCCCATTGTGCGGCGAGCGCCCAGCCCGACACCACAGGAGCCAGCAGCGCCTCGAACACCAGCCGGACGGCGACGCTGCAGACCACCAACCAAACGAAGCGCTCTCGGCCGAAGACCGGCGTGCCCAGGCGGCTGGCGCCCAGCAGCCAGGACACGCCGCGCACCAGCGCGAAGGTCACCAGGGCCTCTGCGAGTATCACCGCCGCGGCGCTGGGCCGCACCGACAGCACGGCTGCAAGGTACCCGGGCACCACCAGGCCGGAGAACACCCAGCCAAGCGTCTCGGTGAAGAAGAAGCGGACCAACACCCCGGCGAAGACCGCCACCAACAGCGAATTGTCGAGCCCTTGCGGGAACACGTGCATCACGTCTTAGGGGCAGACCTGTGCGGGACAGAGCGCCTTCACGCTCGTACACGTCTGCGCCAGCGCAGCGCTCGCCGGAACGGCAGCCTTCATCGCGGAATACGTCGCGGCGGCATCGGGGCATTGGCTCAGTGCGGCCTGGGTGCGCGCCTTCCACTCGAACGAATTGCCGTACCAGAGGCTGGTGGAACCGGTGTTGATGACCATGTCAAAGTCCGCGATGGCCCTCGCGCCGTCGGGCACCGCCTGCGAAAGCAGCGTACGGCCGCGCCAGTAGTGCCCGGCCCAGTTCGAAGGGAGGTTCGGCCAGACCATCAGCTGCCTGTTGAACGTCGACAGCGCGTTCGCAAAATCACCGCTGTGCCAATACGCGCGGCCCAGGTACTCGACGACCAGGTCTCGCACGTTGCTGGCGGGGTACGTCATGTCGGTTCCCGAAAGCGAGGCGATCGTCGCTGACCAGGTGGCGGGGGTTGGGGTCGGCGCGAGCAACGCCTGCGAAAAAAGACTTCGGCCTGACCAATACGAGGCGTTGTCAGCCAGCGGGTTCATGCTGAAGCGAGTCACCACAGCGTCGAAGTCAGTTTGCGCATTGCTGAAGGACTGCTGTTCCCATCGGGCGCGCCCGCGCCAGTAGAACATCTGCGGAAGCACGACCGAGTTGGGGAAGCTCGCTATCAAGTCCGTCAACGACTGCTCCGTCGCTGCGAAGCCCCCGGTCTCGAAGTCGCAGCGAGCCAGATAGACCCCTACCCAATCGCGCGAGTCGTTGGCCGGGTACGTCGCCAGCTGCTTTTGGAGCTCGGCGCGGGCCGTGACGTAGTTGCCGCTCTGAAAGTACGCCCGGCCGATCCAATACTGGGCGCTGGGCAGCAGGTTGCTCGCCGGGAAAGCACTCAGCAGCCCTCGCCAGGTTGCGATCGCACCCGCGTAGTCAGGCGGAGTTTGTTCGTACTTGGAGCGGCCCAGATAAAACGTGGCGAGGTCAGCGAGCGCACCACCCCCATAGGTGCCCAGGAACGCCTGGAACTCCGCCAGCGCGGCAGGGTACCTCTGGGCGTCGAAATCGGCCTTGGCTTGATCGTAGGCGCGCTGCTCAGCCATCGAGGGTGTTCGGCCAGCGTCAGCGCCATTGGAGGCGCCTCCGTCAGCGCTGGGGCTGGGGCCACCTCCACAGCCGCTCAAGGCGGCCGCCAAAAGCGCAGCGAGGGGGAAGGACGCAGAGGCGGGAAAAAAGAGCTTCGAGGGTGTCATTGAGGGAGAGAGCCTGGATTGTTGAGAACGAGTGCTCACCGGTACAGTGGTGCGATGCAATCGTCGCAAGGCAACTCGCGCTCGAAACGAACCGCATTCCTCGACGGTATCGTTTTACTCACGGCGGCGCTGTGTTTTGGGTGTGCCGGGTTCAGCGAAACCACGCTCTTACAGGCAGGCAAGACGGCGTTTGCAGGGGGCAGACTACCCCAGGCCCGGGCCACCTTCGAAGAGCAGCTCGCGCGCTACCCGCACGGAGTCTTGTCGTTGCCGGCCTCCACCTATCTCGCGCGCATTGAACTCAAGGAAGGCGACGCGGTTGGAGCCCTCGCGGCAATCGACGCCGCGATCGCCGGAGCGCCCACCGACGTCGTGGGTGCGGGCACGGCGACCTACTGGCGGGGCCGCATCGCCCTCTCGCTGCGCCGAGACGCAGAGGCGCTCGCAGCATTTTCGGAGGTGGCCGCCTCGACGGGGCCTTCCGCAGACGCGGCGAGTTACTTTCAGGGGCGAGTGCTGTTTCGGCTCGGGGCGTATGCGGCCGCAGTCACCACGCAGCGGGAACGGGTGCTGCGACCCCGCTCTTCGTTCAAGGATGGAACGAACTATTGGCTGGGCCGTGCCCTGTTCGCCACGGGCGACTTCGTTGCATCACGGACCGCGTTCGCGGCCGTATCGCCGCCGAGCGTCTGGAGTGCTGGAGCCTTCCTTTTCACGCTGCGTTGCGATGTCGCCCAGGAGCTCACCACCCAGGGCACCGTCGACTCGCTTCACGCCTTCGCCGCCGACCACCCCGCGTCTCAACTGGGAGATCTCGCGGCCGTCATCGAAGGCCAGGCGCTGGTGGAGCTCGGCCAGTTTTCCACCGCGCGGGCCCTGTTGGTCGCGTTCCCCGAGCGCTACCCGGGCTCTTCCTCTGGCCTTGCAGCCGCGTTCTGGGCTTCCCGCGCGGCGCTGGCGCTGGGTCAACCCGCCGTCGCGCGCAGCGAGGCGTCGGCGATTCTGACTGCCAGGCCCACGCGGAACCCTTTCGCGCCAGGTCTGCACGTCACGTTGGGGGAAGCTTTGCGAGCGGAGGGGGCGCTGGCACAGGCGCAGGTCGAGTTGGAGAAGGTCGTGGCCCGCTCGCCTACCAGCCGTTGGATTCCAGAAGCCCGCTACGCGCTGGTGCAGGTCTACACGGACCTTGGCCAGTGCTCGACAGCGCAGGCGAACGCCGCCGCTCTTCCTGAGGGGAATCGCTGGCTGAACCTGGCCCGGTCCTACTTGCGGCTCGGCGGCTGCTGAACGCAGTCAGTCGACCGTCCACGTCTCCCCTGAACGCAGCAAGGCATCGACGCTCCCTGCACCCTTCTTCAGCGCCGCCTCTTCCTGCGCTCCCGAGCGGTCTTCGAACGTCGGTACATCGTCCTGGCTCGACAACACACCGAGCGGGATCGGGAAGTCCGGCGCGAACAGCTGACCAATCATCATCGCCGCGTGACGGTTCTTCTCGTCGTGCACCCAGAGCTTGTCCGGCGAGGTGTCCTTGAGCTTCACGATCTTCGGCGTGAGCCCGTCGAGCACCACTGCGCTCTGATCTCCCGCAGGACCAAAGACGAGCGGCTTGCCGTGCTCGATCTTCATCTCGTACTTGAGCTTCTCTTCCTTGTCGTAGAGCGCATTCCACGCGAGGTCGTTGAACACGTTGCAGTTCTGCAGAATCTCCACGAACGCAGCGCCCTTGTGCGCGGCCGCGCGACGAAGCACCTGGTCCATGTGCGCCACGCTGCGATCGACCGTTCGCGCCACGAACGTCGCACCCGCAGTGAGCGCGAACTGACACGGGCTGATCGGCCGATCCGTCGAGCCCGCGGGCGTCGACTTCGTCACCTTCCCGAGCTCACTCGTCGGCGAGTACTGGCCCTTCGTCAGCCCGTAGATGCGGTTGTTGAACATCAAGATCGTCACGTCGACGTTGCGACGCAGCACGTGCAGCAGGTGATTGCCGCCGATCGAAAGCCCGTCACCATCTCCGGTGACCAGGAACACCTTCAGGTCCGGCCGAGCGAGCCTGAGCCCCGTCGCGACCGCCGGCGCCCGGCCGTGGATCGTGTGGAAGCCGTACGTGTTCATGTAATACGGGAAGCGGCTCGAACAGCCGATGCCCGAGACAAACACGATGTTCTCTCTCGGAATGCCGAGGTCCGGCATGATCTTCTGCACGGTGGCGAGGATCGCGTAGTCCCCGCACCCCGGGCACCACCGCACATCCTGATCCGTCTCGAAGTCCTTCTTCGTGTACTTCGCCGTCGTCGTCATGACTGCACCTCGATGAGATCCGTAATCGCCTTGAGCAGTTCCTGGCTGTGGAGCGGTTGTCCGCGCACGCGATTGAACCCCTTCGCGTCCACCAGGTACTCCGCGCGGATGAGCTTGATCAGCTGACCGCTGTTGATCTCCGGCACCAGCACCTTCTTGAACCGCTTGAGCAGCGGCCCGAGATCGCGCGGCAGCGGGTTCAAGTGACGCAGGTGAACGGCGGTGACCTTCTTGCCCTGCTCCTGCGCCATTTCGACGGACGCGGTGATCGCGCCCCACGTGCCACCCCACCCGACCACCAACACGTCACCCGTGTCTTCACCGTCCAACACCAGCGGCGCGATGTCATCAGCGACGCGCGCGACCTTCTCTGCACGCAGCCGCACCATCTTGTCGTGGTTGTCCGCCTCGTAGCTGATGTGCCCGGTGCCATCGGCCTTCTCGATGCCACCGATGCGGTGCTCGAGGCCCGGCGTCCCCGGCTTCACCCACGGACGCGCGAGCGTCTTCGGATCACGCTGATACGGCCCGAAGTTCGTCGGATCGGTCCGGTACGAGATCGGAATGTCAGGCAGCTTGCTCACATCAGGAATGAGCCACGGCTCGGAACCATTGGCGAGGTACCCGTCAGAGAGCACCATCACCGGCACCATGTACTTCACCGCGATGCGCACGGCTTCGTACGCCATGAAGAAGCAGTCACCCGGGCTCGCCGGAGCAAGCACCACCATCGGCGAATCACTGTTGCGGCCATAGAGCGCCTGCATCAGGTCAGCCTGTTCGGTCTTCGTGGGCAGACCTGTCGACGGCCCCCCGCGCTGAATGTCGAAGATCACCAGCGGCAATTCCGTCATCACCGCGAGCCCAATCGCCTCGCCCTTGAGCGCGATGCCAGGACCACTGCTGCAGGTGACGCCGAGCGCACCGCCATACGAAGCGCCGATCGCCGCAGCCACCGCCGCGATCTCGTCTTCCGCCTGGAACGTGCGGACTTTGAAATTCTTGTGACTCGCGAGCTCGTGAAGAATGTCGCTGGCCGGCGTGATCGGGTACGCGCCGAACACCACTGGCACGCCCGTGCGCTCAGCCGCCGCGAGCAGGCCCCACGCCATCGCGCGATTGCCCGTCATGCTGCGATACCGCCCCGGAGGCAGGTTCGCCTTCTCGATGCCGTAGTTCTCCTCGAACAACTCCGCCGTCTCGCCGTACGCATGGCCGGCCTTCAGCACGCGCGTGTTCGCCTCGACGAAGACCGGGTTCTTCTTGAAGCGCTCCGCGATTGCCGCCAACGACGGCTCGAGGGGCCGCGAGTACACCCACGAGATCAACCCGAGCGCGAAGAAGTTCTTACAGCGATCCTTCTCCTTGGTGTTCAGGTCGAGCCCCGCCAGCGAGGTCGCCGTGAGTGACGCGATGTCCACCGAGTGCATGCGGTACTTGTCGATGACCGCGGGGTCTTCCAGCGGGTTGCTCGGGTAGCCCGCCTTGGCGAGGTTGCGCAGATCGAACGCAGAGCTGTTCACGATCAGCAGCCCGCCCGGCTTCAGATCCTTCAGGTGCACCTTGAGCGCGGCGGGGTTCATCACCACCAGCGCATCGACCTCGTCACCCGGCGTGTGCACCTTCTGACTGCCGAACTGCAGCTGGAAACTCGACACCCCGAACAGCGTGCCGGTCGGCGCGCGGATCTCTGCTGGAAAGTTCGGCAGGGTGGAGATGTCGTTGCCAGCCCACGCGGCTTCGGTGGCGAACTGTTCGCCGGTCACCTGCATGCCATCGCCTGAGTCACCTGCGAACCGAACGACGGCGCGGGTGAGAATCTTGAGCGGCTTGCGGGACGGGTTCGACGGGGTGTTGCTGGGGATCATGGCCGCCGCAGAGTTACTGACACTGGGCGTGCCTGAACAGGATCTTTCAGCCCGTCGCCAGCATCAGTCCGAGCAGGTTTTGATCGAGCTGGTCGAGCCGGTGCGCCCGGTCGATTTCCTGCTCTGCGCGCTGCTCGGGAGGGCACGGGTAGTCACCTGGTAACAACACCACCGGTATTCGCTTCCGTTTTGCCATCGCGAAGAGAAAGTGACGCCACCCCCACCCGATCGAGTCCGGCGCAAGCTCGAGCAACTCCACCAACTTCCGGTGCATCAGGAAGGGTCCAAACGAGTAGTCGCCCTCCCCGCCCACCGCGGCCCCGGTGAGGTGGTTGATGGTGCGCTCCGTGAGTTGTTGAAACGGAGGAAACGTCAGCAGGCTCTTCTCGTTGCGCGCAGCCACCACCAACCCTGCGTCGGCGGGCGCCTGCTCCAGAAATTCAGCGAGCCCGTGCTCGAAGAACCCATGTTTGTCGGGCTCGGAATACAAAATGAATTCCCGCCCCGCCGCGACAGCCGCGTGCACCGACGCCTTCACCTGGTGGACGAGCCCCCGAGCCATGGTGAGCGAAATCCCCGGGAGCCGGGTGACGAAATCCACCACGGGTTGCGGGGAGCCACCGTCGGCCACTGCGATCGGCAGGTGCAACCGCGTCAGTGACTGCAACGAAGTCTCGAGCAGCTCCCCTTCGGCCTCGGAGCGGGCCCACATCATCGTCGCGACATGAACGTCTTTGATGCGCATGAAGGTCTTCGAGAAGCAGCGGGTGTGCCACTTGCACGTCGAGCTGCCGTGATGAACCACGGGCTGGTCTACCGGGACTCGGCGGTGCTGCGTTCGCAGACGGAGCTGGTGGACGAGCTCCTCGTCGAGCTGCGAACAGGAGATCGGGTGGCCGGCCTGCTCGCCGCGTCCGCACTCGAGACCGCGCTCGCAGATGCAGCCGATCCGCTCGCGCACGAGGTCGCCTCGATCACCGATACCCTCGCCCGGGCCTTCCTGGAGGAGCGCGAGCTCGAGGCCCAGCCGCTGGAAGTACGCGCCCAGGCGTGGCGATCGCCGCGAATGCTCCGCGCCTCGGTGCCTGAAGGCTTCGCGTACTACGCGCTCTCTCCGCGCACCTTTGCCCGGTCTGCCCGCGCGGCCACCAGTGACCGAAACGTGCTGGTGATCGGCATTCGCACCATCGGGACCACGCTGAGCGCCCTGGCGATGGCGGCGCTCCCCTCCTCGGAACGCCTCACCGTTCGGCCCAGCGGAGACCGGTACGATCGCCGGCTCTCGTTCGACGAGCTCCAACGCGAGGTGATCGCGCGCCATCAATCGTTCCTGGTGGCCGATGAAGGCCCGGGTCACAGCGGCTCTTCCTTCCTGTCGGTGGCGGAAGCGCTGGTCACGCTCGGAATCTCACCGCCTCGCATCACGCTCCTCGGCACCCGGGCCTTCGATCCCGCGACGCTGGTGGCCCCGGATGCAGAACGAAGAGCGCGCCGCTTTCGCTTCGTGATCGCCGGCGAACGCGCCGAACCCTCGGGGGAAGACGATTTCTCCGGCGGCAAGTGGCAGGTCGCGCTCAGAGCCGGACTGCCTGACGTGCCGCTGTGGCGCATGGTCGAGCGCGCGAAGTACCTGTCGCCCGACTGCTCGGTGCTGCGAAAGTTCGCCGGCCTCGGTGCGTACGGCCGCCGGGTTCATCGACGCGCGGTCGATCTCGCCGACCGGGGCTTCACACCGGCCCCGCTCGAGAGACCCGATGAGGACGGCTTCATTCGTCACCTCTTCGTTCCGGGCCGGCCGCCCTCGAAGGATCACGAACTCGCCTCGCATCTGGGCCGTTACATCGCCGCTCGCCCCCGGGTGACGCTGCGCGCAGCTGACGAAGTCGCGCTCGAGCTCTCCCTCAAGGAGATGGTCCGGGTGAACGTCGAGCTGGAAGCGGGCGTTCCGCCGCTGGTACTCCCGAACATCGAACGGCTGGTGATCGCCGACGGCAAGCTCATGCCGTACGAATGGGTCATCGACGACCGCGGCCGGGCGCTCAAGACCGATGCGACCGACCACGGTGACGATCACTTCTTTCCCGGACCTACCGATTCAGCGTGGGATCTCGCGGGCGCGATCATCGAATGGCAACTCGATGGCACGGCGCGGTCCCAAATGCTCGACAGCTATCGCGAGCAGACCGGCGACGACCCTTCACGCCGGCTGCAGGCGTTCCTGGTGGCGTACGCCGCGTTTCGCGCCCGGGCCTGTGTGATGGCAGAACTTGGCAGCTCACCCCGGGACGCGGTGCTCTGGCGCCATGCCCGTTCGGGCTACGCACGGGCGCTGCGAGAGGCCCTGCTCCCCGTTCGCCCGAAGAATTGAAGCGAGGCGCGTGGTGTCACTGCGGCGCTTCATGCGAACCGAAGAAGGCGATCTTCATGCGACCTCGAGGGCTGGAGTCAGGGACCGCACCACGTCGAACAGCTCATCGACGCGGTGCGCACAGGTGTGGCGATCGAGGATGTGCTGGCGGCCGGCCAGCGAGAGCTCCCGCGCGGCCGACGGCTCGTGCGCGAGCATGCGCATCAAGCCGGTCATCTGCGCGCAGTCGTTGGCCACCAGGTAATGCTCACCGGGCGTGAACAGGCCTTCAGCGTCTTGCCACGGCGCGCAGATCAGCGGGATGCCGCACGCGAGCGCCTCGAAGACGCGGATGGTGGGAATGCCGGGGAGCAGCTCCTGGTACGGGCGCCTCGGCACGTGCACCGTCATCCGGTGCCTGGCGAACACTTCCGGCGCTTCGTGGTTCGGCAGCCAGCCCGCGTAGCGCAGCCCGGCCGACTCGACCGTGGTGCGCGCTTCCGCCGGGTAGCGCACGCCATGCACCACGCCGCGCAGTCCCGCCTGGCGGGCGGGAATGAAGAGGTACTGCTGCAGCTCGGCGGTGCGTTCCCCATCGCCCCAGTTCCCGATCCACACCAGATCGGCTTGACGCTCGACCACAGGGTTTGGGTGAAAGACGCGGGTGTCGGCTGCTTCGTGCCACGTCCACGCGCGCTTGGCCCAGCCGCGGCGAACGTGGATCTCCCGCAGCACTTCGCCGAACGCGAGCACCCCGTCGTAGTCACCCAGCTCCAGCGCCCCCATCGACGCGGGGTCGCTGATCGCCCGGTGGTGGGTGTCGTGAAAGAGCAGGTGAAAGCGATGCGAACGGCGATGGCGGCCGATGCGCGCCACCAGCTCGGGCGAGGTCCACTCGTGCACCAGCACCAGCTCCGCACCTTCGAGCGCGCGATCGAGGTCGAGCGTCTGCGCCGTGTAGAAGATCGAGTCGAGCCCCGGGTCGCTGGAGCGAAACGCTTCCAGCGCTGCCGGGCCCTGCTCTTGGGCCAGGTTGATCGCGCTCCACCCGTCAGCAGGCTCGTAGATCGCCAGCGCATGTCCGCGCGCGATCAACTCGGTGGCGACGCCGCGCAAGAAGTGGGCGTTGTCGTGGTTCCAGCAGGAACGCAGCGAGTGAATGAACATCACGATGCGCATGCAGGCCTCCCGGCGCGAACGGCGGCTGACTCGTAAACCGCGAGGTAGGCCTCGGCCTGGGCCCGCGGCGAGAACTTCTGCGCGCGCTCCAGGGCGCGGCCGGCCAATTCGCGGCGAAGTGCAGGCGCTTCGATCAGCTGCTGCAACTTTGCGCTCAGTTGGGCGGGCTCGCGGGGGTCGACGAAGACCGCGGCGTCGCTCCAGTTCTCGCGCAACGAAGGCAGATCGCCGAGCACCAGCGCGCAGCCGGACAACGCCGCCTCGAGCACCGAGAGGCCGAACGGCTCGTACTTCGCGGGGAGCGCATAGATGCTCGCCCGCGCCAGCCAGCCCGAGAGCTCACCGGACTCGAGTCGTTCCCGAATTGGTGCGGGCCGTAGATGCAGCTCATCCGGAAGACGACGTTCGGCATGCCGTAGCACTCGGCGTGATCGAGCACGTACTGATCAGCCGCTCCCTTCGAGCAGCCAAAGGGGCTCGCGAACTGCAGCGGCGCCGCCTCGCTGATGCCGGTTCGTTTGAGCAACTCAGCGGTCGGTTCCCACCGGCCGGGGCCTTCCTGCAGGGGTACCCCCGCGAGTGCGCCGTACACCTTGTTGGTGGAAGCAAAGACCAGCGGCACCTTGCGGCCGCGCAGCGCCTCGAGCACGTTGAAGGTGCCCACCAGGTTGACGTCGAAGTCGTGCCGCGGGTCCACCATGCTGGTGGTGACGGCGACCTGCGCCGCGAAGTGCACCACCGCCACCGCGTCTGACAGCGCCGCTTTCACCAGATCGCGATCGCGCACGTCACCCCTGACGAGCTCGATGCGATCCGGGAAGGTCTCGCGCAACCAGCCCGCGTTGATGGCCGAGGTCTGGCGCGAGAGGTTGTCGACGATTCTCACCTTCTGCCCGGTGCTCGCCACCCGCGCCGCCAGGTTGGTGCCGATGAAGCCCGCGCCCCCGAAGATCACGAAGGGCTTCACAGGGTCAGCCCTCGCTGCTGGAGCTCACGCCGCGCCGCGGCCACGTGATCCTTGGCGTCTTGCGTGCTGAGCCACTTGGTCATCTCCCGCAGGCCGTCTCTCAAAGAGACCCGGGGCTCGAAGCCGAGGACCTCCTTCGCGCGGCTGATGTCGCTGAAGCAGTGCCTGATGTCGCCGACCCGGTACTCGCCGGTGATCTCCGGCTCGTATTCTTCGCGGCCGAGCACCTGGCTCAGCGCCCTCGCCACCTCGGTCACGGTGTACGAGCGCCCGCTGCCGATGTTGATCGCCAGCCCGTTCGCCTTCGGTGATTCGAGCGCGAGGCGGCAGGCGCGGGCCACGTCGTGAACGTGCACGAAGTCACGGCGCTGCTCGCCGTCTTCGAAGATCATCGGGGGCCGGTTGTTCAGCAGCCGCGCCGCGAAGATCGCCAGGACCCCGGTGTACGGGTTCGAGAGCGCCTGGTGGGGGCCGTAGACGTTGAAGAAGCGCAGCGCCACCGTGGGAATGCCGTAGGCCCGCCCGACGATCAGCGACGACTGTTCCTGGGCGTACATGCCCAGGGCGTAGATCGACTCGAGCGCCACGGGCTTGCTCTCCGGCGTGGGCCGGGGAATCAGGGGCCGGCCGTGCCGATCACGCGGTTCCCAGTCGCCCCTCGTCAGCGAATCGGTGCTGCGCCGCACCTGTTCGGCCCCGTGGCCCTCGGCATCGGCGTACGCGCCTTCGCCGTAGATGCTCATGCTCGAGGCGACGATCAGCTTCTTGAGCTTTCTCGCGGCCACCGCCTCGAGCACGCAGGCGGTGCCCAGCTCGTTGACCGAGGTGTAGTCGGCGATTCGGTACATGCTCTGCCCGACGCCCACAGAAGCCGCGAAGTGGAAGACCACGTCGACGCCTTCGAGCGCGCGGGCCACCGCGATCGGGTCGCGCACATCGCCGCGAATCAGCTCGATGTCGTCGGACAGATAGACGGGGCGTTCTCCGTCGGCTCCATGAACCTGGGGATCGAGGTTGTCGAGCGCCCGCACGCTGTAGCCCGCCGCCACGAGCTCCTGGCCCACGTGCGACCCAATGAAGCCTGCCCCACCGGTGATGAGAACGCTGTCTTTCATGAGCCCCCCGCTCGCAGTTCGCCGCACCGTTCTGCAAAGCGCGCGCCCCAGCACTTCAGAGCGTGCGGCGTCACCTGCTGAAAAAGCGCACCCGCAAGCTTCTCGCGCGGAGCTGAGCTTCACTGCTGATCGTCACTTCTTTTCTGCGCGCGGGCCGAAGTGGCATGCACGTTGCTCAAGCGCTCGCCACATGGTTCCGATCATCGTCACGGGCGGTGCGGGCTTCATCGGTTCACACCTGGTGGAGCGCTTGATTCTCGAGGGGCACCGCGTCCTCGTCATCGATGATCTGAGCACCGGCAATCTCCAGAACCTGAAGAGAGCAGCCACCGATTCGCGGTTCGAATTCGTCCGAGCGGACGTCGCCAACCTTGACCTCCCTGCAGCGCGAATGATCTTTCACCTGGCGTGTCCTGGCTCACCGATTCACGCCCAGGCGGACATGGTGCGAACGCTGGTGACGGCGGCGCAGGGCACGCAGCGCGCGCTCGAAGCGGCCCAACGCAGCGGCGCGCGGGTGGTGAT
>JAYVNA010000815.1:0-2944 GCA_043758715.1 Archangium sp.
AGGCCGGCGGCGACCACCCGGTCGGGCTCGGGCTGATCGAGATCGACGAACACCACGAACTCGGCCTTCGGCAACAGGGTGACCGCGCCCTTGGTCCACACGCAGTAGGTGCGCTGCTTGCCGTCGTCGTCGTCGGTGAAGAGGGTGGTGCCCACGAAGATGTCCTGGCCCTCGCGCTCGAACTTCTCGTCGAGCGCCTTCTTCTGCTCGTTGGCGTTGCCCGCCAGGACCTCGGTGCGCAGCACCTCGAGCACCTCGTCGTCAGGCCCGGGAATGAAGGGCACCAGGCCTTGCCTGGTGAGGCGCCAGCCGCGGCCGCTGTTCGAGCGGGGCAACGAGAGCCGGTCGCTGACCAGGTCTGCCACCGCGTCGAGCCCTGTGCGGTCATTGGACCCCGTGACGAGCAGGTGATCGCGCTGCGGCAGGAAGATCACGGGGTCGCCCTTCACCTTGAGCTTGCGAAGGGTCTCGAAGAGCAGGGCGCGGCCGATGTCGTGGTTGTCTTCCCAGGGCGACTCGTAGACCCCGGGGGAGGGGCTGTTGAACGCGTCCTTGCTGCGGGCGGCGAGCGTCTTGCGACCCTGCAGGAACACCTCGTCGGCGTTCTTGCCCCAGTCCTCGAGGTGATCGTCGTTGATGTACTGCATGCTGTCGGCACCGTCGTAGACGACCAGCTCGACCAGATCGTCGCTCACGGGCCGCTGCAGCACGTTGAGGGGCTTCTCGGAGCGGATGGCGAGCAGCTCGACGAAGATGCGATCGCGCACGGTGGCGACCAGGTGGGGCGAGGCCTCTTCCCAGTCGGTCGGCACCGCGGCCGGGAAAAACCCGCGCACGGTGCGATCGACGAACTCGCGGCGGCCGATGCCGTCTTTCTCCGCGTATTCGGCGGAGAGGTTGTCGAGGGAGATCATCGCTCCCCCGTCGGTGACCAGATCGGAGCTCTCGGGCTGGTAGACGTATTCGGTGTGCCCGGCGTCGGCGAGGCCCGCGAGGATGACGTCAGCGAACTGCTGCTTGGCGCCGTCATCGGCCTTGGTGTCACCGTCGTCGTCGTCGTCGCCCGTCGCGGTGGTGCTCGGGAGCGCTTTGCGGGTGCCGGCGTCGAGGCCCCCGGCCTTCGCGGTCTTCTGGGCTTCCTGGTACCCGATCAGGGCACCGACGCCGATCGTGAGGCCACAGCACGCCGTGGCCCCGAGGATGATGATGAGAACGACTCCGACGAAGGTCTTCTGCTGCTTTGCATCCATTTCGTGCGCTCCGGTGACGGCAGAGCGCCGAAACATCGGTCAGCGGCGGCGGCCGAGCAACCGAAGGATGTGCAGGAACAGATTGACGAAGTCGAGATAGAGCATCAGCGCGCCGGTGACGGACAGCGCCATGGCCGACGAGAAGCCGCTGTTCGCGTGGTGCTGACGCAGCTTCTGGGTGTCGTAGGCGGTCAGGCCCGCGAAGATCACCACGGCCGCGCAGCTCTTCACGAAGCCCAGGAAGTCCGACTGCAGGAAGATGTTCACGATGCCCGCGATGATGATGCCGACGAGGCCCATCATCAGAAACGAGCCCCAGCCCGAGAGGTCCTTCTTGGTCACGGTGCCGTAGATGCTCATCGCGCCGAAGGTGCCGGCGGTGATGGCGAACGCCGAGCCGATGCTCCCCAGCTGGTACTGGATGAATATCATCGAGAAGGTGAGCCCGTTGAGCATCGCGTACAGGAGGAACATCGCGGCGGCGACCGGCCCCGAAACCTTCGACTGCACGAAGACGAAGGCGAAGACCACGATCAGCTCGATCACGAGCAGCGGGTAGAAGAAGGGCAGCACCATCGCGGTGAGCGCCTGGCTGGAGGCCACCGTGAAGGCGATGCCGCCCGTCAGCGCCAGGCCCAGCGACATCCACCAGTACACGCGCTGCATGAAGACGCGCGCTGACTCTTCAGCGAGGACCGACGACGCCGTTCCCGTTGGCGAATACGAATAACCCGGCTCGTTGCGCATCCCTGCTCCTTGAGTGAGGTGACGAGTGTGTGTCTTTACTTTCCCCAGGCGCGGTACGCCATGAGGAGCGACTTTGCGACGTCGCTGGTGATCAGGGGCAGAACACCGCCGCCGCCCACAATGTTCACGATGTGCGAGATGGAACCGCGGCAAACGCCTCCCCATTTCGGCTGGGGCTCGAGACCCACCGAGGCGTAGGCCGAGAAGTCGACGTACAGCTGGGTGGGAATCTGAGCGGGCCCGCTGCAAAGCAAATGTTCTTCGGGGTGAATGTCGATCACCTGCTGCACCACGAAGCCGCCGCCCACGGGGTCTGCCGCGGCGCGCAGGCACAGCGCGTTCCAGTCGAGCACCTCGCCGTACGCTGTCTTGGTGCGCTCCGCGAAGCCGGGTTGCGAACGGGTGCGGCCCACGAAGACCGCGCGGCCGCCGTAGTCCCAGCTTCGCTTGAGCACGAACTTGTCGGGGTTGGCGATCACCTCGGCGGTGAGCGCCTCGCCGCGAAAGGGCCGCGTCCACGGCACTGACTCCTTGATGGCTTCCAACTCGATCTCGCTGAGCTTCGCTTCTTTCGCCAGCGCCTGGTCTTCGAGCGCCTGGGACAGCAGGGCGAACACCGACTTCACTTCGACCTGCGACGCGGGCGGGTTGAGCACCACGGCGCGGGTGCCGTTGGGCTCGGCGAGCAACGCCTTCACGTACTCCGCGCCCACCATGCCGGCTTCTTCGAGGCGGCGAATGAAGAGGTGGCGGTAGATGAGGTCGTACTTCTTCCCGTCAGCCATCACCGCGTCGGTGCCCGAGAGCTGATCCGGGTGAACGATGTCGGCCTCGGCGCCCCACTCACGAAAGCGCTCCATCAAGTATTTCTGCTCGGTGAGCTGCGCGTCGTTGCGGCGGGAGAGCAGGGCGATTCGGGTCGGCGTCTTCCCCGGGCGAACCTGGGC
>JAYVNA010000816.1:0-9170 GCA_043758715.1 Archangium sp.
TCGGTCAGCACGGGGTGTTCGCGGTCGACGCCACCGGTGGGCAGGTGACCAAGGTGATCAACGACGGTGAGGTCGCCCAGGTCGAAGTCGGCAGCGCGGGCTTGTTCGTGTTGCACGACTCGCTCACCTCCGCCGCCGACATCTATGCGTTGGCCTTCGATGGAAAGGGTGGCCTCAAGAAGCTCACCGACGTGAACGCCGCCGCCTTCGCCGGCT
This sequence comes from Archangium sp., assembly GCA_043758715.1. GTDB lineage: Bacteria > Myxococcota > Myxococcia > Myxococcales > Myxococcaceae > Archangium_A. The sequence continues at coordinate 217 of JAYVNA010000816.1, forward strand.
TCGCGCTCGGCACCCCGGAGCAGTTCAGCTTCAAGGGTTGGAACGACGAGACCGTCTACGGGTACGTGGTCAAGCCCGTCGGCTTCGATGCGAAGAAGAAGTACCCGCTGGCCTTCCTCATTCACGGCGGGCCGCAGGGCAGCTTCGGCAATCACTGGCACTACCGCTGGAATCCGCAGAGCTACGCGGCGCACGGGTACGTGGCGGTGATGGTCGATTTCCACGGCTCCACTGGCTACGGGCAAGCCTTCACCGACGCCATCTCGGGCGACTGGGGTGGCAAGCCGCTCGAAGATCTGCAGAAGGGGCTGGCCGCTGCGCTCGAGAAATACCCGTTCATCGACAAGTCGAAGATGTGCGCGCTGGGCGCCAGCTACGGCGGCTACATGATCAACTGGATCGCCGGGAACTGGAACGAGCCGTGGAGGTGCCTGGTCGTTCACGACGGCAACCTCGACGAGCGGTACGCGTACTTCGACACCGAAGAGCTCTGGTTCCCGGAGTGGGAACACGGCGGCACGCCCTGGGAAAACCCCGCGGGTTACGCCAAGCACAACCCGATCGATTACGTCGCGAAGTGGAAGACGCCCACGCTGGTGGTGCACGGCGGCAAGGACTTCCGCGTGGTCGAGACCGGCGGCATGGCCACCTTCACCGCGCTCCAGCGCAAGGGCATTCCGTCGAAGTTCCTCTACTTCCCCGACGAGAACCACTGGGTGCTCAAGCCGCAGAACTCCATCGTCTGGCACGAGACGGTGCTCGGCTGGCTCGACCAGTGGACGAAGTAGACCGTGGAAATTCGTGACCCTCGTTGACGCAGGCGCTTGAAAACACTGCACACCCGCTGGGCCCCGGGTGTGCAGACGTGTGAATGTTCGCAGCCCGCATCACACCAAGGCGCCGAGGGAACCCATGACTGCACTTTCGATTCGACACGCTGCGATCGCAGCGCTGCTTCTCATGACGGCCTGCGCGGGTCCCACGGGCGATCCGCAGAAGAGCGCTTCGAAGACGCTCAGCGTCGAGGGTGGCCAGGTCACCGCGCCCAACGGCGTGGGCGTTTCAATTCCGTCGGGAGCGCTGCGCAAGGCGACCTTGATCACCGTGGCTCCGGCGGCGGTCGATGCGGTGCGGCCCACGGCGCCCGCGGTCGGTGACATGTACGAGTTTGGTCCCGAGGGGCTGACGTTCAGCGTGCCCGCCAAGGTGACCCTGCAGATCGACATCAGCCGGCTGCCCGCGGGCTACTCGATCGCTGACGTGGTGGTGCAGCGCGCGCCTCTGGGCACCTCGGCGTTCGAGCTCATTCCCACCCGGGTCATCGACTCGAACCACGTCGAGTGCGACACGCTGCACTTCTCGGTGTTCATTCCCACGCTCGATTCCGCGCGCGGCTCTGACGGTGGCACTGATGGTGGCACCGACGGCGGGGTCACCTGCGCCGAGCGGTGCGTCACTCCGAATGATGGCGGCGCTGACTGCGAGTGCTCGCGCGTGTGTGGCCAGGAGACGGTGGAGATCGTCTGCTCAGGCTCTTCGCCGCTCGGCTGCGCGTGCGTGCGCAACGGCGTGCAGGTCGGCTTCGTCAGCACCAACGTCTGCCCGGCGGCGTCCGACATCGATCGCCTGTGCGGCGCGTCGCTGGACGCCGGCGTCGATGGTGGGGTGATCGACGACGGTGGTGTCGATGGCGGCGTGTTCGCCGACGCGGGCACCGACGGCGGCGTCCGCCCCGATGGCGGCACTGATGGTGGCACCCGGCCCGACGGCGGCGTCACGGACGGCGGCAGCGTCACCGATGGGGGCGCCATTGATGGTGGCTCGTTCGACGGCGGCTTCAGTGACGCGGGCACGCGCGACGGCGGCTTCAGCGACGGTGGCTCGTTCGATGGCGGCTCCTCGGACGGCGGCACGGCCGTCGACGCGGGGACGCCTGATGCCGGTACTCGCGACGGCGGCGCGGTGGACGGCGGCTCTGCGGATTCTGGCGTGCCCTGATCCTGCATCGCGCTCGGCGAGCCCGCGGCCACGAAAGGCGCGAAGCCTCGGCGAAGGTGGGTGGCTTGGTCTCACGCCGTGCCTCGGTCCTGCAGGCCTCCTTCCGCGTGGCTTCTTCTGCCTCGGTGACTCAGCCTCAAGCCGTGAGCAGCCGAGCCCCTGTCCCTTTCGCGACTCATGAATCATGACCGCGCTGGCGTTGCCCTCGCTTTGGTGACGGACGACAGCTCCTCGCTGGGTGGCCCAGCGGGCGAAAGCGCTGACCGGCGAGAAGCGACGCGATGTGCTCGACGTCGACGACCTCGCCGAGTTGAGGCGGCTTGGCCGGGAGAACGAGCGGCTCAAGTGAGAGCGTGAATCCTCGAAAAAGCCGTGGTCTTCGACGTGGCGAAAGCGGCCACCGGCTCGAAGCTGAGTCACCAAAGTCACAAGTCACAAGAACCACGCGCCAAGAGGCCTGCACGACCGAGGCACGGCGCGAGACCAAGCCGCCCGCCTTCCCCAAGGCTTCACGCTTTTCGTGGCCGCGGGACGCCCGGCTCATGCTCGGCAACGCCCAATTTCTTGCATCGCATTCGCCCGTCGCGGCGCGTGACGTTGCAGGGGCGGCGAGTCGCCCTGCGCTTGCGGACGACGGGCTCAGAACATCGCAGCCGCCCCGAGGGCAACGTGATCGTCAACGGCGCGTTCAGCACCCATGCCGGGCGGTGTGCTGCTGCCAGCAGACCTCAGACCTTGCACCACTCAGCCGTTATTTTGACTCGCCGGCGGAACGTGGCACGGCGAGTCGCTCTTGCTCTTCACGCGACCCGCGCGCTCACTCTCTCAGCGGCACTTCGACGCTGAACCCATCGAACGCCACGTCGAGCTGACCCGAATATTCCTGCTTCGCCTGCTCGAACAGCGGCCGCGGGTCGACGTCGTGCCGCGACGAGAGATGGGTGAGCACCAGCCGCCGCACCTTCGCCTCGTGCCCGATGCGCCCCGCCTCGCGCGCGGTGGAGTGCCGCGTCTCGATCGCCCGCGCCTGCTCTTCGTCGCTGAAGGTCGATTCGTGAATGAGCACGTCGGCGTCGCGCGAAGCCTCGACCATCGCCGGGCAGGGCCGGGTGTCGCCCGAGATGACCACCTTGCGCCCCGCGCGTGAGCCGCCCATCACCTGCTCGGGCTTCACCGTGGTGCCGTCGGCCAGGGTGATCGTCTGGCCCTTCTGCAGCTTTCCGAAATCAGGGCCGGAAGGAACGCCGAGCTTTCGTGCCGTCTCGGGATCGAAGCGGCCCGGGCGCAGGTCTTCTTCGAGCGCATAGCCCAGCGCGTTGACCCGGTGATCGACCCGAATGGCGCGAATGCCGTAGCCCTTGCGCTGCAGGAACTCGCCGCCGCGCAGTTCCTGAATGTCGACCGGGAAGGCGAGGCGCTCCACGCCCAGGTGAATCGCGGCGTCCAGCACCTTGCGCGCGGGCATCGGCCCGTAGAGCGTCAACGGCTCGGTGCGGCCGCCCATGCCCAGGGTGCGCAGGAAGCCGATGATCCCCAGGTAGTGATCAGCGTGGAAGTGCGTGAAGAACACCGCGTCGACTGAGAACCCGGTGCCGTACTTGATCATCTGCCGCTGGCTGCCTTCACCGCAGTCGAAGAGCAGCAGATCGCCGTCGGCCTTCACCGACAAGCCCGACACGTTCCGATGCAACGTCGGCATCGCGGCCGAGGTGCCCAGGAAGGTCAGGCGCAGAATGGACATGCCAGCAGAGCTCACGGCGAAGATTCCCCTAGCAGATGCGACGCGTCAGGTGGACCCAACCCGACCACCCCTGACGAAAACGCAACGGCCGCCCCAGTTTCCCAGGACGGCCGTTGCGCTTTTCAGAGCCGACGGGCGGATTACGCCGCGGTCTTCACGGGCTCGACGGCGTCTTCGCTCTTCACGCCGGTCTCGATGCGCATGCCGTAGAACGAGCGGTACACGAAGAACATCGAGATGGCGAAGAACACCGCCGCCAGGGTGAGGGTGGTGGGGTTGGCCTTGAAGACGAAGATGGCCTTGCCCAGCTTGTCCGTGCCCGACTGGACCTTGCCGATTTCGTACGCCAGCTCGACGGCCAGCAGGCCGAAGAGGGTGGTGAACTTGATCACCGGGTTCAAGGCGACCGACGAGGTGTCCTTGAAGGGGTCGCCGACGGTGTCGCCGACGACGCACGCCGCGTGCAGGTCAGTGCCCTTGGCCTTGAGCTCGGTCTCGACCAGCTTCTTCGCGTTGTCCCAGGCCCCGCCCGCGTTCGCCATGAAGATGGCCTGGTAGAGGCCGAACAGCGCGATCGAGATGAGGTAGCCGATGAAGAAGAACGGCTCGAAGCAGGCAAACGCCAGCGTGCTGAAGAAGATCACCAGGAAGATGTTGAGCATGCCGCTCTGCGCGTACTTGGTGCAGATCTCAACCACCCTCTTGGAGTCCTCCACGGAGGCCTTGGCGGCACCGTCCAGCTTGATGTTCTTCTTGATGTACTCGACCGCGCGGTACGCCCCGGTCGAGACGGCCTGCATCGAGGCGCCGGTGAACCAGTAGATCACCGAGCCGCCCATGATGAGCCCGAGCAGGAACGGCGCGTGGAGCAGCGAGACGTTCTCGATACCCACCTGCAGCCCGTTGGTGATGGAGAAGAGGATCGAGAAGATCATCGTGGTCGAGCCGACGACCGCGGTGCCGATGAGCACCGGCTTCGCAGTGGCCTTGAAGGTGTTGCCTGCGCCGTCGTTCTCCTCGAGGAACTGCTTGCCCAGTTCGAAGTTGGGCTCGAAGCCGAAGTCCTTCTTGATCTCTTCCTTGATGTTGGGAACGGTCTCGATCAGCGACAGCTCGTAGACCGACTGCGCGTTGTCCGTCACCGGACCGTAGCTGTCGACCGCGATGGTCACAGGGCCCATGCCCAGGAAGCCGAAGGCCACCAGGCCAAAGGCGAACACCGGCGAGGGGTCGATGGTGCCGGCGATGGGGAAGAGCTCCTTGAGGCCAAGCCCGGACACCCAGTAGGCGATGCCCATCAGGAACACCATGGTGACGCCCAGCCAGTAGGCCGAGAAGTTACCGGCGACCAGGCCGGAGATGACGTTGAGCGAGGCCCCGCCTTCCTTCGACGCGGTGACCACTTCACGCACGTGCCGCGACTCGGTCGAGGTGAACACCTTGACCAGCTCGGGGATGATGGCGCCCGCCGCCGTGCCGCAGGTGATGATGGCCGAGAGCTTCCACCACATCTGCGAGTCGCCAGCGATGGTGGGAATGAGCAGGTAGCTCGCCCCGAAGGTGACGATCACCGAGAGGACCGAGGTGAGGATCACGAGCTGCGTGAGCGGCTGCTCGAAGTTCATGTGCGTCGCGGTGGCGTAGCGGGCCTTCGCGATGAAATCGTTGATGGTGTACGAAACGAGGCTGGTGATCACCATCATCACGCGCATCACGAAGATCCAGACCAGCAGCTGCACCTGCACCGCCGGGTCGTTCGCCGCCAGGAGAATGAAGACGATCAGCGCCACGCCGGTCACGCCGTAGGTCTCGAAGCCGTCAGCCGAAGGGCCGACCGAGTCGCCCGCGTTGTCGCCCACGCAGTCGGCGATCACGCCGGGGTTGCGTGCGTCGTCTTCCTTGATCTTGAAGACGATCTTCATCAGGTCGGAACCGATGTCGGCGATCTTGGTGAAGATGCCGCCGGCGATGCGGAGCACCGAGGCGCCCAGCGACTCACCGACCGCGAAGCCGATGAAGCAGGAACCGGCGAGCTCACCGGGTACGAAGCACAGAATCGAGAGCATCAAGAGCAGCTCGGTGCTGATCAGCATCATGCCGATCGACATGCCGGCCTTGAGCGGAATCGCGTAGGTGCCGAAGGGCTTGCCCGTGAGCGAGCTGAAGGCCGCGCGCGAGTTGGCGAAGGTGTTGACGCGAATGCCGTACCACGCCACTCCGTAGCTGCCGGCGATGCCGACCAGCGAGAACGCGAGGATGATCATCACGCGCACCGCGGTGGGCCACTCGGCCGCCTTGCTCCCCGGCTCCACGTGGGCCATCGAGAAGTACACGGCGATCACAGTGCCGATGAACACCCAGAGCACCATGATGAACTTGCCCTGCGTGATCAGGTACTGCTTGCAGGTCTCGAAGATGAGCTCGGAGATCTCGAGCATCGCCTTGTGCACCGGCAACGCGCGCAGCTGCATGTACTGCACGAGGCCGAACGCCAGGCCGAGGACGGAAACGACGATGCCGGCCATCAGCAGCGAGCGGCCGTTGACGCCCATGAAGAGCTGCGAGTCGAGCCTGGGCAGCACGAGGTTCGCTTCGTTGGCGAACGCGAAGAGGGGCGTCAGGAGCGTTGCGACGCCCGCAAGTCTTGAGAGTTTCATGTGTTTCGGTTCCCCACGGAGAGAGAGGTGATTTGCGCGCGCGCATAGCACACACACCCCGCCGTGCAATGGTTTCCCCCCGAAGTTCAGGTCCTTCGGGGGCAGGCTCCTCTTGATCAGGCCCGCGGGTCCCCGCTCATCGGGGCTGTTTCATTCGATCGCGTGAAGGGCCGTGGCAAGCTCCACCCGCCACAATGAGCGCAGCACGCATCCTCATCATCGACGCCGACACCTCCGCCGCTCAGAAGGTGGGCCTCGCGCTCGATGGAGCGGGCTTCCCGGTCACCTGGTGCAGTTTTTCCCCCGGAGAAGTGGCCGAGGGGCTGCGCGACTTCCACCCCGAGCTTCTCCTGGTGCACGCCGAGTTGGCCTCTGCGCAGGTGGCCACCCTGTTGGCGCGGCTCGAAGCGACGCCGGTGCCGGTCGCTCTGCTGTGCAAGGACACGGCTGATCAGCGCTTCGTAAACGCCCTGCGCAGCGGGGTGATCGCCCAGCTGCAGGAACCCTTCAGCGCCCGGCAACACGTGAAGGAGCTGTTCGCGATCATCGATGGGCTGCCTGAACGCACGGGCGAGCTCAGCGGTCGGGGCGCCGGCCGGGAGCTCACCGAGATCGTGCAGCACCTGATGCGCACCCGCCGCAGCGGAGGGCTTTCGCTGGGTGAAGACGGGCGCGCCTTCTTCGTGCGCGGCGTGTTGCGGGCGGCGAGGTTAAGCGACCTGACCATGGAAGCCGCCCTCTCGGCGATGACCCGCGCCAACACCTCGTGGACCTTCAGCGAAGGCGCTGACGCCTCGTCGGCGCTGGTCGAGTTCATGGGCGAGGAAGAAGCGCCCTACGTGGTGTCCAAGGCGCCGCGGGCCTCTGCGCCCACGCCCTTCAGCCCGTTCCAGGACGAGCCGCCCCCGCCCGCCGCGTTCCTCGAGGCCGTGCCTGCCGCCGCGCCCGTGAACGACCCTGAAGCCGCCCGCACGCCCATTCTCTTCGTCGATGACGACCCGGCGGTGGTGACGATGCTCTCGGGCTACTTCTCGAAGAAGGGCTACCCGGTGGCCACCGCCTCCGACGGGGTGGAGGCGATGCACCTGCTGACCACCCGCAGCTTCGAGATGGTGATCGCCGATCTCAACATGCCGCGCCTCGACGGCTGGGGTCTGCTGCGCTTGGTGCGAGAAGACCTGCGCTCGCACGAGACGCCGATCGCGCTCTTCTCCGCGCAGGACAATTACCGCGAGTCACTGCGGCTGCTGCACGCGGGCGCGCAGGCCTACTTTCCCAAGACGCTGCGGCTCTCGGCGCTCGAGGTGCAGGTGCGCGAGCTGTGCGACCCGCGGCGGCGCTTCTTACGGTTGCTCCCGACCGATGGCGGCATTCAGTTCAACTTCGGCTCGCTGGGCCCGCAGTGGACGCTGCGCGCCCTCACCGTCAGCGGCTACAGCGGCCAGCTCGACGCGCGTGATTCGTGGGCGCACTGGCGGGTGTGGTTCGAAGGCGGGCGCCTGGTGCAGTGCACCTCGATGATCGGCACCACCTCGCTGTCGGGTGATCGCGCGCTGGCGGGCTTCCTCACCAGCAAGCAGGCCGAAGGTTCGCTCAGCCGCGGCACCCCCGCGCTCGACGAGGGCTTCGCGGGCCACCCCACGGCCTCCACGCTCACCCGGCTGGTGCCGTGGCTCAATGAGGAGCAGAAGCGCGCTGCCGAGGGCCAGCTCGCTCGCGCGAAGGCCCTGCAGGTCAACGAAGATCTCTACCGCCTCTTCCTCACGGTGGGGCCGCTGGAGTGGCAGCCGATGGTGCGAATGTTGTGTGAACAGAAGCTGACGCCGGCCGAGGTGATCACCCGGCTGCAGGTGACGCCGATGCAGGTGGCCGCGGTGGTGCGGGAACTCTTGCGCCGGGGAGTGGCTTCGCTTCAATCATGAGTGACGACGAATCGAAGCTGTCTACCGGTCGCTTCGCGCGCCTGGCCAAGCTGGCGAAGATGTCGGCCCGGCTCTCCACCGACGTGGTCTCGCGCGGCGTCAATCGCCTCCGCGGCAAAGACGAAGAGTCGATGCTGGGCGCGGGCGCCGCCGAGAAGCTGGTGGCCACGCTCGGAGATCTGAAGGGCCTGGCCATGAAGATCGGCCAGCAGGTGAGCATGGACCCCGACCTGCTCACCCCCGAGGTGCGCGCGGTGGTGGCGCGGCTGCAGAACCAGGCGCCCCCGATGCCGTACGCGCAGGTGCGCGAGGTGATCAAAAGCCAGCTGGGCAAGCTGCCTGAAGAGGCCTACGCGAAGTTCGAAGAGCAGCCGCTCGCCTCGGCCTCGCTGGGCCAGGTGCATCGCGCCGTCACCCACGAAGGTGATCAGGTGGCGGTCAAGGTGCAGTACCCCGACATCGCCGATGCCCTGAAATCCGACCTCGACAACCTCGGCACCATGGTCAACGTGCTCACGTCGACCACGCGGCTGATGCAAGGCAAGGCGTACTACGCCGAGCTGCGCGAGAGCATGATGGACGAGCTCGACTATCGGCTCGAGGCGAAGCGGGCCGCGCAGTTCGCCGCCGCCGCCG
>JAYVNA010000817.1:0-2935 GCA_043758715.1 Archangium sp.
CGCAGACGGCGATCGTCGCTGCCGCGCATTCAGAATCGCTCGCTCGTCTGCTGCGCACCCTCGAACAGCGCGGGCAGACCGCGAGCTTGCAGATCGCCAGCTCGGCGGGGGGCCACAAGGAACACGGCGCCCTGCTCGGCAACGAAGCGCTCGAGCTGATCGTCTCGCTGCTCTCGGAGCGCCGATGAAGGAACGCGTCTTCACCTTCGGCACCGACGGCATCCTCATGGGGGTGTTGACCGAGCCCGACCAGACCCGCCCCGGCGCGCCGGTGGTCGTGATGTCGAACGTCGGGCTCAACCCGCGCGTGGGGCCGCATCGATGCTGGGTCGAACTGGCTCGCGTGCTCGCGGCGCAGGGCTTCGCGAGCTTCCGCTTCGATCTCAATGGGCTGGGTGACAGCTTGCCGCGCCGCGATGCGCGCAATGATCTCGAGCGCGCGTGTGTCGACCTCGGCGAGGCCCTCGACTTTCTCGAGAAGAAGCGCGGCGCATCGACGTTCATGCTGATCGGCATGTGCTCGGGCACCGACGCCGTGCACCAGGTGGCGACGAAGGACTCGCGCGTCGCGGGCGCCGTGTTCCTCGATGGGTACTCGTACGAGACGCTGCGCTCGAAGATCCACAAGCGGCTCAGGCGGCTCACCGTCGCCGGCATCAAGCGCGCGATTCGGAGGCGGTTGCCGAAACTCGGCGGCGACGAGGTCGGCGAACTCGAGGAGATCTACCAGCGCGAATACCCGACGCCGCGCGCCCTGAGCGCCGATCTCGAGACGATGCTCGCGAGAAAGACGAAGCTGCTGTTCATCTACTCGGGCGGGTTGTGGCTGTTCTTCAACTACCGCGAGCAGTTCTTCGAGATGCTGAGGCCGGCGCGGTTCGAAGGGCGCATCGAGGTCGAACTGCGCGCGACGGCAGATCATGTGTACATGCTGCCCACGGAGCGACGGTGGATGGTGCAACGTGTGAGTTCGTGGATCGCTGGACAGTTCAGCGCTTGAGCAACGGAGGGCCGAACATGTCGCGTGTCTTGATGTTGGCGATGTTCTTCACGTCGTGCGCCGCGCACATGGCCGGGGAGGATGCGGGCGTTGGGAGCACGGGCGGGGGCGGCAACGCGGCAACGGGCGGCGGGACTGCGACGGGCGGCGGAAGTGCGACGGGCGGCGGAACTGCGACGGGCGGCGGAACTGCGACGGGCGGCGGAACTGCGACGGGCGGAGGAACGGCGGCGGGCGGTGGAACGGCGACGGGCGGTGGAACGGCGACGGGCGGCGGAACGGCGACCGGCGGTGGAACGGCGACCGGCGGTGGAACGGCGACGGACGGCGGAACGGCCACGGGTGGTGGCAGCGGAGGCGCAATGTGCGGCCCTCTGCCCGCCTGCACCGTTCCGCTTCTGTGCAGCACCTCGGCAACCACCGCAGTGGGCTTCGACGATCAGCAGGATCGACTGGTCAGCCCTTCCGGCGCGTGGCCCGCATCGACCTCGTCGTGGACCTTCGCGAGTTGGGTGCGCATCGCGGTCGACCGCAACGAGTACAGCGCCTTCTTCACCATCGAGCAGCCCGCAGGTCACTCCGTCGAATACAACGAGCTCGTCACCCTCGCCGACGGCACCACGCTCGTCTTCTACGATCACGTCGCCGGCCCCGCCGTCACCCTCGGACAACTGACCGTCGGCACCTGGTACTTCGCGGCCGTGTCCGTCGGGCCCAACGGAACGCTCTCAACCTGGCTCGCTCCCGAAGGCGGAACGCTCGTGAAGCAGACCGGCACCGCGGCAGTGCTCGATCACATCGAGATGTCGTACCTGGGCGCGTCGAACTTCGCGTTCACCGAGTTCGTGAATGGGTCGATGACGAGATCACGGTTGTGGAACGGCGTGCTGAGCGACGCCGAGATCGCTGCCGAGTTTAGATCGGCTGCGCCCGTGCGCACCGCAGGGTTGATCGGTGATTGGCGGCTGAGCAGCGCGGCCACGGCTGGAGTCGATTCCAGCGGGCTCTCGCACACGCTCACCCTCGACTTCGGGGCCACGCACACGAACGTGAACGGGCCCACGCTGATCGGCTGCTACTGAGTCGAGGGTTCACGCATCGGGCAGGCGCGACTTGAGGTTCCCACTGTCCTTCTCGCACTGCTCGAGACGGGTTCTATCCGCTCGTTGGTCTTCTTGCGTTCGTCACGGATTTGCTTGAGGACTACGAGTGTCCGGATCTCCAGCGCCATGGTTTTGAATTGTACGCCGGGCGACTGAGAGGCAACAAAGCCAGCCGGGCGGAACGGGGGATCGAGACAACAGAAACGGCGGACTCCTTTCGGAATCCGCCGTTGGGAATGCCCTCTCCCTGACCCTCTCCCCCGCGGGGTGAGGGAGCAAGGAGCTCAGGTCAGCTCAGCTCAGCTCAGCTTCAAGCCCGCGCGCTTGGCCGCTTCGACCAGGGTGGTGCCCAGCTCTGCCGGCGAGGCGGCCATCACGATGCCCGCCTCCGTCATCGCCTTGATCTTCTCGGCCGCGGTGCCCTTGCCGCCCGAGATGATCGCGCCGGCGTGACCCATGCGCTTGCCCGGAGGCGCCGACACACCGGCGATGAAACCCGCCATCGGCTTCTTCATGTTCGCCTTCACCCACGCGGCCGCTTCTTCTTCGGCGCTGCCACCGATCTCGCCGATCATGATCACGGCGTCGGTCTCGGGGTCGTTGTTGAAGAGCTCGAGCACGTCGATGAAGTTGGTGCCGTGCACCGGGTCACCACCGATGCCCACCGCGGTCGACTGACCCAGGCCGAGGTTGGTCACCTGGAACACCGCCTCGTACGTGAGCGTGCCCGACTTCGAGACCACGCCGATGCGGCCGGGACGGTGAATGTGCCCGGGCATGATGCCGATCTTGCACTTCGCGCCGGGCGTGATCACGCCAGGGCAGTTCGGCC
>JAYVNA010000818.1:0-9097 GCA_043758715.1 Archangium sp.
GCTGCTCGATGGCGACTGCTTCGCCTGCAACGCCCCTACCCGGCAATGAGCTGGATCGGATCCGCCCGGGGATCCCTCAAACAACTCGCTCGGCAACACTGAGCCCCTCAAGCAATTGCGTCAGGCGTTCCCCCTCGCGGTGGTCGCGGGTTGCAGCGGCAGCGGTGAAATCGTGGGGACCTCGGTGCGCGACCAGGTGCTCTCGGTGTCGATCTCGAAGTTCGAGCGCACGCAGGTGGCGAGCGCGGCCGCCGCGTGTCCTGACGCTTCGCACTCGGCGCGCGTCGGCGAGAGCCTGGCCAAGAAGCTGAACAAGCCGTCGCTGCGCGCGGTCTTCGTGTTGTCCGACGGGCTGAACGTCAACGGGTCTGAGCTGGTGCGCGGGCTCAACGCCAACCTCGACGACTCGGTGGTGGTGACCGGTGGGCTGGCCGGGGACGGGGCGCGCTTTCAGCGCACCTGGGTCTCGCTCAACGAGTCGGTCGCTTCGGGGCAGGTGGTGGCCATCGGGTTCTACGGCGAGTACCTGCAGGTCTCGCATGGCTCGAAGGGCGGCTGGGACAAGTTCGGCCCCGAGCGCGTCGTCACCCGTTCCGAGGGCAACGTGCTGTACGAGCTCGACGGCAAGCCGGCGCTCGGCATCTACAAGGAATATCTGGGGGACAAGGCCGCGGGGCTGCCCGGCACGGGCCTGCTCTTCCCGCTGTCGTTGCGCGCGCACGCGAAGGACGACAAGACGCTGGTGCGCACCATTCTGGCGGTCGACGAGGCGAAGCAGTCGATGACCTTCGCAGGCGACATGCCGACGGGCTTCCTCGCGCAGTTGATGAAGGCCGACTTCGACCGCCTCATCGGGGGTGCGGCGTCGGCAGCGAGCACGGCGCGCAAGCTGGTCGGGCTCGATGACCCGAACACGCTGGCCATCGCGGTGTCATGCGTGGGGCGTCGCCTGGTGCTGGGTGAGCGCACCGAAGAAGAGGTGGAAGCGGTGATGGACGTGCTGCCCAAAGGGGCGCGCATCAACGGCTTCTATTCGTACGGAGAGCTGTCGCCGTGGACGACGGGCCGCTGCGACCTGCACAACCAGACGATGACGCTGACCACCTTCTCGGAATCGGCCTCGCCGGTGCCGCGCATCGCCGTCGCGCCGCAGCCTTCACAGCCCTCGCCTTCGGCGCCGCTCGCCCCGCGGCCCCGCGGCCCAGCGCGCCGGTGCAGCGGGCCTCGGGCATCTATTCGGCGCATCCCCCCGCCGCGTCGATGTCGACGCCAGCCCCGGCGCCCACCGCGCCAGCCCCGGTGCCCGCTGGGCCCGCGCGGTCGATCGAGCGTCGTGTCACCCGGGTGGTCGGCGCCGACAAGGCACCCAACCCCAACGCGGTCGTCGAAATCGATCGTTCGGCTGACGTCACTGTGGTGCGGGTCAAGGGCAAGCTCAGCGAGTCCTTCAAAGGCCGCGAGGTGTCTTCGTTGGTCACCCAGAAATTGCTGTTCGATCTCGCCGAGGTCGAGCGCATCACCTCGTTTGGGGTGCGGGAGTGGCTGCAGATGCTCGGGGAGCTCGAGCCGAAGGGCGTCGAGCTGTACTTCGCGCGCTGCAGTGAAGCGGTGGTCAACCAGCTGGGCATGATTCGCCGCTTCGCCGGCGGCGGGAAGATTCTCTCGTTCTTCGCGCCGTACCACTGCCAGGCGTGCGGCACGCAGTTCTCGACGCTGCTCGACTGCGAAGTCGACGCGGCGATGCTCAAGGCCCACGCCTTCCCCGTCACCGACTGCCCGGCCTGCTCGCTGCCCGCGCACTTCGACGACGACGCGAAGAGCTACCTGGCCTTCGGCCCGCAGCCGCACCGGGCCCCGCCCGACGTACAACGCGCGCTCGACGCTCTGCCTGCGGTCGGCATTTCCGACCCGGTCGAGAAGTTCATCGAAGGCCGGGTGAACCGCCTGCGCGTCAACGCGCGCATCGACGAGTCGCTGCGCTGGCCCCGGGTGTTCGACGGCCTGGAAGGCGAGGTGGTGCTCGAGCTCGCCAGCTCACCGGGGACCACCACGCTGGGGCTCACGGGTCTGGTGGCGGCGCTCCGCAAGCTGCCCGCTGAGGTCGAGTCGGTGCGCATCGAGGGCGCGCCGGACGGCATGCTCGAGGCGTTGTCAGCGGGGGCGCGCGATTCTCGGCTCACGGTGGTGACCGCCCTGGTCGATGGCTTCTGCCTGGCCTGCAACGCGCGCCGGCCTGTTCAGCTGCGCATCGAAGACGCGAGCGAGACCCTGCGCCAGGGGCGCGACCCTTACATCGTGTGCAAGCGCTGCAACTCTCAGCTGAGCTTCGACGGGCTCAGGGCCACGCTCGAGCGCCTTCAGCATGAGGCGACCCGCACCGTCCCCGCCGGGTCAGGGGCACCAGCGGTGGTGCCCTCGGCCACGATGGCGCAGCCGCTGAAGACGCCGGTGGTGGCGCACGCCACGCTGCAGCCGGTGGCCAGCCCGCCCAGCCCACAGATCCAGCCCGCGATGCTCGCGCTCGGCGCGATGGGCATGGTGATCATCGGCATGCTGGGGCTGCTCCTGGGGAAGCTCGGGCAAGTGCCGGCCTCGCCGGCGGCCGCGCCCGCGCCGGTCGCGATTCAGGCCCAGCCCGCGCCCGCCGTGCCGGCGCCCGCCGTCCCCGCCCCAGCGCTTCAGGAACTCCCGCCGGCGTGGAGCGACAACCCGTTCAGCGTCGAAGGCGACAACCTCTTCCTCGTGGGCCATGCGGACGCGGCGACCAGCGACGAAGCCGCGCTCGCCCAGGCCCGCGCCGACGCGCTGCTCACCTTGCTCAAGGCCGTGGAAAGCAAGCTCGCAGACACGCGCGTGCAGGAGTACCTCGCAGCCCACGCGCCGGGTGATGTGCGCGGCAACCTCGAGCCCATCATCACCCGCTTCGAGCGTCAGGCCGGCAGCCTCGTCGCACCGCAGCGCACCGACGCGGCCCTGCGCAGGCACGACGGAACGGTGGCGGGGCCGGTGCGGTACCGCGTCTCGAAGGCGGCCTTCGATGCCACCGTCGACCTCTACGCCGCGACGGGCTCGGCCGTCGGGCTCACGGTGGCGCGCTTCTTCCCGACGCTCGAGGCCTCGACGCGCACCGATGGCGAGGTGCTGGTGGTGGCCGTCACGCGCGGGCTCGGGTCTCGTGCGGGGGTGAAAGAAGGCGAGTTGATCATCGCCGTCGATGGTCACCCGGTGACGACGCCTGAGAGCTTCGTCCGGGTGATGCGCGAGGCCGCCCTGCCAGGGGCGACGATGACGCTGACCGTCGAGGCGGCAGGGGTGCGACGCGCGGTGAAGATTCCAGTGCCGCAGCGCTGAAGAGGTCTCATGGCTCCAGGCAACGGCAAGTACCAGGTCCTCAAGCACCTCGCGTCGGGCGGAATGGCCGAGGTGTTCCTCGCGCGCGAGCGCAGCGCCTCCGGCATCGAGAAGCTGGTGGTGCTCAAGCGGGTGCTCCCACAGCACAACCGCGACGCCGAGTTCTTGCGCATGTTCCGCGACGAGGCGCGCATCAGCGCGCTGCTCCAGCACCCGAACCTGGTGCAGATGTTCGAGATGGGCAGCCTCGAGGGGCTGCCTTTCATCAGCATGGAATACCTCAACGGCGAGGACGTGCGCGGCATCTACAAGGTGCTGCGCCAACGCGCGCAACCGCTGCGGCTCGACTTCGCGCTCACCATTCTGACCGGGGTGACGGCGGGCCTGCACTACGCTCACGAGCTGGTCGGCGTCGATGGGCGCCCGCTGAACATCGTGCACCGCGACATCTCGCCGCAGAACGTCGTGGTCACGTACGAGGGTGGCGTGAAGCTGGTCGACTTCGGCATCGCGCGCGCCGAGAACCGCATGAACCAGACGAAGAACGCGGTGATGAAGGGCAAGATTTCCTACATGGCGCCCGAGCAGGTGCTGGGCGAGGCGCTCGATCGCCGCTGTGACGTCTACGCGGTGGGGGTGATGCTCTACGAGATGACGACGGGCCAGCGCCCGTTTCACCAGCCCAACGAGGTGGCGATGATGCGCGCCATCATCGATTCGCCGCTCGCCCCTCCTCTGAAACTGGTGCCCGGCTACCCGCCTGAGCTCTCCAGCCTGGTGATGAAGGCGCTTTCCCGCGATCGCACTGAGCGGTTCCAGACGGCGCAGGAACTCCACGCTGCGCTCGAGGACTTCGCCGCGAAGAAGGGCCTCTCGCTGTCAAACCTCGCGTTGAACCGCTTCATGCGCGAGCTCTTCGGGGCACGCGCCGAGGCGTACCGTGAAGTGCTCGCGGGGGTGCGCAGCATCGACGCGTTGCCGCTCGACGCGGGGCAGGGCGATGAGGATCAAGAGCCAGCCGAGCCCGACACCACCACCACCGCGGGCGCTGCCGTGGCGGGCACCGGGGTCGTCGGCGCGCCCAGCACCGAAGCGACCCCGTTGCAGTCTTTCGAGCACGCCGAACTCGAGCGCGCCGGCCCGGTCACCGTGGTGCACTTCAGTGGCAAGCTGAACGAACGCTTCAGCGGCGCTGAGCTCGGCCGCGCGCTCAGCGGGGTGGTGGTGTTCGATCTCCGGCGCGTTGAGCGGGTGACCAGCTTCGGCGTGCGTGAATGGCTGCAGATGCTCGCGGTGTGCGAGAGCAGGCTCACCGGGCTGT
This sequence comes from Archangium sp., assembly GCA_043758715.1. Lineage (GTDB taxonomy): Bacteria > Myxococcota > Myxococcia > Myxococcales > Myxococcaceae > Archangium_A. The sequence goes on from JAYVNA010000818.1 coordinate 4,673, forward strand.
ACCTCGCCCACTGCTCGGAAGCGGTGGTCAGCCAGCTGTCGATGATCAAGCGCTTCGCCGGCGCGGGGAAGGTGGTGTCGTTCTACGCACCCTACCTGTGCGTCAGCTGCGCGAAGGGCTTCCAGGCGTTGATTGAGATCGATGAGCACGCCGACGCGCTCTCGCGCGCGGTGATGCCGCCCATGCTCTGCCCGTCGTGCAGCGCCCAGGCCGACTTCGACGACGACGCGCGGAGCTACCTCGCCTTCGGGCCTGCGCGGCCCGGCCCGCTCTCGCCCGTGGTCGAGTCGGTGCTCACCACCCTGCGCCTGGCCGCCACCACCGCCCCGGAGGCGGTCGAAAAGTCGTTCGAAGGCACCACCACGCGCGTCACGGTGCGCGCCCCGCTCGACGGGGCGATCCGCTGGCGCCGCGTGCTCGACGGCGTCGAGGGCGAGGTGCTGGTCGAGCTGACCGAGGCCACCCGCTTCGAAGAAACCGGCGTGCGGCAGTTTGTCGCGGCGCTCACCGGGCTGGCCGATGAGGTGACCCGGCTGGTGATCGAAGGCGCCCCCAGGTCCGTGCTCGAAGCGGTCGCGCCGGCGCTGGCGAAGGGGCGCGTCGCCATCGCCTCGGTACAACTCGAAGGGCACTGCACCCACTGTAACGCCGCTCGCATGGCGCTGGTTCGCCTGCCCGAAGTGCAGCGCGCGCTCGAACTGCGTCAGGCCCCGTTCGCGAGCTGCAAGCGCTGCAACGGCGCACTGGAGTTCAAGGACCTCACGTGGCTCGGCCCGCTGCTCGGACGGCCGTCCCTGCCGCCCCCGCCCGCGGCGAAGTCGCTCGAAGCACCGCTCGAAGTCCTCCCCCCGAGGCCTCGTCCGGCGAGGACCGCGTGGGGCCGCGTCGGGCTCGGCGCCGCGCTTCTGGGCCTGGCGGTGGTCGCGTGGTTCAGCCGCGGCCCGGCCCCCACCGCCCCACCGGCCGCGCCGCCCCCGGTCACTTCCCGCGCAGCCAGACCGGCGTGGGCCGAAGGTCCGGGCTTTCGTGACGACGGCGCGCAGGTGACCACGTGGAGTCACGCCGACACCGTCGAGGCCGCCGAGAACGAGGCCTCCCTCGCGCTCGCTGAACGCCTCTCAGCCAGCCATCCGCAGCACGAGACTTTCGCCCGCCGGTTCGGCGCGCAGCCTTTGTCGGGCGTTGCGCTCGCCGACGCGCTCAAGCGCACCCTGGGCGCTGCACTTCAGCGCGAAGTCGTGCAGCGCTGGGTGCAGTTGCAGGTCTCTCATGAGGCGTTCGAGGCGAGCCGCGCCCTGCTCGCGCGCGAAGTCACTTTTCGTGGCGCGACGCTGTGTGTGGTGCCGCCTCCTTTTGGTCCGCCCGCGGGTGCGCTCTACGTGGTGCAGGTCACCAGCCGCTCTCCGTCGCAGGCCGCTGGGCTGCGCGCGGGGGATCTGGTGCTCGAGTTTCAGGGCGCTCCCATCGCGACCCTCGCAGCGCTCGACGAGGCGGTCCGCAGCGTCGAGCGTCAACCGGTGAACCTGAAGGTCGATGCCCAGGGAATGACGCGTTCCCTGCGCGTGGCGCCTTGATCCTTCGTGCAGGCGCGCGAGAACGAAGCCCGATTCCCCATTCTGGCGGGGCCGGTCGAGCTGCCGCTGCAGAAAGGGTTCGTCGGCTGGACCCAGGTGCTCTTCGTGGCGCCCGGTGAAGAGTTCCGGCTCTCTCGCACCGGTCGACGACAGCGGCTTCGCCACCTGGGTCGTCGAGTTCGCGCCGCGTGCTCAAACGCAGCCGACGTTCGTGTACGAGCTGTCGACCGCACCCGGTGTGCAGGGTTTGGCAAACGACTGAATTCCAAGGTTGCAGTCCGTGCAGCGCGCCACCCAGGGCTTCGTCGGGCTCACCGATGGGGTGCGGCTGGCGACCGAGGTCTCTGAGCTCGAAACTCCGAAGGGCAAGACGTACCTCCACATGCTGTCGTCGGGCGACGTCACCGCCACCGACGCTGAAGGGCTGATGAAGTCGATCGCGCCCGGGACGCCGAACGCGGGCCTTCCCATTCTCGCGGTCGTGATGGAAGGCGCGAAGTTCTCGGCCGAGGCGCGGCAGGCCTTCACCAAGATGAACGCAGACGGCGCCCAGCAATGACGCCGATGGCGTCGCGTGGCTCAAGCTGCAGCTCGCCTGAGGCGTCGATCGCTTCGCGTTCTGAACCCGCAGAACTCTTTCTGAACTGGCCGTCCCTGTCCTTGGGTAGGCTTCGAACCATGGGCGTCGGCAGTTCGAAGTTGATCTTCAGTAGCTCGGTGGAAGCGCTCATCAAGGTCGCTCATGGAAAAGTGAAGCCCGGCACAGAGCGCGCACTCTCGGCCTTGCGCATCGGCCCGCCGCACAAGCTCGAGCCTGCCTACGTGGCGGCCGACTGGGCGAAAGCGGTGCAGCTCATCGGTGCCGATCTCTTCCCCGGAGTCGACGGTGACCAGCAGCAGTTCGAGGTCGGCCGCGCGACGGTGATGCAGTTCGCCGACGGGCTGGTGGGCCGCGCGATGTTTTCGGCCGCCAAGCTCTTCGGCGCGCGCCGCTCGCTGCAGCGCATGTCGAACAGCCTGCGCAGCGGCGCCAACTTCTTGCAGTCACGGCTCACGGTCATCGACGAGAAGACCATGGAGCTGTGGCTCAACGACGCCAGCGGCGTGCCTCATTTTTATGCAGGTCTCTTGAGCGCGGGGGACCCGGTTATTCCAGGCTGGCCCGATCGCATCACCGTGAAGAGCCAGGACGGTGAGGCGTGCGTGCTCGAGCTGAAGAACAGCCACTGAGCAGGCGTGCGAGGGGAAGCCATGAGTGTCGTGGAACCGAAGCTTGAGCGGGTGCAGTTGGCTGTCGATCGCGCGCAGCGGGTGTTGTGGAAGACGCAGCGCACGGACGGCTCGTGGGACGTCGCGGCCGACATCGGTGCATGGGTCTGCGCCCAGGTGGTGGTGGTGCTGCGCTACCTCGAGCAGCTCGGGCCCGATGATACCGCCGCCGCCGCGAGGTGGCTCGCCGCGCAGCAGCAGGCCGATGGCTCGTTCACCATTCAGCGCTACGCGAAGCAAGGCGATCTCGGCTCGACTGCGTGCGGTTGGGCCGCGCTGAAGCTGTGCGGAGCGCACGAAGCGGCCAACGCGGCGAAGGCCTGGGTCGACACGCACGGCGGCGTCAACGCGGTCATCGCGCGCATGGCGGAGCAGGACTTCGCGGCGCTCTTTCTGGGCATGGCGGGGCTCGTCGACGCGAACCTGATTCCCTGCCCGAGCACGACGTTGATGATGCCGCCGCCAGTGATGACGCTGATGGAGACGCGTTTTCACGCGGGCGTGTTGATGGGCGCCTACCAGACCGAGTTCCTCGTGCGCCGGCTGCGCGGAGATTTCGGAAAGAACGGCCGCGGCATCGGGCTGCTGGGCATGCTCAAGGGCCGCGCAGCGATCGCGCTCTTCCGCCAGTTCCAGAACCCGGAAGGCAGCTTCAACGGAGCGACGGCGATCACCGCGATGACCCTGCCCATGCTCGACAGCATCGACACCAGCGAGAGCCGCACCATGCGCGCGCGGGCGCTCGGCTGGTTGCAGAGCCAGCGGCTGCGCGACGCGAGCGGCATGTACTTCACCGGCTACGGCACCAATGTCTGGTCGACGGCGTTCGATACCCGCGCGCTGCTCGCAGGAGGCATCTCGCCCGCGGACCCCGACGTGAGCCGCGCCCTGACGTGGATGGCTGACGCCCAGCTCAACGGCACGCAGCAGCCGCAGCTCGACAACCGCAAACCCAATGCGCTCCTCACCGGGGGGTGGGGCTTTCAGAAGAACAACGCCACCATGCCGGACAACGACGACGCGGCGGTTATGCTCTCGCCGGTCGGGATGGCGTTGGCGGACCCCCGGCTGCCGGCGGCGTTGCGCCCGCGGCTCGCGCAGACCGCTGAGCTCGGCAAGCGGTGGATTCTCGACATGCAGAACCCCGACGGCGGTTGGTCGGCCTTCGTGTGGAACCTCGGCACCAAGCCCGCCGGGCCCATCATGTCGAAGGCGCCGCACATCGATCTCTCGAGCGTGTGGTCGATGGCGGGCGCCTTCTTCTCGCCGCCCCCGGTCACGCAGGATCCCTCGACGGAAGACGTCACCGGCCGGGTGTTGCACGCGTTGGGTCAGCTGGGCGAACGCGCGAACTCTTCGCCTTCGGTGGCGCGCGCTGTCGACTTCTTGAAGAAGCAGCAGTGGACCAACGGCGCCTGGTGGGGCCGCTGGGTGGTGAACTACCTCTCAGCGAGCGCCTTCGTGGTGCTCGGGCTCAAGGCCGTCGGCGTCGACCTGCGCGAACCCTGGGTGCGGCGCGCGATCGATTGGATGATCTCGAAGCAGAACGCCGACGGAGGGTGGGGCGAAGGACCTGCCTCGT
>JAYVNA010000819.1:0-9097 GCA_043758715.1 Archangium sp.
GGCGCCGCCGGCGCGGCTGGGGTCTGGCCAGACTGGTACTTCTTCCAACCCAGGAAGGCGGCGGCAGCGATCACGATGACCAGAATGGCGTTGCGCATGGACGACAGCGTGACAGCCTCGCGGCCCCGCCTGCAATGCGCGCGGGCCCCGGGCTGCGGCGGCTCGGCGAAGGCAGGTACGAGGACACGCGAAGAAAGGCGTCACCTGCGCTACCCCGATGGCTGGCTCAACGTCGAGCAGCGGGCCTGACTCGACGCAAAGACGATGAACCGGGTGTGGGTGGTGTTTTCTCTCGACGCGACGGGCGTGCTCCAAGCGGTTCATCATTCCTCACACCGGGTCGAGGGGGAAAAGCCTGAGGACACCGAGGTGCTCTGGAAGTGGAACCCGGTGACCGGATGCAAGCAGGCGAACTGACCTTCGGCCTCATCTTCCGCGGCGCGGCAGGCCGCTCCGGAGACGCCGGAGGGGCACCATGCGGGCACATGGGGGCCGTTCAATGATCCGGCCCGCGGACTCGGCGTTCTCGAAAGGAACGCCCTGCACCACATCCTTGCGGCCCTGCACGCATTGATCGGTGGCGTCTTTTGACAGCGGCGCGATGTCTGCCTTCGGCAACAGCGGTTCCGCGGAGACGTAGAGAACCCGCTGCAGGTAGTCGCCGAAGTGGGAGAGGGGCTTGCCGCCGCGGGTGATGTCGTCGCCCCAAGGCGTGCCTTCCTTGAGCACCTGGACGTTCATGTCTTGGTGGTTGGGCGCCCAGAACGCGAGCCCAGCGGTGGCGACGAGGGTGAAAGTGAGCGCGACGAGCCGCTTCATTGGTTGGCCGAGTGGCGAAGAACGGGCAAGGCGCGCTGCTCGAGCACGCCGCTGCCGGCCGTATAAACCTGTCCATCGCCACCCGAGGCGAGCGCGGTGATGGGGTACTCGAGCGCGTAGGTGGCCTCGAAGTCCCCTGAACGGAAGAGATGCAGCTTCCCCGCGGAGTCGAGCGCCCAGAAGTCCCAGACGATCGGTGGTCCCTCAGCGAAGTCGACGAAGGTGACCCCACCGCGGGAGATGGTGACAGGGGTCACGCCGGTCTCCCGGCATAACTTCCCCCCCTCGACTCTCCAGGTCGGAGACTGAAACGGAGGCACGAAGCCGCACCCGGCCTTTACCTGGCTGCTCGCGTACGGCGTCGGCTCACCGAGTTGGATGCCACCGTCCTCGCCCGGGCCCAACGCGTATGAGGAGCCATCAGCGAGACGGACGGGCAGGTATTCAGAGCCCACGTTCCGCAAGCCCACCGCCTGAGAAAGCGCGCCTGCTGGGGCAATCTGCCTACCGTTGGCTCCGAATGCTGCATCCAATTCACCCGACGCATCGAAGCGGAAGATCGCGTTGGCGCCGGGATCGAGAACGGTGGCGCGGCCCTCGTCGTCGATGTCCACATCGATGGGCCTGCTGAGCCCCTGGAGAGCGCGCAGCAATTTGAGATCTGCGTCGAAAATCTTCACGGTCTGGCCATCAATCGCGGCCACGAATCGGGGCCGCACAGGCGGGTCGACGGGGAAGACCCGCAGCCGAGTGGGGTTCTGCACTTCGTGCGTTGAGTGAAGGACGGCTGCGTCTGACGTTACGGCGAAGCGAGTCGTGCCGTAGACCCACGCGCCGTCCACCTGAGTGCGAGCTACCACAAGGTAGCGCCCTGCGTTGGGCCACGAGTGAGACGCTTCCGCGGACTCTTCGTCGAAGGTGCCGTCCCCATCGAAGTCCCACTGCCAGTTGCGCGCGGCCGCGGTGCCGATGGAAGCGCGCAATCGCACTGCCACGCCCGGCTTTCCCTGCTGGGGATCTGCGACCACCGTCGCGGGCATGGAGGTGACCTCAGTGGCGGTGACGTTTCGGTGTATCGGCTCCATTGGGCGCATTTGCCGCGACAGCGCAACCACTGTGATGCGATTGCTCCCCTCGGCAACGGGGACTCTGGGCGCATAGAAGCGGCCGTCTTTGCGAACGGTGACCGCGACCGACGGGATGCCGACGTGAGCGGTGGGCTCGTAGAAGCCGTCGACCGAAGCGCCGACCACGCTCACGAAAGCGATCTCCGCCGGATCGAACCAGCCCGAGACGGAGATCCACCGGCCCCGCACTGCGGCGCCGTCTTCCGGGCCGTCGAGCACCAAGCCCTTCTCGGCGAGGTCCTTCGGCGCTACTTCGGCAGGGGGCGTCGACTTGCACGCACCACAGCCCGTCAGCAGCGCGAGGGTCCAACAACTCATCACTCTCATGGTTGGCCTCATCGCGGGCACCTCTCTGACTTCACGCAATACGGGGCGCCGTTGCGAAGACAACACAGCGCTTCTGCCTCGAAGGTACAGGCGTCGCAGGGGCACGATGTGCAGCCGACGGCGGGAGTCTGCACCGCGCACTGCCCGTCGACGCAGACCTCGGAAGCCGCGCACTCATGGCCGCAGCCTCCGCAGTTGCGAGGGTCGTTGCCTGTGTCCGCGCACGCGCCGTCATCGCAAGGGGCAACGTTAAACGGGCAAGCGGGCGCCACACCTACGGCAGCCACCTCGCCATGAAGGGGGTTCCGGTGAAGGTCATCCAGGAGTTGATGGGGCACGCACCATCGAGATGACCATGCGCTACGCACACCTCTCGCCGGAGACGAAAGAGCACGCGGTCCAAGTGCTCGACCAGCCCCATCCCGGTGCCCGTTCTCAGGCGGAGCTGACGCCCGCACGGCACACTGACGGCACATGGAGCCCGCTTTGAAAGAAAAACCCCGCAACCCATTGAGGGTGCGGGGTTAGTTGTGTGGAGGCGCCGGGAATCGAACCCGGGTCCGAAAGCCTTCAGTTCCAGGTCACTACGTGCGTAGTCCGATCTTTAGATCTTTAAGCCCCTCACACTCAAACGGACGTGATGGTGAGAGAGCCGATTCTGACTATTTCTCATTCTCCTCGCTCAGATACTCGGAGAACCAGCCGGCATTATGGCGGTCGACCTTCACCTCACCGACAGAAGATGAAGCGACCGTGCAGGGACCGTTTTTTAGGCGGCCAGCGCAAGCTCAACGTTGTCGTTGGCTTTTGTGGTTTTTGCTCACTTTTATTTACGAGTGTGAAAGCTCACTCGACACGCGACCAGGAGCGTCAGAGCCCCCGTCGAAACCTTGTCGCCCCCGAATTTTCAAAGAACCAGAACTAAGACCCATTTAACCAGTTCTCAGCGCTTGTCACGGTCCCTCGACCGACTGAAAGTCGGGGGCCCCCATGACCGCCCCCCTCGCCCTCGCTCTGGCAGCGCTGATTTCCGCCGCTTCCCCCAAGGCGTTCCCCTACCCCACCAAGGTCACCACCCTGAAAAACGGGCTGACCGTGGTCCGCGTCCCCTTCGAATCGCCGGGGCTCGTCGCCTACTACTCCGTGGTGCGCGTGGGCTCGCGCAACGAGATCGAACCCGGCCACACCGGCTTCGCCCACTTCTTCGAGCACATGATGTTCCGCGGCACCCAGCGCTACCCCGAGAACGCCCGCAGCGCGATCGTGGGCAAGCTGGGCTTCCTCGAGAACGCCTTCACTTCCGACGACGTCACCGTCTACTACTCCAACGGCCCCGCCTCCGGCCTCGAGACGCTGATCGACCTCGAGGCCGATCGGTTCGCGCACCTCGACTACGCCGAGCCCGCCTTCCAGACCGAAGCCCTCGCGGTGCTCGGCGAGTACCAGAAGAACGCGTCGAACCCGGGCCTCAAGATCGAAGAGAGCACCCTGGGCACCGCCTTCACCCGGCACCCCTACCAGCACACCACCTTAGGCTTCCTCGCGGACATCACCGAGATGCCCAGGCGCTACGAGTACTCGAAGACGTTCTTCAAGCGCTGGTACACGCCCGACAACACCATCGTGGTGATCGTCGGCGACTTCGATGACGCGAAGCTGATGGCCCTGATGGAGAAGCACTACGGCCCCTGGACCGGCAAGGCCGCGAAGATCGAAGTCCCCGTCGAGCCTCCGCAGAAGGAAGCGCGAGCGGTGAAGTTGGCCTGGGGCTCTCCCACGCTCCCGCGCCTGGGCTTCGCGTGGCACACGCCCGCCGCTTCCCCCAAGACGATGGACGCGGCCATTCAGCAGGTGCTCAGCGCCTACCTCGTCGGCGACATTTCCCCGCTGCACCGCTCGCTCGTGCTCGAACAACAGCTCGTCGAACGCATCGGCAGCTTCTACCAGGACCACCGCGACCCTTCCCTCTTCGGCATCGACGCGCGCCTGAAGGCCGAGGGCAATCGTGAGCCGGTGAGCAAGGCGATCCTCGCTGCGATCACTGAACTTAACTCCGGCAAGGTCGACGGCAAACGCCTCGAGGACATCAAGAGCAACCTCCGCTTCGCGCTCCCGATGGGCCTGGAGACGCCCTCGCAGGTTGGTGAACAGCTCGCGTACTTCACCGGCGTCTTCGGTACGCCCGACGCCATCGACGTGCTCTACGCGAACATCGCCAAGGTGACCGCGAAGGACCTCACTGCGTTTTCGAAAAAGTACCTCGTGGACACCAACCGGACGACGCTCGAATTCACCGTCGACGCGAAGGGAGGTGCCCAGTGAAGACCTCCTTCAGCCTCCTCACGTTGATCACGCTGGGCTGCGCCACCACGCCCGCTCCGGTGCAGAAGGAACTCCCCCCCGACGCCGCGCAAATGCCCGCTGAACGATTGGCCGCCCCCACCGCGCCCGTTCCGTACAAGCCGCTCCCCGCGGTCGAGCCGATGAAGCTCGTCGTCATTCCGGTCGCGAACAAGCCCATCGTCTCGGTGCGCCTGGTGTTCCGCACCGGTTCCGTCGACGACCCCGCAGGCAAGGAAGGCCTCACCGCCCTCACCACCCGCGTGCTGCTCGAAGGCGGCACGAAGTCACTCGACAGCGCGCAGCTGCTCCAGGCGCTCTACCCGATGGCCGCCGAGCTCGAGGGCGACACCGACAAGGAATTCACCACCATCACCGGCCGCGTTCACCGCGATCGCCTGGCCCGCTTCCTCGAGATCCTCGGAGAGACCCTGCTCGCGCCGAGGCTCGAGGAAAAGGAGTTCAACCGGCTCCGCTCCGAGCAGCTCAACGCGGTGAAGAACCGCCTGCGCCAGGAGAACGACGAAGAGCTCAGCAAGATTGGCCTCGACGCGCTCCTCTACGAAGGCCACCCCTATCGCCACTCCACCGGTGGCACCGAGGCCGGGCTCAACGCGCTCACGCTCGAAGACGTGAAGAACCAGTGGAAGAACACCTTCACTCAGGATCGCCTGATCATTGGCCTCGCCGGCGGAGTCGATGACGCGCTCGCGAACCAGGTGAAGACCACGCTGGGCGGCCTGCCCGCTACCGGCATCAAGCGCGCTGACCTGCCCACCGCGCGCGGCCCGCAGAAGACGGCGCTGATCATCGAGCGCGACACCTCGTCCACGGCGGGCGACTTTGGCTTCAGCTCTCCGCTGCGCCGTGACTCGCCTGACTTCATTCCGCTCTTCATCGCGCTCTCGTACTTCGGCGAACACCGCCAGGAGCACGGGGTGCTGTACCAGGAGGTGCGCGAGCGCCGCGGCCTCAACTACGGCACCTACGCCTACGCGCAGCACTACCGGCAGGAGGGCTGGCAGTCGGTCCCGCGCCCCAACATCCTCCGCAGTCAGCAAGACGTGAGCTTCTGGCTGCGCCCGGTTAAACCGGACAAGGCGATGTTCGCCACCCGCGCCGTGGTGCACTTTCTCGAGCAGCTTCGCACGCAGCCGATTCCGACCGAGAGGTTCGAGACCGCTCGCGGCTTCCTCGCTGGCGCCACCCGCATCTGGACCACCACCGATCAGCAGAAGCTCGGCTGGGCGATCGACGACGTGATCTCCGGCACGCCCGACTTCCTCAACGCCGTGAGGAGCGCCCTGCAGACCATCACCGCCGCCCAGGCGCAGGCGATGGTGCAGAAGTACGTCTCTGCCAGCTCGCTCAACTTTGTCTTCGTCACCCAAGACGCCGCTGGCCTCGCAGGTGCGCTGAAGTCGGCTGACCCCTCACCCATCACCTATGCGTCGCCCAAGTCTCCCGACATCGAGCGCGATGACGCCCTGATCGCCCAAGAAGTGCTCTCGATCGAGCCCGATCAAGTGCGGGTGATCAAGGCTTCCGAGGTGATGGCCCGGTAGTCAGCCGACAGTCACCAGCGGAAGTTTCCTTTTCAACGTGCGCTCGCGCGGTAAGGTTTTGCCCTCGTGCGAACGGTCCGCTCTCTCAGTCTCGCCGTCCTCGCCCTCGCAACTGCCGCGAGCGCCCAGTCAATCGACCCCTTCACGGCGCGTGGCATCGACCTGGTGCCGATCAAGTTCACGCCCGCCATGGAGTCGGGCCTCGCCCTCGAAGGCGGCGAGCTGCAGGTGACGCGCTCGTTCTTCTTCCAGGCCCTGCTCGACTTCAACGTCGGGATCCTGGCGGCGAAGAACGGCGAAGAGCGCATCGGCGACCTGATGCCGTTCCGCGCGGACCTGCACCTGATGGGCGCCTACCAGCTCCACCCGCGCGTCGAGATCGCGGCCGACATTCCGATCACCATCGGCCAGGTGAACAACTTCGGCATTCTCGCCGCGCAGGGCTTCGCCGTCGATCCGCCGCGCGCGGCTGGCCTGGGCGCTCCCCGCATCATGGGCCGCCTGCAGATCATCAAGCAGAGCGAGTTCCCCATCGTCGGGCTCGCGGCCGTGCTCGAGGCGCGCTTTCCCATCGGCGACACCTTCAGCTTCCTGTCTGACCGCGGCTTCGTCTTCGCCCCGCGCCTCGCGGTGGAGCGCGTGCTCGGCCCCGTGCGCCTGCTCGCGAACATCGGCTGGCGGCTGCGCACGGCGCCCGGTCGCTTCATCAACCTTTACGTCAGCCAGGAATTCACCCTCGGCGGCGGCGCGATCATCGACCTGCCGAACTTCTCCCGCTTTCAATCAAACCAGCTGATCGGCGAACTGAACCTTTCGACTCCGGCCGAGGCGCCCTTCACCTTCACCGAGTCGGAAGCGCTCAAGACCCCCTTCGAGCTGCTCGTCGGTGCCCGCACGCAGTTCGCCGGCAACTGGGGCGCTCAGCTCTCCGTCGGCAAGGGCCTGGGGTCCAACGGGTATGGCCGCGAGACGATTCGGTTCGCGCTCTCGCTCACCTACCAGCACGTGTCCGAGCCTGACGACGACAACGACGGCATTCCGAACAACGTCGACATGTGTCCCAACGAGGCTGAAGACAAGGACGGCATCGAAGACAAAGATGGCTGCCCCGAGGCGCGTGAACCCGATCGCGACGACGACGGCGTGCCGGACAAGCTCGACCAGTGCCCCGACGTGAAGGGCCCGCAGGAGCTCGATGGCTGCCCCGACAAGGACGGCGATCAGATCCCCGACAACGTCGACAAGTGTCCCGACGTGCCGGGTACGCCGCAGCTGCAGGGCTGTCCTCCTCCGGAAGAAGAGGAAGAGGTCGTGCTCGAGTCCGAGCGCATTCGCATCAACAACCAGATCCTGTTCGAGTTCGGCAGCGATCGAATCGACCCGCGTTCGTTCAAGCTGCTCGATGAAGTCGCGAGCGTGCTCGTCAAGAACCCCGATGTCGGGCCGGTGTTGATCGAAGGTCACACGGACAACGTGGGCTCACGTGAAGCGAACATGAGCTTGTCCAAGCGCCGCGCGCTGGCCGTGCAGAAGTACCTCGAGGGCAAGGGCATCAGCTCGAAGCGGCTGCGCTCTGAGGGTTACGGCTTCGACAAGCCGCTCTCGACGAACGACACCCCGCTCGGCCGCGCGAAGAACCGCCGCACCGAGTTCAAGCTCGTTGAAGAAGTTGAGAAGAAGCCCGACGAGAAAGCGCCTGAGAAGAAGTGAAGGCGGAAGGCAAACGCCCTCATGAACAAGTAGGGAATGCCCTCTCGACCCTCTCCCCCGCAGGGAGGTGAGTTAGTCACCGAGCGCCGCGTCGATCCACCGGCGCAGCTGAGACTCAGTCGCCTGCCCGCGGAACGAGGCCGACACGTGGCCCTCGCGATCAATCACGTACACCGAGGGCAGCGCCTCGACCAGGTAGGCCGCACCGATCTCCGGCTGACCCAGCGCCGCGTACGGCGTGAGCGCCGGAAAGCCTGCGAGAAAGTGGCTGACGATCTCCCGCTGGCCCGCCCGCTGATCATTGCTGATCGCGACCAGCGTCACGCCCTTCGCCTCGTACTCCTTGACCGTACTCACCAGGTACGGGAGCTCCTCCCGGCACGGGGGACACCAGGTGGCCCAGAAGTTCACCACCACCACCTTGCCCTTGAGCGAAGCCAGCTCCAGCGGCGGGCCTTCCATCCGCTCGACCGTAAAAGGCGGCGCGACCGAGTGCTCGGGCAGCACGCCCTGCGACTGCACTTCTTGCCAGCCCATCAAAACCGCGCCCACCAGCAGCACGGCCACGAAGAGCATCGTGGTGCGGTCAGTCTTCTGCGGAGCTCCATCTCTCACGTGAGCTTCTCCAGCTGCCGGCTGAGGGATCGCAACACCAGGCGCGTCGCGCGACGAAGGAACGGTCTGCGCACCACCACGCCCGCGAGCGCAGGCCCCACGCGGTAGTACCAGGCGATGAATGAGCGACCCGGCCGAGACCGGGCGAGCACCCGATCGCGGAAGGTCCGCAAGGTCTCCAACTCGGGAGCGCCCTCTTTGAACGCCACCGTCGCCACGAAGCACGGCCCCGGACTCGCGACCCACAACACCCGGCTCGAGTTCAGGTTGAGCACGCCGCGCAGAATTGTCTCGGGCATGTAGAGAAACGCGAGCAGATCCCGCCGCGACGCGCCCAGCTCGCCGTTCGAGGCATCGTCGAACTCGATCCGCGTGGGCAGCCCCGAGAGCTCGTCGACCCGAAAGAGGTAGCGGCGCCGGCTGCGGCCCAGCGGCTCGATCTCGAGCGATCTCAACTCGGCGATGTACGCCACGAAGGCCGAGGTGCAGTGCGTGCACGAGAGGTGATGCGAGGCCACCCGGGGCGAGAGCGAGAACTGGCTCACCTTGCGGCAGCGGGGGCAGGCCAGCCGCGCTTCCACCTGCGCTTCGGGC
>JAYVNA010000820.1:0-9095 GCA_043758715.1 Archangium sp.
TGGAGAATCGGTGCCGCTGGTGCCGCACTTCTTTCTCCCCGCACCGGACGAGGTGATCAAGAGCCTCTTCTATTTGATCTTCGAGAAGGACCTGCTGCAGGCCGTGGGCGTGAGCGCGATTCGCATCGCGAAGGCGTTCGGGCTCTCGCTGGCGGTGGCGTTGCCGTTGGGCATCGCGATGGGCAGCTTCGAGATCGTCAACCGCGTCTTCGAACCCATCGTCGCGCCGATGCGCTACCTGCCGATCACCGCGTTCATTCCGCTGCTGATTCTGTGGTTCGGGATCGACGAAGCGCAGAAGGTCGCGTTCCTCTTCCTGGGCACGGTGGTGTTCCTGTTGCCCGCGGTGGTCGACGCAATTCGCGCGGTGCCCGAGGAGTTGATTCAGACGGCCTTCACCCTGGGGGCGACCAAGGCCCAGGTGATTCGCACCGTGCTCATTCCCGCGGCGCTGCCGCAGATCTTCGACGGCTTCCGGGTGATGAACGCGATCGCGTGGACGTACATCATTCTCGCGGAGATCGTGAACGCCCAGAGCGGCATCGGGTACATCCTGCAGCTCGCGGGGCAGCACAACAAACCCGAGTGGAGCTTCGCCGGCATCTTGGTGGTGGGCGTCATCGGCATCATCACCGACGTGCTGATTCGCCTGGTGAACCGCCTGTTGTTCCCGTGGAGGGAAGCCGATGTCTGAGACTCCCGCAGCGCCCCCGCAGGGCCTGTTGTCGGCCAACACGGTGCCCAAGCTCGAGCTGAAAGATCTCTTCATCTCGTACACCGATCGCCAGGGCCGCACGGTTCAGGCGGTCGAAGACGTGAGCCTCACCGTCGCCAACAAGCCCGGCATCGGCGAGCTGGCGGTGTTCCTGGGCCCCTCGGGGTGCGGCAAGAGCACCATCTTGAAGGCGGTCGCCGGGCTGATGAAGCCTGACTCCGGTGAGGTGTTGATCGACGGCAAGCAGGTCGAGGGCACCGGCCGCGATCGCGGCATGGTGTTTCAGAGCTACACCAGCTTCGCGTGGCGCACGGTGCGCAAGAACGTGGAGTACGGGCTCGAGCTGCAGGGCATTCCCGCCGATGAGCGCAAGAAGCAGGCGCTGGCGATCGTCGAGCAGGTCGGCCTCAAGGACTTTGCTGATTCGCTGCCCAAGCAGCTGTCGGGCGGCATGAAGCAGCGCGTGGCCATCGCGCGCACGGTGGCGAACAAGCCGCGGCTCATCTTGATGGACGAGCCCTTCGGTGCGCTCGACCCGCAGACCCGCTGGGGCATGCAGTCGTTGATCCTCGACGTGCTGCGCACCCAGGACAACACGGTGCTCTTCGTCACCCACGACGTGGCCGAGGCGGTCTACCTGGCCGACGTGATCTTCGTGCTCTCGCAACGCCCCGCGAAGGTGCTGCACCGCATCGAGGTGCCTTATTTTGCCAACCGGGAAGCGGCTGTGAAGCAGAGCGCCGAGTTCAAGAACATCGAGAACCACGTGCTCGACCTGCTCCATTCTTCGAACGTGCACGGCAACATTCGGATGGGGCTCTAAAGGTCATGGCTGAAGGCGGCGCTCCCAACTACCTGAAGGCCGCGTTCATGAACGTCTACAACCTCGCGCTGCTGGGCGGGGCGGCGACGGCGGCGGCGCTCACGGGTGATTGGTACATCGGGCTGGGCGCGATGGGCATCGAGGCGCTGTGGCTGGTGCTCGGGCCTGACTTGAAGCCGTTTCAGCGCGCGGTGCGGGAAAGTGATCGCGTCGCGCGGGAGAAGCAAGATCGCGAGCGCGTCGACAAGTTGATGGCCGAGCTGTCGGAGCGAGAGTGGCAACGGGCGAAGGCCCTCGATGAGCTGCGGCGCGAGATTGAACGCGACATGCAGAACAACCCCTCGTTCCAGGCGATTCTGCTGCAGACCGAGTTGGAGAAACTCTCGCAGCTGCACGCGAGCTTCGTGCGGTTGGCGTCGGCGTGCCGGCGGGCTGAGAGCTACCTGCAGGCCGTCGACGTCAAAGACCTGCAGCGGCAGATCACTGCCCAGCGGAACCTGCAGGAAAAGATGACCGACGAGTCGGTGCGGGAACTCGCGGGGAAGAACGCCGTGGTGCTGCAGAAGCGGCTCGAGACGATCAAAGAGATCGAGACGTTCCTGGCGCGTGCGCGCGGGCAGATGAACTTGATCGAGAACTCAGTGCGGTTGCTACGCGACCAGGCGCTCACCATGACCAGCCCGGACCAGTTGACCGAGCAGTTGGATGACTTGCTCACCGGCGTTGATGCCGTGCAGCAGAGCGTGAAGGACGCTGAGGCGCTGATCGGTGGCAAGGGTCTGGAGCCGATCGCTCCGATCTCGAGCGCCGAGAGCACCTCGCAGCAGCCGAGCGGCCGCGTTCGCGAGTAGCGCCGGGCCTCCTGTCTCCCTCTCCCCGCGGGGGAGAGGGCTTACCCCTCAAGACGTGCGCGACCAAAGTGCCGATCTGGCATGCCCTCTCCCGACCCTCTCCGTCGCGGGGGCCGCGGGGAGAGGGAGACAGGAGGGACTACTGCTCGACGATGTTGAACTCGGTGCGGCGGTTCTCTGCCTTGCCCGCGCTGGTCGAGTTCGAGGCGATCGGCTTGGTCTCACCGTAGCCCACCGCTTCCATGCGAGCTGGGTCGACGCCGCGCTTGATCAGCGCCGACATCACCGAGTTCGCGCGGTTCTCCGAGAGCTTGAGGTTCTTCGAGTCATCGCCCACCGAGTCGGTGTGACCCTCGATGCGCACCTTCTTGATCTGCACGTTGTCCTTCAACGCCAGCCCCACCTCGTCGAGGATCTTTTCGCTCTCGGCGCCGACGATCTTCGCGCTGCCGGTGGCGAACTTGATCTGCTTCTTGATCTCGATGTGGTCCTTGGTCACCGAGACCAGCGAGTACTTGCGCGGGCAGCCCTTGTTGTCGACCGGCCCCGGGTCCATCGGGCAGTCGTCGCGATCATCGGGCACGCCGTCGGAGTCATTGTCGAGATCGGGGCAGCCGTCTTCGTCCTGGAAGCCGTCCTTGTCCTCGGGCTCGTTCGGGCACTTGTCCTTGTCGTCGTTCAGCCCGTCGCCGTCCTTGTCGAGGATGGGGCAGCCCATGTTCTGCATCGGGCCCGCTTCGTTGGGACACTTGTCGGCGGTGTCGAGAATGCCGTCGTTGTCGTTGTCGGGCTCAGGGCAGCCGTCTTCGTCCTGGAAGCCGTCCATGTCTTCGGGCTGATCGATGCACTTGTCGGAGGGGTCGAGAATGCCGTCGCCGTCGCGATCTTTCGGCGCTTCGATCGGGCAGCCCTTGTTCGAGACCGGGCCGGGCAGCGAGGGACACTGGTCGTCCTTGTCGAGGACCGTGTCGCCGTCCTTGTCGGTCTCTTCGATCTTCACGATCAGCTGAGGCTGTTCCTTCACCACCACCTGACGGGGGGCGCAGTCACGGCTGAGCGCGACGGCCTTCTTCGCCATCGCTTCGGCTTCGGTGATGTGTTCGTACGCGCGCTGCGAGTTGCCTTCGTCGAGCTCGCCCATGGCGAAGTCGAGGTTGGCTTCGGCGGCCGCCAGTTCCCGCGGAGCGCAGCGCAGCGCGTTCGATCGGCGCGCCCGCTCGATGTCGGTCTTGATGACGTCGCCCGACGCCCGAATCTGAGGCCCGCTGTGGCAGCCCACGGCCAACAGCACCACCAACGCCACTCCCAGTGACTGCCTCATGGCGTGGGCACCACCGGAGGATCGCTGGGCGACGGCTCATTGCGGCGGCCCACCTTGAGCGCGGTGTCGCGCGCGCGGGTCGCGAACTCGACGGCTTTCTTGCCGTAGTCGACCGCCTGCTCGAAGTCAGAATAGCCGACCTCTTCCTTCGACTTGGCGAAGTAGAGGTTGGCCGCGGTCCACTCGTACGGCGCGAGCTTGTCGGCCTGCGCAGTTCGCGCGGCCTCGAGCATCGTCTCGGTGTCGATCAGGTACGAGGTCGACTGCACGGGTCCACAGGCACTCAGACACAGCAAAAGTCCGCTGGCGCCCAGAACCCACCGCAGCCGCTGAATCGCAGAAGGTGCTGACATCGCTCGTGAAGCTCCCATGCTGTTCCGAGTGGGTCAATCTTTTGAGGGACTTGCTCTTGTCAGGGGATTGCTCGAGCGCGCGCTTCGTCCCTAATGTGGGCCCATGGCTGGAAAACTTCCCTCGGGATCATCCCCTTCACTGCCCGGCGCGCGACCCCGTGCGCAGGTGTCGTACGAAGGCGAGGACGAGTTCAGCGCGATGTCGCTCGACCCGAACCGCAAGCAGCAGCTCAAAGACAAGCAGCAGCTCGCCCCCAAGGCGCCCGGCGAGAAAGACCAGGTCAAGGTCGATGAGCTCAAGGCGACCAACGACCAGGGCATCGTCGGCCTCTTCCGAAAGATCTTCGCCAAATGAAGAAGTATCAGAGCTTCGAGACCTTCTGGCCCTTCTACCTGGGTGAGCACTCGCTGCCCTCCACCCGGTGGGTGCACTTCGTCGGCACCACCATCGCGCTGCTGAACTTGATCACCGCGATCGTCACCCTGTCGCCCGCGTACATCTTGAGCGGCCTCTTCTCGGGCTACTTCTTCGCGTGGGTGAGCCACTTCTTCATCGAGAAGAACCGGCCCGCGACGTTCACCTACCCCGCCTGGTCCTTCATCGCGGATTGGCGCATGTGGGCGCTGATGGCGACCGGCAAGCTGCCGGCTGAGCTGGCGAAGTACCAAATCGTGCCCAAGAACGCCGCCGCTTCGCAGGCCCAAGCGCGCTGAGCCTCGAAAGCTAGAACCTTCCGCTGACCTGCACCGCCGCGCCGCCCGGAGCGGGGCTGATCGCCAGCTGGGCAGGGCTCGCCGGAAACAGCCACAAGCCCACCAGCCCGGAGATCGCCGCGCCTGCACCGCCGGCGATCAACCCGAAGCAGACCGAGCGCACGGCGTCGATCGACGCCATCAAGCGCAATGACTCCGCGCCCACCGTGAGGGTCGAGAGCGGCAGCTTGCCCATGTCGGTGGTGATGCCGATGAGGCGCGCGCGTTCCCACTCGCCGGCGATGTACCCGATGACACCACCCACCGCAGCCGCGCCACCCACGCCGATCAGCGTGAACGCAGCGATGCGCTGACCACCCACCGGGGGACCGGAGGTCACCTCCACCGCCGGTGAAGCGGCGACGATTGGATCCTTCGGCGCAGGCGGCGGTTCGGCTCGCGCGGGTTCGAGCACGGTGACCGGCTGCGTGTCACCCTGCCGTCCCGAGAGCTGAATGCCTTCCTGTTCCTTGCCGGTGATCAAGAAGGTCGCGAGCTTCGAGATGAGCTCGGGGATGACCGAGCCGCCACGCTCCTGCTGCCCGTTGGTCAGATCGAACACCGCGCCGGAGATGAACGGCGGCGAGCTGCGCCGGGCGGTGTTGCGAAGAATGATCACGCTTTCGGCGGCGACGAGCTGCGCGAGCTTGATGGCCGCGCCATCGTCTGCGCTCGAAAAACACAGCGGGGCCTGCAACCCCAGCGCGCCTTCGAAGGCGAGATCGACGTTGAGCTTCGAGTCACGGGGTAGCTCCACCCGATGGGGGAAAGACACCATTCCCGGGGCAGAGAGCGAGACCCGGTACGTACCGGCGGGCAGCTCGAGCTTGAGCGGCGTGGTGCCCATCGCAAAACCGTCGACGTACACGGTGGCCGCCGGCCCCGCATCGACCCTCACCTGCAGCGTCGCCTTGCGCCCCCGGGTCAGATCTTTCTTGATGGCTTCGAGCGCCGCGATGGCCGACGGGGGGTGGGCGTCGGGGTCGAGCTTGAACGAGGGGTCGAGGCGCGCGATGCGGCGAAACGCGTCGTTCATTTCCTTCGGGTGCTCCCGGCTCTTCTGCACCAGCGCCTGCATCACCAGCGCGCTCTGGGTGACGGGCCACGGCTTCGCGTCAGGGGGCACCCGCTCGAGCTCGATCAGCGCGCGCTCGATCAGCTCGAGCGCGCGATCACCCTGGCCGCCATAGAAGAGCGCCTTGGCCGATTCCACCTGGCGCTCGATGTCCTGTACGCTGCGGGTGGGGCGGGGGCGAACGATGTCCAGCACGCCTTCGGGTTCCATCAGCTGACTGCCGAGCAACCGGGTGGCGTTGTCGCGGAAGTCCTTGGCGCTGCTGATCAACGTGGGGTCCGAACAGTCTCCGCCAGCGACGATCACCGTCTTCCCACCCGCCCACCCCGCCGTCGCCATCAACACTGCAGCCACCACACACTCCGTTCGCATCAGTTGGTCCCCCGGGCCACCAAGACTATCCTCCGCGACCTATCAGGGGAGGCGCCGTAGGGGAATGTTGGAACCAGGCACAGAAGTCGGCCGCTACATCATCAAGCGCAAGCTCGCTGAAGGCGGCATGGCCGAGATCTTCCTTGCGAGCGCTCAGGGCCCCGAGGGCTTTTCCAAAGACGTCGTCATCAAGGTCGTGCGCAGCTTCCTCGCGAATGATTCTCAGTTCGTGCAGATGTTCATCGCCGAAGCGCGGTTGGTCTCGCGGCTCAATCACGCCAACGTGGTGCAGATCTTCGACTTCGGAAAACACGGCGAGTCGTTCTACCTGGCGATGGAATACGTGCGCGGCGCCTCGCTGTGGGATCTGCGCAAGTGCTGCCGCGAGAAGGGCGTGCCCTTCCCCCCCACGCTGGCGGCGGAGATCGGCGCCCAGGTCGCGCGGGGCCTTCAATACGCGCACGCGCTCACCGAGAACGGCCAGCGCATCGGCGTGGTGCACCGCGACGTCACTCCGCACAACGTGCTGCTCTCGTTCGATGGCGCGGTGAAGCTGACCGACTTCGGCATCGCCAAGGCAACCACCACCCAGACCGCGCCCGGAATGCTCAAGGGCAAGTTCGCGTACATGTCGCCGGAGCAGTCGCGCGGTGAAAAGGTCGATGCGCGCACCGACATCTTCGCGTTGGGAATCGTGCTGTGGGAAATGCTCACCGGCGGGCGACTGTTCGACGGCGATTCAGATCTCGCGGTGCTGCGCGCCGTGCAGGACACGCTGATTCCTCCGCCGCAGCGGCTCAACCCCGACGTGCCGCCCGACCTTTCGGACGTGGTGATGAAGGCCCTCGCGCGGCCGCTCGCCGAGCGGTTTCAAACGGCCTTCGAGATGGAGAAGGCGCTGGCGAACTACGTGCTGCGGACCGCGCAGTCGGTCGATGACAGCTCGGTCTCGCTCTTCCTGGGGCAGCTCTACCAGGACGAGATCGAGGCGCCGCCCGAGGCCACGCCTTCCCCCGCGGAGACCGACGACGACGACTTCGGCACCGGAGACACCCGCTTTCGCCCCCGGCCCGGCACCGTCACCGCCACCCCGTTGCCCACCCTGACCAGCCGCAAGCACTCACCGGCGCGGCGCGGGGCGCTCGATGACGACGACGAGAGCGCGCCGGTCAGGACCGAGGAATTCACGCCGGCCGCCGGCGCTCCCGCCGCCAAGCCCCGCACCGAGCAGATGCCGGCGCTCAAGCGCCCGAGCCGCAAGTTCGAGCCGCTGCCGATCGGTGAGCCCAGCGTGGTGGTGCGGCCGTCGTTGCAGCTGCCCGATGTGAGCGCGAGCTCCACGGTGCAGGCGAGCGAGGTGCAGGAGAACGGCCTCAGCGAGCCCATCACGGTGCCGAAGTCAAAGACCCCGATGTTCGCCGCGGCGGCGGTGGTGGTGCTGGGGTTGGTCAGCGTGGGCGCCTACCTCGGCACCCGGCCCGCGGAGCCGATCGCGCCGCCCCCGCTGGTGGCCGTGAAGACCGAGCCGGTCGCCGTGGTCACGCCGCCCCCCGTGGTGAAGAAGCCCATCGTCGAGGCGCCTCCGGTGGAGGAAGTCGACGCAGGTGAAGCAGCGCCGGTGGCCGTGGCTGATCCCGAGCCGGTGAAGCCGGTGCCTGAGAAGGTGAACTCACCGCTCGCCGCTCGCAGGTTCGGGACGATCACGGTGAAGGCCGTGCCGTTCGCGACGGTGCTGGTGCAGGGCAAGTCGTACGAGGTGACCGGGGTGCGGAAGATTCCCGCGCCCGCTGGCACCTACGAGATCACCCTCAGCCACCCCAAGCGCAAGGTGAAGGAGAAGGTGACGGTGCAGCCCAACGAGACGACCACGGTCTTGTTCTCAGCCGACGGCGAGTGATTCGATTACGGCGTCACCAGCCGCGAGCAGGTCAGCGCGAAGTTCTTCATTCCCGCGAAGGCGGTGAAGTTGAAGTTGATGCACTGCACGTCGAGACCGCGCTGCGCCCCCAGGGTGACGGGCAGCACCGAGTAGACCCCGACGCCCGCGCCGGAGCAGGTACCGGTCCAGGAGAGCGGGAACTGGCCCGTGGGGCAGTAGCAAGGGCTCGTGGTGCAGCTGGTGTTGGTGGTCGCTCCGACGTTGAGGTTACCGCCCACGCTGAGATTGGCGGTGACGGCGAGGCCGCCCACGGCGACAACCAGCCCCGACCCCTTGGGAACGAGCGCCAGATCCTGATCCGTAGCGGTGCCCGTCGCGATGATGGAGTTCCAGCCGATGCCGATGCCTTGCGTTTTGTTGTCGTGGCGGAAGTCGGCGATGGGCTCGGTCGCTGACGACGTGTTCGCGCTGACATAGAGCGCCCGGCTCGCCTGCGCCGGCGGGGTGGTGGTGCTCACGGTGGCTCCGGTGGCGATCTTCACCGGGTTGGCCACGGTGCCGACCTTCGACTCGAGCCATTCCTTGAGCTGCGCGAAGTTCATGTTCACCTGCGACGCGAGCGCCGGCTCGTCCGGGTTGAAGCAGAACGGCATCCCGTTGGGGCACGCGCCGCTCGCAGCCGAGGCGGCAGTACCCACCAGGGCGGCGAGCACCGCGGCGCCGCCGGCCCAACGCACCTTACGGCGCGAATTCGTGCGTTCAGCCTCCAGCGTGGCGAGGCGGGCCCGAACGTCGGCGAGTTCTGCAATCAGGTCAGTGGGCAGGCGATCCATGGCGGCCGAGTCTGGCAGACTCGGGCTAGAGGCGCTGCCACTTCGGCGCGTACGGGAAGCCGCCGGTGAGCGTGGGTTCACCAATCGACAGCACGTAGTCGGCGCGGCGATTCTTCACCT
>JAYVNA010000821.1:0-2911 GCA_043758715.1 Archangium sp.
GACAGCGGCGGCTTCTTCGAGCAGAGCATCGTCAGGCGCGACCCGATTCCGGTCTGCGGCATGGGCCTGCCGGTCAACGGCAACTGCCGCGGCTCGCTCGCCATTCTCACCAACGACTGGGGCCTGGCGAACGAAGAGACCGACGAGTGCAAGCTCAGCTGCAACTCCTCGCCGTATCGCGGAATGATCCAGAAGATGTTCGGCGGCGGGGGCGGGGCGGGCGCGGCGTTTGCGACCAAGTTCGCCGGCGCGGCGCCGACGAGCGCGGGTGAGTTCCACTTCAGCTACGCGGGCGTCGAATCAAGCATGCAGGACTACGTGGGCGGCGAAGGCACCCCGACCTTCATCACCGGCGGCGCGGGCGCGGGCATGGTGCCTCGCATGGTCCACCCCAAGTGTTTCCTCGGCAAGGACTGCCCGTGACGTTCGCCGTGCTGGCAGCGGTGATCCTCGCCGCTTCGCCCGCTGATGCCGGCACGGGGCCCTTCTCGTGGGACGTGCCCGGTCAGCTGCAGCTGGTGCCCGTGGGCAGGCAGCTCGAGGCGGGTGGGTTGCCGATGGCGGTCTACCTCGCGAAGTCGAGCTGGGAACTCGATCGGCTCTTGCTCCACTACGCAGGCCGCTTCGCCGACGCGGGCTTCTTCATTCCCCCGAAGATGGGGCGCATCAAAGGGCTCAAGCTGCCGCGGGTCGTCGCGCTCGACGACGTGCACATGGTGAGCTTTCTGGTCTACGGCTGGCCCGAGCCCGACGGCACCACCACGCTCGTCCTGGGCGCGGCCGATCTGAAACATCGCAAGCAGGGCGTGGGCGGAACCCTGCCCGTGTTCCCCGGCGCCATTTCACCCACCAGCTTCAACCTCGAGCTCGCGACGGCTCTCTCGTTCACCGTAGGGGCGCCGCAGGAAGAGGTAATCGACTTCTACCGCTCGGTGTTGTCCTCGGGCGGGTGGAAGGAACGGGAGCCCGGTTCCTTCGTGAAGGAGAACCGGGTGGTGCGGGTGTTGGCGAAAAAGCAGGGCGGGCTGCTCTCGGTGGTGGTGCTCGAGCAGGCCGACGATGCGCCGCTCAAGCGCCAGCCCTGACCTTCAGCGGAACTGCGGGCGGCCCAGGTACCCCGTGAGCCGGCCGAGGCGCCAGGTGGGGTCTTGCGGGTCGGCGCCGATCATCGAGAGCGCGCTGCCCAGCAGCCCCAGGCGCTTCTGAAACTCGGGGTCGGGCTTCACGCGCACTTCGATGTTCGGCTCGCAGTAGTCGATGCGCTTGGCCATCTTCACCGTACCTCCGACTTTGATCTCGAGGTCGGGGCTCTTCGACTTGAAGTCTTCGATGGCTGCGGCACCCTTGTCGATCTTCAGCTTGCCGGTGATCTCCCCCAGCAGAATCTTGGGGAGATCGACCGGGGTGGGGTCGGGGCCGAACTGGGCGATGGTGATGTTCGCGGTGCCGCCGTTGATCGCCAGGCCCTTGGTCTCGAGGCTCATGGTGCCCGAGGCCAGCGAGAGATCGGGCTCGGCAGGGGCGTTCGGCGCGGCGGCCGAGAAGGGCACCGAGAGATCCAGGTGCGCTTCGAGCTCGCCCGACATGTCGATGCCCGACGAGGCCTTCAGGCTGCCCTTGGAAAGGTCGATGTCTTCCACGTCGACCCGCAGACGGCGCACGGCGCCCAGGCCGCTGACCCGGGTGATCACCGTGCCGCCCAGGAGGTTCAGCTTGAGCGCGAGGCCGGGCGGAAAGAGCGCCGGGCCCACCGAGATCGAATCGATCATCATCGGCACCGGCGCGGGGGCGTTCTCGCCGAGCACCGGGTCAGGGCCGATCTGAATCTTCGACAGCTCGACCTTGCTGGCGCTCACCGCGAAGAAGCCGGGGCCCAGCGAGCCGATGCGCAGCGCATAGCCTTGCGCCAACGCGAGGGCCTTGAGCGTCTCTTTGGAGGTCTCGTACGGGAACGTCAGGAAGAACGTGGCGACGAGCGAGAACACCGCGAAGAGCGAGTACCCGACGATGCGTTTCCAGAGGCTGGTCTTCTTCTCGGCCATGGTTGGTTCGCTCTCACTTCAACTTGTAGGTGGCGACCTGCAGCCAGGCGGTGACGGTGCCGTTCTCGGGCACGGCGTTGGGACGCGGCTCGAGGCGCAGGTACTTCACCTTCACGATGCCGGGGCCCGCCTCGACCGACTGAATGAAGTCGACCAGCCGGTTCAACTTCACGTCGGTGAGCGTCACTTCGACCGCGCTCTCGATGATCTTCGAGCCCTCGAGCGGCACGTCGGCCTTGGGGTTGATCGACGGCAGCTCGATGCCCGCGGGCTTGGCTTTTTCTTCCAAATAGCTGACCAGGCGCACGTTGGAAGCGCGCAGCTGGCTCTCGAGCGCGTCCTGCCGGGCCTTGGCGTCGCGATAGCCGGTGGCCAGCGTCTGCACGTCGTCGAGCATCGCTATCTTTTCCTGCGTGCGCCGGCGAATGGCGTCGGCCTTGTTGTTGAACGAGAAGGTCACCATGAAGACGATGAAGATCGCCACGGCGAGGCTCGCGCCGCCCACCATGCGCTTCTCGCGCGAGGAGAGGGCCGCGAAGGACGTCTGAATCGTCGCCTGCAAATCGGTGATGGCGCTCATCCCTGGGGTGCCTCCGCGTCGGTGGGGCACTCGACCTGAATGTCGAGGCGCGTCTGCACCTTGGTGCCGTCTTTGCTCTTCTCCACCCGGCCCTCGTTCACTTCCTTGAAGCACTTGTAGGTCTTCAGGGCGGCGATCAGCTCTTCGAGTGACTTGCTGTTCTCGGTCTCGCTGCGCAGCGAGATGCGATCGAGATCGATGGTCACCTGGTCGAAGGTGACCTTCATGTCGGGCGGTACGTGCGCGGTCAGCTCGGCGAGCAGGGTGGCGGCGCTGCGCTGCGGAATGC
>JAYVNA010000822.1:0-9045 GCA_043758715.1 Archangium sp.
CCATCGCTGCGTACGCAATCGTGGTGGATGCCAAAGACAATCGCGCGAGGCACTTCTATGAGGGACACGGATTCATCCCCTTGCCCTCAACCCCCCGCCGCCTGTTTCTGCTCACCCAGACAGCAGAGGCGGCGCTGGTTCGAGCTGAAGAGTCTGACTAGCGCAGCACTTCCGGCGGCGTCACTGAGCGGTGAGCAACGTCGCCCTCGACGTGCTCCATCACCCGGAGCGGAGCGCCTCTGCTCCCGGCATGCGCTTCCTCTGGTTGATCCTGCTCGCTTCGCCCGCGCTCGCGCAGCCCCGACCTGATCTCGACAGCCAGCTCGATCAAGTCGCCGCGGTTCACGGGGGCGCGGGGCCCTTCGCGGTCGAAGGTTACCGCATGGCGCGCCACGCACTCGAGGTGCTCAAGCTCGAGCCAGGCAGCTTCGATCTCGACGTCGAACACCACAGCCCGAAAGCGGTTCAGTTTTCCTGCATCGCGGACGGCGCACAGGCCGCCACGAAGGTGAGTGTCGGCAAACTCTCGTTGCGCTGGGTCGAAGCGCCCCTCGAAGAGACCCAGACGATCTTCATCAAGCGATCCACCGGGCAGAAACTGGTGCTCAAGCCCACCGCCGCCTTCATCAAGACCTTCGTGAACCTCCCGCACGAGAAGGCGCGCGAGAACGGCCGCAAGGTCCTGGGTCTCACCGACGCCGACATCTTCGAGGTCGTGCCCTCGAAATAGCGGGTCGAGTCGGCCCCAGCTGATGAGTGCGACAAGGAACCACGCAGCGCCGCGGGGCGTGATTCAGGTACCGTTCAGGGAGTGTCGAAGCAGTGTTTGACCCTTTGCTGTCTGTGGTTCCTGGCTTGCCAGGAAGCGCCTGAGCTTACGATTCACCAGGCCTTCCCCGGCAAACGCGAGCTGCTGCTGAGCGGTGACGGATTCGAAGCGCGGGGGCTCGGCTTTCGATCGCTGGCGCGGGGCGCGATGAGGGCCGAGTTGCCGGCGCGCGGCGAAGACGGCGTGCAGGTCTCGCTCGGGGTGATGTCGATGCTGATCAGCGAAGCCCAGGTGCGGGGCGCGGCTGAA
The DNA here is from genome assembly GCA_043758715.1 of Archangium sp. Taxonomy (GTDB): domain Bacteria; phylum Myxococcota; class Myxococcia; order Myxococcales; family Myxococcaceae; genus Archangium_A. The sequence continues at coordinate 1,079 of JAYVNA010000822.1, forward strand.
CTCGACGGGCCCGCGCTGCACTACCCGCGGCAAGGCGGCAGCAGCTGGTGGAGCTCGACCGCCGACCGCCTGGAGGAGTGGATCTACCTCTCGAACCATTCCGGAGGCGCTGCGGCGCGCTGGCACTTCGAAGGCGCGGTGCCGAGGCAGGCGGGCGAGGCCGTCGAGCTGCTCGACCTCCAGGGCGTGGTGCGGCTGTTGATGCAGGCGCCGGTCGCCTTCGATCCTTTGGGCGAAGTGCGGGTGACGTTGCGGGTCGAAGGGCTCGAGGTGGTGGCCTTCGTCGACGCGGTGGGGCCGGTGTTGATCGATCCTCTCTGGACGCCGATGAGCGCGATGACCTCGCCCCGCTGGTGGCACGTGGCGGCGCTGCTGCCCGACGGCCGGGTGCTCGCCGCCGGTGGGTACCCGACGATCGCCCAGAACGCGACGGGCACGGCCGAGACGTACGATCCCATCACCGGCCGGTGGACGGCGGTGCCCTCGATGGCCTCGGTGCGCGCGCAGCCGACCGCGACGGTGCTGCGAAATGGAAAGGTGTTGGTGGCGGGCGGGTATCGCGGCACGGGAAACAACTCCTTCTCCACCGCCGAGCTCTTCGACCCCGCGACGAACAGCTGGACGTCGACCGTTCCGATGGCGAGCGGTCACGCGTATCACTCGGCCACCCTGCTCTCTGACGGGCGAGTGTTGCTGGCCGGCGGGTGGGACTCTGGCAGCTCCATCGCCGCTTCCGAGCTGTTCAACCCCACCACAGGAACGTGGACGGCGACGGGCAGCCTCCTCACGGCGCGCAACACCCACGCCTCGGTGCGCTTGCCCAATGGCAAGGTGCTGGCGTGTGGCGGCCGCGATGCGGTGGGCGGGTACCTCGCGAGCGCGGAGCTGTTCGACCCCGCGACGGGCAGCTGGACCGCGACGGGGCCGATGAGCGTTCCCCGGCAACGTCACAGCCTCACGCTGCTCCACACCGGCAAGGTGCTGGTCGCAGGCGGCCGCGATTCGGGATCGACGGGGCTGGCCTCCGCGGAGCTCTACGATCCCTCGACCGGCACCTGGACGCCCACGGGCGCGATGAGCGCGCCCCGCGGTTTTCATGGCGCCACGCTGCTGCCGACGGGGAGCGTGCTGGTGACCGGCGGCTGGAATTCCAGCGCGGGTGCCGACCTCAATGGCGTGGAGCGCTACGACCCCGGAAGTGGAACGTGGACGCCGGTCGCGCCGATGGCGGCGTTGCGCGACTCGCACACGGCGACGCTGCTTCCTGATGGCCGGGTGTTGATCGCGGGTGGCTCGAACACGATCGCGCTGCCTGACGTCGAGCTCTACGAGCCCAATCGTCCGGTGTTCGCGGCCATACTCTCGCTGGCGGGCGCGCGCTCGGTGCACACCGCCACCCTGCTTCCCTCGGGGAAGGTGTTGCTCGCCGGCGGCGAAGGGGCCGCGACCGCCGAGCTGTTCGACCCGGCGACGGGGAGCTCGGCGGCCACGGGTTCGCTGGGCACCATCCGCGCGCAAGCGAAGGCCACGCTGTTGATGAACGGCAAGGTGCTGATGACGGGCGGCCGCGTGAACAACACAGATCTCGCGACGGCCGAGCTGTTCGATCCCTCCACGGGCGCGTGGGTGAACGCGGGGACGATGACGATCGCGAGGAGCGGGCATTCGGCGACGCTGCTTCCCGCTGGGAAGGTGCTCGTCGCCGGCGGTGGCACCGCTGATGCGCGCCTCTACGATCCCGCGAGCGGGGCCTGGGCTGCGACGGGTTCGATGAGCGTCTCGCGGAAGTCGCACACCGCAACGCTGCTGCTGAATGGAAAAGTGCTGGTGACCGGAGGGGCCGCTCCCAGCGGAGGGCTGTCGACAGCCGAACTCTTCGACCCCGCACTGGGAACCTGGACCGCGGCTGGCCCGCTCGCGGGTGAGCGCGTGGGTCACACGGCCACCTTGCTCAAGAGCGGCAAGGTGCTCGTCACCGGAGGCAACGGCAGCGGAATGACGCTCGCGAGCGCCGAGCTCTTCGACCCCGCCACCAACACCTTCACCGCCACCGGCTCTTTCGCGAACGCGCGCGCTGGCCACACCGCGACGCTGCTGCGCACGGGCGACGTGCTGCTCGCCGGCGGCATTCCGGGCACCGTCACCACCGAGCTGTACCGGCCCATCAAGGGCGTCTTCGAGCCGGGCCCGGTGATGGCAGTCGCGCGCTCATCCGCGGCCGCGACCCTGATGCCCAGTGGCCAGGTCCTGGTGAGCGGAGGGGGAAGCGGGGTCGCCAGCGCGGAAGTATTCGACGAGGGCCGCAGCGCTCCGGCCGCCGTGCTGCCGATGTTGTTCGCGGGTGTCACCAATGCGGCGCAGCCTGGAGGTCCGTTGGCCGTCAGTGGAACGCGGTTGACGGGCGTGTCCGAAGGTTCATCGGGGAGCCACCAGTCTTCTCCGTCGGACCTGCCGGTGTTCAAGCTCTCGCGGCAGGACAACGAAGCCGAATTCTCGCCCGCGCTCGCGACGTTTTCCCCGGTGAGCGCGAACCTCACGGTGGGGCTCACGGTGCAGCCGGGGTGGCATTGGCTGAGCGCTTCGGTCAACGGCACTTCCAGCGTCGCGAGCGCGGTGCTGGTACCTCCACCCGCGTCGGCTTTGACCGTGCTCGGGGCCGGGTGCGTCGGGCCCGCCGATTGCGCGAGCGGGTTCTGCGTTGAGAGCGTGTGTTGTGATCAGGCGTGCATTTCGCCTGGCTGCTCTGCGTGCACGACGGCGCGCGGGTCGGGGTCGAACGGCAGCTGCATGCCGGTGCCAGCGATGTTCTGCAGCGCCGACGCGGGAATGATCGGCGTTGACGCGGGTGTCGCTGACGCGGGTGTCGTTGACGCGGGTGTCGCTGACGCGGGTGTCGCTGACGCGGGCAGCGCCGACGCGGGTGTCATCGATGCCGGCGAGGTTGATGCGGGCTCGATCGATGCGGGGGCCGATGCAGGCGCCGGTGCGCCGATCATCACCAGTGAGCCCAATCTCTCTTCGGTCTGCTTCGCCCTTTGGGAATACCAGCCGCTCGTCACCGGCACCGTCGATCAGTGGACGCTCGACGCGCCCGCGGGCGCCCTCATCGACGCGGCGAGCGGGGCGATCTCCTGGACCCCCATCACCGCTCAGGCGGGAACACAGCGGATGTCGATCACTGCGCAGAACGCTGCGGGTGCCGCCACGCAGACCTTCGACGTCGGAGTGTCGTGCGAGCACCGAAACCTGAACATCGGCCTCGGCTGCAGTGCAGGAGGCGACGGCGTCTTTCTGCTGATTGCGCTCGCGCTGCTGCGTCGCCGACTGATCACTTCGCCGCGGTGCGCAGCGACACCACGCGCTTGCGGATTCCGGTGATCACCTGAGGCAGCGAGCCACCCTGGGCCGCCCGCAGAATCACATCGGGGATCAGGATCGCGGGATCTGAATCGACGAAATACACGACCAGCGAGCTGCGGCCATCTGCGCCCCACGGCACCAGGGTCCACGAGCCGCGGTTGCGCTTATAGGTGCCGCGAACGAAGGACCACTCGCGCTTGAACGACCCCGCGGGATCCTCGCGCCACACCGACTTCGTATCGGCCCACAGATTGATCAGCGGGAACGGCAGCGAAATCTCATCGAAACAGATGGTGTCTTCGCCCTCGGTCTTCCGCGAGCTGGTCTTGGTGCTCGGTAGAAAGGCAGAGAAGAACTCGCAGTCACGCAGCACCGGCCACACTTCGCTGGTGGGCGCGTCGACCACGCCGAGCGTTTCACCGGACACGCCGCGGTTGTCGGTGGGCTTGAGCTCGCGAATCACGACCTCGTTCGCCTCGAGTTTCTTGAGCTCGGCGGGCGTGAGCTTCGGAAACTCGACCGGCTGCGCGAGCACGACGGCGATGAGGAGACCCTGAATCACGGACCACAGAATTAACACGATTCCGCTAGAAGCCCGCGCATGCGTCTGGCGTTCCTGTTGCTCTGTGGCTGCACCGTCGCTCCGGTGGTTTCTTCCGCGCCCGTTGCGAGGCCCGCTTCAGGGTGGGACGTGGAGCCCGTCTCTGGCCTCGGGTTCTTTGCTGACGAGGACGCTCGCGGGCAGGAATTGCTGTTCGCCGAACTTTCCACTCGCGACGCGGGCGTGGTGCCTCTCGAGGTGACCCGCCGCGCCTGGAAGCTCGCAGGCGAGGGCAAGAGCTGCTGATCGAAGTCGCGGCGAACGGCGCGCTGGCCCGCTGCGAAGGCGAGGACCCCGAAGCGCGCTGTGCCTGTGGCCAGCTGCAGAGGGTCGTGCCCGCCGCGTGGCTCTCAGGCCAGCGGTGGACCGTGAGCGTGCACATCGAGCGCAAGGATCAACTGACGAGCGACGGGAAGCTGGTGCTCAGCGGTTACTGGAACACGTATCTTCAGCGCGTCGATGTGCCCGGCCAGAAGTACCCGCACTTCGAGCCGAAGGTGGAGGACCCGAGCATCTCCGCGTGGTCGACCGGTTCTCATCGGCTCGCGACCGATTGCTTCGGAAACTCGTTCACTGCCCCGGGAACCATCAACTCGAGGTGGGCCGTGTGGTTCGACGGCATGGGCCGCCCGACGAAGGTGGTGGAGCAGAAAGGCTTTGCGCCCCTGCCGCCGGACGTCGCCGCGTGCGTGACGCGGGCCCTGCGAACTGCGCAAGCGCCCTGCCCCAGTCGCGCGGGCTTGTGGGCGATGGCAAACCTGAGCGTGAGCGCGCGTGATCCCAACGCGCCCCCGAAGGGGCTCAAAGACCTGATGTCTCCTTGACGCGAAGGTACGGCGCGGTGCGCCTGCTCGCGACCTTCGCCACGTCGCCCGGGACTCCAGTGGCGACGATGCGCCCCCCTTCGAACCCAGCGCCCGGGCCGACATCGATGACCCAATCACTGGCGGCCACCACTCGCATTTCGTGCTCCACCACGACCACCGTATTGCCGGCCTCGACCAGCCCACGCAGCTGGGCCATCAGCTTGTCGACATCGAACGGGTGCAGGCCCGTGGTCGGCTCATCGAGCACGTAGAGCGTATCGCCGTGCTGCGCGCGCTGGAGCTCGGTCGCCAGCTTGACGCGTTGTGCTTCGCCCCCGGACAGTTCGGTCGCGGGCTGGCCCAGGCGCAGGTACCCAAGGCCAATGCGCTGGAGCAACGTGAGCGGCCGCTGCACCGCGGGCTGATCGTCGAAGAACGTCACCGCTTCATCGACCGTCATCCGCAGCACCTGCGCGATGTTCTTGTCTCGGAACCGGACCTCGAGCGTCTGCGGGTTGAAGCGAGCGCCGTGACAGGTGGGGCACGGCGCGTAGACGCTCGCCATGAACAACATCTCGACGCTGACGAAGCCCTCCCCTTCACACGTCTCGCAGCGGCCTTTGGCGACGTTGAAAGAGAACCGGCCCGCATCGAAGCGACGGGCGCGCGCTTCCGGGGTGGCTGCGAACAGCTTGCGAACGTGATCGAAGAGCCCGGTGTAGGTCGCGAGATTCGATCGCGGCGTTCGGCCGATCGGCTTCTGATCGACCTGGACCAGGCGCTTGATGGCATCGACGTCTCCGCCCAGAGAGCCGAGGGTGACCGTCTGCACGGTGGGTTCTTCGGAGGTCTCGTCTTCTTCCGAACGGACTGTTTCGTTTTCGAGCCGCGCTGACACGAGATCGATCAGCGCCTGGCTCACCAGCGTCGATTTCCCAGAGCCGGAGATGCCCGTCACCGAAGTAAAGACACCCAGTGGAATTCTGGCGTCGAGCTGCTTGAGGTTGTTGCGCGTGATGCCCGCGAGTTCGAGCCACCCGGTGGGCGTGCCGCTGTAGAGGATCGTGCCGCCCTGCTCTCCTGCACCCGGGCCGACATCGACGATCCAATCGGCGTGACGCATCAGCTCGAGATCATGTTCGACCACGAACAACGAATTGCCGGTGGCCTTGAGCTTGTCGAGCGCGACCAACAACGACTCCCCGTCAGCCGGGTGGAGGCCCGCCGACGGCTCGTCCAGGACGTAGATGACGCCGAACAGGTTGGAGCGAATCTGAGTCGCGAGGCGAAGCCGCTGCAGCTCCCCTGACGAAAGGGTGGGCGTCGCCCGATCGAGGGCCAGGTAGCCCAGCCCGAGCTCCGTCAACGTGGTCACCCGCTCGAGCACGTCCTGCGCGATTCGCTGCGCGGCGATTCGTTTCTCTTCCGACAAGTTCGGCGTGCGCCGGACGTCGTGCGAGGCGTGATGCGCCGAGCCTCCGCTGGCGACCCGCTTCTCGAGGTTCGAACGTGAAGCGGCACGACTGACCTGCGACGGAGTCGAGTCGTCGAACTTCCCGACCGACGCAGGTTTCAGCACGCGAGCCAACTCACTCAACGGCAACTGCGAGAGCGAGCCGATGTCGTAGCCCGCGAAGGTCACCGACAAGGCTTCACGCTTCAAGCGCTTGCCTTCACACGTCGGGCACAGGCTCCCCACCATGAACTTCGCGACGCGCCTCTTCATCAGCGCGCTCTGCGAGGTGGCGAAGGTCTGCAGCACGTACTTCTTCGCGCCGGTGAAGGTGCCCTGGTAGCTGGGCTCGCTCTTGCTGCGGAGCGCCTGCCGGGTCTGCGCCGGACTGAGCCCCGCGTACACCGGCACCGTGGGTTGCTCCTCGGTGAAGAGAATCCACTCGCGATCCTTCTTCGGCAGGTCGCGCCACGGCGTGTCGACGTCGAAGCCGAGCGTCACCAGGATGTCGCGCAGGTTCTGGCCATGCCAGGCCGGGGGCCAGGCGGACACCGCGCGCTCTCGAATGGTCAACGAGTCATCGAGCACCATCGACTTCTCGGTGACTTCGTACACGTGCCCGAGCCCGTGACAGGGAGGGCAGGCGCCTTGAACGGTGTTGGGCGAAAAATCCTCGGCGAACAACATCGGCTGCTTCGGCGGATAGGTGCCCGCGCGTGAATAGAGCATGCGCAGCGAGCTGGAGAGCGTGGTGACGCTCCCCACTGACGAGCGTGCGCTCGGAGTGCCCCGTTGTTGCTGCAGCGCGACCGCGGGGGGAAGCCCTTCAATCGAATCGACCTCCGGGGCACCCACTTGATCGATCAGCCGCCGCGCGTAGGGGGCCACCGACTCCAGATAGCGCCGCTGGGCTTCAGCGAAGAGGGTCCCAAACGCGAGCGACGACTTTCCTGAGCCGGAGATCCCCGTGAACACGACCAGCGCATCGCGGGGAATGTCGAGGTCCACGCTCTTGAGGTTGTTCTCGCGCGCGCCCCGGACTTTGACGAACGATGAAGGGGCCATCTTTCAGCTGTACGACCTCGAGGAAGTCACTGCAGGGGCAGCACTGGTCGACCGAGCAGTGTCACTTCAACGCCGGCCCGCCGCCGCGGTACCAGAGCGTCACCAGGCGACGGGGGCGATCAGAGAGGTTCGGTCCACTCCCGTGCGCGAGGAGCGGGTGGAAGAGCACCGCGTCGCCCGGCTGCATCGCCACCAGAGTGCGATGCGATTCGTCGAAGATGCCTTCGTTGAGGGAGGCGGGGTCGTAGGGAAAGTCGACGAGGCCGTTGAGGTGCGTGCGGCCGAGCACCTGGAAGCCGCCGTTCTCCGCATCAGCGGGGTCGAGCGCGATCACCAGGTTGAGGCCGCCGTGCCGCTCGAGCCGGCCCTGGGTGGCGCCGACCACGAAGTGCGCATCTTGATGAAATGGAAAGCCGGTGCCGAACCGGGGCAGCTTGAAGTTCACCTGGTCGACCAGGCACTTGGGCGCGTCGAGACCGAGCTCCGCGAGCGCCTGGAGCAGGCCGCGATCCCGCCTCAGATCTGCGAACACCGGCTGCCCCTTCGAAGGAAACGCGATCTTCCGCAGCGCACCGGGCGCGATAGCGGGCTCTCCCCGCCGCCCGGAAGCCGACTGCACCTCGAACCCCACGCCCAGCTTCACCGTGTCGCGGGTGATGTCCGCCGCCGAGGCTTCCATCGT
>JAYVNA010000823.1:0-2899 GCA_043758715.1 Archangium sp.
CGTGACCTTCGGTTGACGAGCGCGCGCGCGACTCGCAATCTCGCGCGCCATGAGCGCCTACCCCTACCTGCAGGACGAGCACACCCCCGTCTCGAGCGAATCGGAGGCGACGCCGTGCGTGGTACAGGGCGAGCTGCCCAAAGATCTCGCCGGAACCTTCGCGCGCAACAGCCCCAACCCCCGCTTCGAGCCGCTGGGCCGCTATCACTGGTTCGACGGCGACGGCATGGTGCACGCCATCTCGGTGCAAGACGGCAAGGCGACCTACCGCGCAAAGTGGATTCGAACCGAAGGCCTGCGCCTGGAAGAGGAAGCAGGGCAGGCGCTCTTCACCGGCATTCTCGAGAAGCCGCGCCCGGGCGCACCGGGGCCGCTCAAGGACACCGCCAACACGGACCTCGTCTGGCACGACGGCAAGCTGCTCGCGTTGTGGTGGTTGTCAGGCACCCCGATGGGGCTGTCGTTGCCGAACCTCGACACCCTGGGGCCGCAACGTTTCGGCGGCGGGCTCCCGCGGGGCATGGCCGCGCACGCGAAGGTCGACGCGGCGTCGGGTGAGCTGATGTTCTTCGAGTTCTCGCTCTTCAAGCCGCCGTTCTATCGATACGGCGTGGTCTCGAAGTCAGGCGAGCTGGTCTCGTGCGAGGCGATCGACGTGGCGGGCCCGCGCATTCCGCACGACATCGCCATCACGCCGCGCTTCACGGTGCTGCTCGATCTCCCCCTGGGGTGGGATGTGGCGGCGCTGGCGGCCGGCAAACGCCGCATCGGCTTCGACAAGGCGGCCCCCGCACGAATCGGAATCATTCCCCGGCATGGCAAGGGCGCCGAGGTGCGCTGGTTTCAGATCGAGCCCTGCTACGCGTACCACACGGTCAACGCGTACGAAGAAGGCCCCAACGTGTGCCTCATCGGCTGCGCGATCGACGACCCGATTCCGCAGAAGCGCGAAGAGAGCGGCAACACCACGATGCTCGACAACATCGCGCTGGTGCCCATTTTGCGAAAGTGGACGATGAACCTCGAGACCGGCGCGGTGAAGCAGGAAACCCTCGACGACACCCCCAGCGAGTTCCCGCGCACGAACGAAGCGCTGCAGGGTCAGAAGATCCGGTTCAGCTACCACGGCCGTTTGGCGCGCCGGCCCTCGATGATGTTCGACGCGGTGCTCAAGTACGACTTCGTCAAGGGCACGCACGAGACCATCGACGTGCCCGCGGGGTGGTACGCCGGCGAGCCTTCCTTCGCGCCGCGCGTGAACGCGAAAGACGAAGACGACGGCTATATCGTCACGGCCATCACCAACGCGTCGGACAGTGAGTTCTGGGTGGTCGACGCGAAGACGCACCAGACCGCCGCGCGGGTGCGGCTGCCGCGGAAGATTCCCATCGGCTTCCACTCGACCTGGGTACCCGGGGCTAGAGAAACGACCTGAAGAATTCCCCGGTGGCGGCCATCGTCGGCGCGAAGCCAGCACCGGCCCCGTACACCTCGTGGTGCTTGATGCCAGCCAACTCCACGAAGCGCTTCGGCTCGTGAGCCCGGTCGAAGGCGCTCTTCAGTTCGTTGCCGGCGATCAACGCATCGTTCGCGGGCGAGACGAACATCACCGCGCGCGGGCTGATCTGCGCGACCACCGCTTCGGGCCTGAACTCGAACAAGTCAGCCAGCGACTCGAAGGAGACCTCGGGCCGCCACTGCGAAATCGTGGCGGCATCTCGCTCGATCATCGCGCACGTCTCGGGGTCGCTGGCGAGCAGGCGCGAGAGCTTGATGTAGCTGAGCTCTCCGCTGACCGCGGCCTTGCGCCGGGCTGCAGTCACCTTCGCGAGGAATGAATCGAACCCGGGGAAGGCGCGCCACACCCGGCCCAGGTCCATCGGGCCGGCGACCGCCACCGTGGCCTTCACCCGCGAGTCCACCCCCGCGGTCGCCACCGCGACGGAGGCGCCCAGTGAGACGCCGAACAACCCCACGCGCGCTGCGTCGACCTCGCTCACCGTCTCGAGGAAGGTGATGGCCGAGCGCACGTCATCGACCTGCATCGAGGGCACGAGGCGATTGCGCGGGCCCTCCGATTCCCCGAAGCCGCGGTAGTCGAAGCTCAAGGTGGCGTAGCCCTGCGCGCAGAGCCAGTCGGCGTTCGCCGGCAGCCAGACTTCCTTGGTGAGCGTCATGCCCGCGCACATCACGACGACGGGGCTGGGGGTCGTGCGCTGGGGGAGCCGGAGCACTCCCGCGACGCGGGCGCCCTGCGAAGAGAAGGAGACCGGCTTCATGGGTCAGACCGTAGTCTGCGCGGTGCGGTGCAGGCGACGAGTCGTGGTAAGACCTCCTGCGTGACCGGGGGCCGACCCAGCGTCACCCGAAGGATTTCCAACCATGCGTTTCCGAACTGTCGTCGTTGCCTCCTGTGCAGGCCTGCTCTTCGCGTGCCCGCAGGTCACCCCGCCCCCGAAGTGTGATGCCCCCGATGCGGGTGGCGCTGATGCGGGTGCCCCCGAGTACGAAGCGCGGCTTCGTTTCATCAACCTCGGCCGCGAGCCGGTGAAGCTCTCGCTCGAAGGTGAAGACGCCGGCGCCTGGGTGCAGCCCCTGGAGCACAAGAATTACGTCGGCCACGTCACCTTGATCAAACAGCGCGGCACGGTCGATGCGCGCAACTTCCTGGTCGATGGCGGCACCGAGGCGGTCTCGCTGCCGATCGAGTTCGACACCACCACCGGCGACCTCGCCACCTTCGTGCTGGTCGACACCACGCCGCAGCGCATCTCGATGAACGTGACCGTGGGGAAGCAGACGCAGGGCGCGACCTTCGGCGAGAAGGTGAGCCAGGGCCTGGCCGGCGTGGAGATCGACGGCGGCGTGGACACCGGCGGCGATTGTGCGGCCGACCTCG
>JAYVNA010000824.1:0-2889 GCA_043758715.1 Archangium sp.
TTGCCTTTGCCGTCACAGACCGCCAACGGCTTGACGTGAGGAACCGTGGCCGTCGGCTCCTGGCGCACCACCTTGGGCGGCGCAGGGTGATTCGAAGCCAGCTCGGGCGGGCACTCGCAGACCCCCGCATCGGCGGGCGCCGGGAGGGTCGTGCAGGAACAGCCACACAGCGTGAGCGCAGTGAAGAAGAGGAAGAACCGCATCGCGGAGCGGGAACCTATCCGGCTACGCCGACTTCTTCTCTTTCTCGAAGGTCACCTGGGGAGGTTCCTTCTTGAGAATCACCCCGTCGGTGATGCGGACTTCCTTGACGCCCTCACGGAAGGGGACGTCGTACATGATCTCCAGCATCGAATCTTCCATGATGGCCCGCAGGCCGCGGGCGCCGGAGTGACGCCGCAGCGCCTCTTTGGCCACCGCGCGCAGCGCTTCCCGGGTGAAGGAAAGCTTCACCTTCTCCATCTCGAAGAGCTTCTGGTACTGCTTGGTGAGCGCGTTCTTCGGCTCGGTCAAGATGGTGACGAGATCGTCTTCCTTCAGATCGTTGAGCGTCGCCACCATCGGCAGGCGCCCGATGAACTCGGGAATCATGCCGAACTTCATCAGGTCGTCAGGCTCGACCAGCGCGAGCAGCTCACCGACCGAGCGCTCTTCCTTGGCGTCGATCTTCGCGCCGAAGCCCAGGCCCTTTTCACCCACGCGCCGCCTGATCACCTGCTCGATGCCGTGGAAGGCGCCGCCGCAGATGAAGAGGATGTTCGAGGTGTCGACCTGAATGTATTCCTGCTGGTTGTACTTCTTGCCGCCGCGCGGGGTGACGTTGGCGCGGGTGCCTTCGATGATCTTGAGCAGCGCCTGCTGCACGCCTTCGCCGCCGACGTCGCGAGTGGCTGACGGGGTGTCCCCGTTCTTGCGCGAGATCTTGTCGATCTCGTCGATGTACACGATGCCCCGGCCCGCCTTCTCGACGTCGTAGTCGGCGTTGTGGAGCAGGTTTTGAATGATGTTCTCGACGTCTTCACCCACGTAGCCGGCCTCGGTGAGGCTGGTGGCGTCGGCGATGGTGAAGGGCACGTTGAGGAAGCGCGCCAGCGACTGGGCGAGCAGCGTCTTGCCGGAGCCGGTGGGCCCGATGAGCAAGATGTTCGACTTCGACAGCTCGACGTCTTCGGGGCCGGGCCCCTTCACGCCGGGGCGAAGACGGGCGGCGGGCTTGCGCTGATAGATGCGCTTGTAGTGATTGTAGACGGCCACCGCGAGCACGCGCTTGGCGAAGTCCTGGCCGATCACGTAGTCGTCCAAGAACGTCTTGATCTCGACCGGAGTCGGCAGGCTGACGGCGGGCTTGGCTTCTTCCTTCTCAGCCTCTTCCGCGATGATGTCGTTGCAGAGCTTGATGCACTCGTCGCAGATGTAGACGGTGGGCCCTGCAATGAGCTTGCGCACCTCTCGCTGCGACTTTCCGCAGAAGGAGCACGAGAGGTTGACGTGATGCTCGCCCTTCTTCACTTACGTCCTCCTCACGGCTTGGTTGCCCCAACTGTAACGCCGGGGTCGGGGTGTCGCGCAACCCTAGCAACGCCCCACCCACATCTCACGAAAGTCCCTGCCCCTTCAGACATCAAAATCGAACCCGTTACGCCTCGGCGCGGGCCGACACCAGCTCTTCGAGATCGGCCGCCAGCGCATCAGCCCGTTCCCGAATCGACGCGGGCACCTTGCGGTTCGAGTGGAGCTCGGCCGCCAGGCGCTTGCTGCTGCTCCACAGCCGCTTGAGCTCGCTCTCGCCGTCAGGCTTGACCTCGGGCGCGGGGAACTTTTCGACCAATTCCCGGCGCAGCTCGCTGGTCGGCTTTTCCTGGTTCCAGATCGAGTCGCGAATCGATTTGTACTCTGACGCGCTGAGCTGACCGCGCGCTTCGGCCTGTGCCAGCACCTCGACCACCTCGAAGGCAGGGGCCGCTTCGGCGAGCTCAGGGGTCTGCATCACTTGCGGCTCATGCTTCTCGAGGAACCCAAAGTTGCGCGTGAGCTTGTCGGCCGTCTGCTTCTTGATGCGCAGCTCGCCCAGGCAATAGCTCTCGAAGCTGGGAAAACCCCATTCCTGGTAGGTGCCGTCGTTGCGCACCTTCGCCAGCAGCTTGCCAAGCTCAACCCAGGAAGACTTGAAACGCTTCGCCACCAACATCACGGTGTGACGGAAGCTGCCGGGATCGACCTCGGTGACCTTGCGGGAGATGACCTCTTCGGCGGTTGCCATGCCCGAGCGCTTCTCTCAGCGCCCGCGGCGTCGCGCAAGAGCCCCGTTTGTGGGCTACCCCTTCTTGCCGACGTTGAAGCTCAGGTTGACCGAGTTCCCCGAGTGCGCCTGCTTGAAGGGCCACTTCTGAAGTTCCTTGAGCAGGCATTCCTGCAGGCCGGAGTCTTTAAGCTCGGCATTGTCGACCCACACCTTCGAGACCTTGCCCGCCTCGGCGATCGAGAACTCGATGGGAATCTTCAGGTACACGCCGGGCTTCGCCACACTCTTGATGCAGGGGATCAAGCTCGACTTGTTCTTGGCCACCACCGCGTTGATGCCCGCCTCGTCGACCTCGCCCATCGCCATGCCGTCGGGGTCGGTGTTGCCCTGCGCGGGCTTGGTGCCGGTGGGCGGCTTGTTGGTGGGGGGGGTGCCGGTGGGGTTGTTGCGGTTGGCGATCGGGGTGGTGCCGGTCGGCGGCTTCTTCACCGAGCCCTGGTAGTCGACCAGCTCGTCGTCGACCCGCCGCTTGGCTTTCGAAATGGTCGGCGCGTCGATGGTGATGTCGCCCCACGCCAGCTCTTCGGCCGTCTTGCCGTTGAGCGGGTGCACCGCGAGGTAGCTGCCGAGTACGGCGACCACGATGC
>JAYVNA010000825.1:0-9013 GCA_043758715.1 Archangium sp.
AGCCCGTCGCGACGCCGGCGAAGCAGAAGGTCACCTCGACGGCCACGCGATAATCGAACCCCAGCGCGCTCGAGACCTTCATCACCAGCGCCACGAAGCCGGGCAGCGTCCAGTGCCGCGCGCCCTCGAGAAATTCCCACGCCTGCCAGCCGTAGCCGAATACCGCCCGGTGCGCCGGCTCGAGCGACTGGTAATACTCGTCGGGCCACAGCAGCCCATCGTCGTGGAAGGCGAACACCAGCCGCGCCACCAGACCCAGGAGCAAGCCGCCCATCAGCAGGGGAATCGCGAGCTGATTCTCCCTGTGGTCCGCGGACGGCATCGGGCGGCGCCTTACCACCCCGCCGTGCTATGCGCGCTGCATGCAGACCTTCGGAGAAGTGGCCGCTTTCATCCGGCAGAACGAGGTGGGTCGTCGCGCGTGGCTGGACACCCCGTATGGGCGCCGGCTCGTCACCTACGCCGATCTGACCGCGACCGGCCGGTACCTCCACTTCGTCGAGGCCTGGCTGCGGCGCGTGCGGCCGTTCTACGCGAACTCGCACACCGCGATCTCATCGACCGGGCGCGTGATGACCGAGCTGCGTGAAGAAGCCCGCCGGGTGATTCGCCGCGCGCTCAACGCCGGCCCCCAGGACGAGGTGCTCTTCGTGGGCAGCGGTGCGACCGCGGCCATCAACAAGCTGGTCGGACTGCTGGGGTGGCGCATCTCCGAGCCCCTGGAGCGCGAGTTCAATCTCTCGTCCCTGATTCCCCGCGAGAAGCGGCCGGTGGTGTTCGTCGGCCCCTATGAGCACCACAGCAACGAGCTGCCCTGGCTCGAATCGGTCGCGGAGGTGGTGGCGATCAACCTGACCCCCCAGGGGCAGATCGACCTCGCTGACCTCGAGCGCAAGCTCGCCGCGTACCCGAACCGGGCGATGAAGCTCGGCGCGTTCTCCGCGGCCTCCAACGTGACGGGCGTGCTGACCGACGTGAAGGCGGTCTCGAAGCTGATGCACAAGCACGGGGGCGTGGTGGCCTTCGACTACGCCGCCGGCGGGCCCTACATGCCCATCGACATGCACCCGGGCGACGAGGCCGAGCGCATCGACGCGCTGTTCCTCTCGACTCACAAGTTCATCGGCGGGCCTGAAGGGTCGGGCGTGCTGGTAGCGCATCGCGATCTGTTCAAGACCCGCAGCCCCGAGCGGCCGGGCGGCGGCACGGTGGACTACGTCGCCTCGTTCGAGCGCACCTCGGTCGACTATGTGGGCCGGCTCGACGAGCGCGAAGAGGGCGGCACCCCCGCGATCCTCGGCGACATTCGCGCCGGCATCGGCTTCCTGGTGAAGGAGATGGCGGGGCCCGCGCGCATTCTCGAGCACGACGTGCACCTGGCCGAATTCGCGCTCTCGCGGCTTGGCCGCCACCCGCGAATTCAGATCCTCGGGCCGACGAACGTGGCCCGGTTGCCGATCATCAGCTTCAACATCAAGCGGCTGCACCACGACTTCGTGTCAGCGCTGCTCGATCACCTGTTCGGCATTCAGAACCGCGCGGGCTGCAGCTGTGCGGGGCCGTACGGGCACCGGTTGCTGGGCATCGATCGGGAGCGATCGGAAAAGTACCGTGCCCAGATCGCCCGCGGCCTGGGTGGGCTCAAGCCCGGCTGGGTGCGCGTCACGTTGCCGTATTACGCGAGCGACGAAGACATCGAGTACCTGCTCTCGGCGATCGAGTTCGTCGCCGATCACGGGCACGACTTCCTGCCGGACTATCGGTTGGGGTGGCTCGATGGCGTGTGGCACCACGTGGAACGCCCGATGACCGACGTCAAGCCGATCGAGCTGACCGTCGATGCCCTCACCGAAGCGGCCCAGAGCTTCGCGGCCGGAGATCACGAGCAGCCGATGTCGATCGCCCAGATCCGCGCGGAGCGCCGACGCTACTTCGAGGAAGCAAAGATTCGGGTCAAAGAGCTCAAGGAAGTCGCGTTGCGCAAGCCTCCGCTGTGGAACCCGCCGATCGGCAAGCCCGACATCGACGCGCTGGTCTGGTTCGACATGGTGCACAGCGACGACCCGTGGAGCCGCGTGCCCGAGAAGGCGCCGGAGCGACTGCTGCCCAGCCGCTGCGGGTTGTTCACTGAGGTCTCGGTGGCGATCAGTTAGTGCGGAGGCGCGAAGATCGCGCGCAGTGAGCGCGCGTCGATCGCCGCATCGAGCCAGTTCTCCAGCGTCGCCGCGTCGGCCTCGGCGAGCTTCGCGTCGACCGAGGCGGGGATCTTCTTGAAACGTTTCTTGAGCAACCGCGTGAGCGAGCGCCGGAGCGCCGATTCAGCCGCTCTGCGCCCCTCCTCGAGGCCTTTCGCGAGGCCTTTCTCGAGGCCCTTCTTCAGGCCGGCGCGCATGCCCTTTCTCCGGCCGAGCATCTCCAGGTACTGATTGATCGTCTGCATCGCGTCCTCCTGATCGTCCTCTTCGAGGGCCCGCTGCACCAGCGGGAGTCCTTCTTTCCCAGCGACTCCGCCAAGGTAGCCGAGGAAGGTCGTGAGCGTCGACCGGTCGTTCTTCAGGGCAGAAATGACCGAGCGAATCAGCGCCGGCTGTTCTCGCTCTCCGACCGCCGCCGACTTCAGCGCGAGAAGCCCTCCCTTGAGGGTCTGGTGACCAGAGAGTTGGTTTGCCGGTTCGGCCCCGACGTCGACCAGGATCACCTCGAAGTCGACGCACAATCTCCGTAACTCCCGACTCGTGCCGATCAACTCAGAGAACCGGCGCGGGCCTTTCCACCGCGGCTCACCGTTGTAGACGACGATCGCGACCACCGGCGGCAGGGTTCGGGCTCTCCCAGGTTTCTTCGCGAGCCTCGTGTAAAGCGCCGCGACGTACCGCAGCACCTGCACGAGAACGAACACATCGGGCGTGCGCTTGTGCTCCAGGAGGCAATACACGTAGCCGTCGCGCCCGCCTCGCCTGGGCACCCGCAGCACCTGATCGGCGATGCTCGCCCTGAGCGACTCGTCGATGAAGTGCTCTGGCAAAGCCTCGGGGGGCCCCGAGAAGCTCGCGACCAGGCTGCGGGGGAGGCGTTCCCGAAGCAGGGCCTCAGCGACGCCGGGCTCGGCCATCAGCGCGCGAAAGACCCTGTCGTGTCGGCCCATGGCAGGGGGCTGTCCACGCGCCGTGCCGCCCTGCGCCTCGAGAGGAACGCAGTCTTACGTGCGCGCGGTGAAACTCCGCGGGATGGATCGCAGACTGTCCATCACGTTCCTCACCGGCTGAGAGGCCGGCATCAGTTGCTCTCGGGCGCCACGTGGGCCCCCTTGGGGATCACCACGATGCCGCTCTCGGTCACGTGGAAGCGCTTGCGGTCTTCCTCGAGGTCGACGCCGATCTTCGTGCCCGGAGGAATGGTCACGTTCTTGTCGATGATCGCCTTGCGAATGTCGCAGTGGCGGCCGATCTCGACGTTCTCCATCAAGATCGAGTCGTGCACCTGTGACCAGGAATTCACGCGCACGCGGGGCGAGAGCACCGAGCGCTCCACCAGGCCGCCCGAGATGATGCACCCCTCGCTCACCAGTGAATCGAGCGCCCGGCCGACCCGCTTCTGCGCCAGGTCGTTGAAGACGAACTTCGCCGGAGGCAACGAGGTGGTGGCGGTGACGATCGGCCACTGCGAGTTGTAGAGGTTGAAGATCGGCTCGACGGCGATCAGGTCCATGTTGGCCTGGAAGTAAGCGTCGAGGTTTCCCACGTCGCGCCAGTAGCCGCGCTCGCGCTTGCCCAGGCCCGGCACCATGTTGGTCTGGAAGTCGTACGCGAAGACCTTCGCGCGCTTGTTGAGCGAGGCGAGGATCGACTTGCCGAAGTCGTGCGCCGAGCTTTCATTCTTCGAATCGTTGACCACCTCGCGCACCAGTGTCTCGGTGTTGAAGATGTAGTTGCCCATCGAGGCCAGGCACCGGGTCGGGTCGCCGGGCATCGGGGGCGGGTTCTTCGGCTTCTCGACGAAGTTCCTCACCGCGCCGTCGGGGCCCACGTCGAGAATGCCGAAGTCGTGGCCTTCTTCGATCGGCACCGGCAGCACCGCCACCGTGCAGTCGGCCATCTTCGCCCGGTGGAAGTCGAGCATCTGCGCCACGTCCATCTGGTAGACGTGATCGGCGCCGAAGACGAAGACCGTGTCGGGGTTCTCGTCGGTGATCAGGTTCAGGTTCTGGAAGATCGCGTCGACCGAGCCCTTGTACCAGTCACCACCGGTGCGCATCTGGGCGGGCACCGTCTCGCAGAAGTGGCCGAGGAAGGCCGTCATTCGCCAGGTGCGCGAGATGTGATTGTTGAGCGAGTCAGACTTGTACTGCGTCAGCACCTTGATCTTGTAGACGCCGGAGTTGACGAAGTTCGAGAGGCAGAAGTCGATGATGCGGTAGCGCCCACCGAAGGGCACCGCGGGCTTGGCGCGCTCCCGGGTCAGTGGATCGAGGCGCGTTCCGGCGCCACCAGCGAGGACCATCGCGAGTGTTCGGGCAGTCATGCCGCGATGCTAGACCACTGGCATGACTTGGCGATTGCTTGTGCTTGCCGTGATTGGAGCGTCTGCTCCCCAGACCTCGGTATCGCCGTGGTCCTCGTCAAAAGGCGTGGACTCGCGTGAGCTGCGCTTCACCGACAAGGCCGGCGAGCACGTCGTTCGTTTCGTGCTGAGCGCAGAGAAGAAGCAGACGCTGCAGGGCGGGCGGGTCGAGCGCAGCCGGGAGCTGACCGTGACCCACCTGGCCGGGAAGAAAGAGGTCTGGCACGCGAAGGACTTCGTCACGAAGTGCGAGTTCGATCTCACGCTCGAGCTCATCGAAGGTTCGATCCAGGTGACCGATCTCGACGCCGACGGTGAGCCGGAGATCTCGTTTCTCTACCGCGCTGCCTGTCGTAGCGACGTCTCGCCGCTGACGGTGAAGCTGCTCATGTACGAGGGCGCGACCAAGTACGCGCTGCGGGGTGAGTCGCGCGAGCGCGTCGGGGAGCACGAGCTGGCGGGGGGCGAGTTCAAGGCAGATCCTGCATTCGACCGGGCCCCCGGGTCATTCGTCGAGTTCGCCGGGGCCCAGTGGAAGACCCTCGTCGTCGAGGCCGCGGGGGCGCCCTAACTGGGTTAGCTTGGCTCGCATGAAGATGTACCTGCCCCCCAGGGGGGCGCCTGACACGCGCCGCGGTTTCCTCAGGAAGGGCCTCTTCGGGGGCCTGGTGCTGGCGCTCGGCGGAGGCGGCTACCTCTTCACCCGTCGCAGCGCCCCGGTGCAGGTCCCCGGTGGGCTCCGGGTGCTCAACGCTTCGGAGTACGCGGTGATGTGGGCGATCGTTCAGCGCTGCGTTCCGGCGCGCGAGGGCTTCCCGGCGGCCGATACCATCGGCACGGCGGTGGCCGCCGACGGGATCATCTCGATGCTCGAAGACGTGACCCAGGGCGAGATCAAGCAGCTGCTGATGCTCTTCGAGAACGCGCTGCCCAACTTCCTGTTTGGCATGCGCACCGCGCCTTTCTCCCAGCTCGACCCCGGGGATCAGGACCAGGTGCTCGCCGAGTGGCGCGACAGCCGACTCACGCTGCGTCGCACCGGGTATCGGGCGCTGCGGGGCATCGCGATCGCCGCGTATTACGGCAACAAGGCCACCTGGCCCTCGGTGGGCTACGGCGGGCCGCCTCAGGGCATCTACGACCCCAACGCCCCGCTCTGGAAGGGCGGCGACATGCCGCGGCCTGTGGGAAACGGAACCATGATCGAGGTGCAGGAACCATGACCGCCGGCCGCATTTTCACGCACGAAGATCTCACGAAGGACCTCACCATCGAGTGCGACGTCTGCGTGATCGGCAGCGGGGCCGGGGGCGCGTGGACCGCGCACGAGCTGGTCAAGCAGGGCAAGCGGGTGGTGCTGCTCGAAGAAGGCGGGTACCACACGCGCCGCGAGTTCGACATGACCGAGTCCCGCGCCTTCGCGAACCTCTACCAGGAGCTCGGCGATCGCGGCACCGACGACCTCGCGATCACCATTCTGCAGGGGCGCAGCGTCGGCGGCGGTACCACGGTGAACTGGTGCTCGAGCTTCCGCACGCCTGATCGGATCATCCAGCTCTGGAGAGATCGATTCGGCATCGACACGTTGTCGACCGAGATCCTCACGCCGCATTGGGAGGCGATCGAGAAGCGGCTCCACGTGGCCGAGTGGCCGCTGGAGATGATCAACGCCAACAACAAGGTGCTCTGGGACGGGCTGGGCAAGCTCGGCTACGAGCGCTCGCTCATTCGCCGCAACGTGAACAACTGCCTGAACCTCGGCTACTGCGGCATGGGCTGCCCGGTCGATGCCAAGCAGTCGATGCTCGCCACCATTCTTCCCGACGCGGTGGAGAAGGGCCTCGATCTCTACGCGAACTGTTCCGCGCGCCAGCTGGAATGGTCGGGGCACAAGATCACCGCGGTGAAGGCCGAGGTGATTGACCCGGTGAAGAACCGCTTCACCGGCGTGCGGGTGACGGTGAAGCCGAAGCTGACCGTGGTGAGCGGCGGGGCGATCAACTCGCCGGGCCTGCTCCTTCGCAGTGGGCTCGACGCCGACGGGCGCGTGGGCACCCGCACCTGGCTGCACCCGGTGGTCGCGATGCTGGCGGAGTTCCCCTTCGAGGTGAAGGCGTTCTCCGGCGCGCCACAGAGCGTGAGCTCGCACCACTTCATCGATCGCGGTCCAGGCGAGGTCGGCTTCTTCCTCGAGGTGCCTCCGCTGCACCCGCTGCTCGCTGCGACCGCTTCCACCGGCACGGGCGCGCTGGTGCAGGACATGCTCGGCAAGCTGCCCTACATCAACTCGATGCTGGCCATTCACGTCGACGGCCTGTTGCCTGAAGAGACCGGCGCCACCGTGCGGCTCAAAGACGGTGCGAACTTCAAGTACTCCATCACCTACGACTTCAAGAAGGCGCACTGGGACGCGTTCCGCTTCGCGTGCAAAGAGATGGCGAAGCTGCAGTTCGCCGCTGGCGCGACGAAGGTGGCCTCGCTGCACCTGGACCCCGTGGTGATGGACAAGGTCGAAGACATCGACAAGCTCGATCAGGCGCGCTTCGAGCCCGTGCGCATGCGCGTGCTGACGGCTCACCAGATGGGCGGCTGCGCCATGGGGAAGGATCCGCGCACCTCGGTGGTGGACCCGCACCTCAAGTTCCACACCATGGACAACCTGTTCGTGGTCGACGGCTC
Organism: Archangium sp.; assembly: GCA_043758715.1. Lineage (GTDB taxonomy): Bacteria > Myxococcota > Myxococcia > Myxococcales > Myxococcaceae > Archangium_A. Next base: position 7,240 of record JAYVNA010000825.1, read on the forward strand.
GGTGCTGCCCACTTCGCTGGGGGTCAACCCGCAGGAGACCATCTACGGGATCGCCCGCTGGGCGGCGCAGGGCATCACCTCCGCGTTGGCCTGACACCTCGCACCTTCACCCACCGCGAGTCTCTCGTGGGAGGGGCGGGGTGGTGATGCTAGAAAGTGGTCAGCGATGCCCGGGCCGAGCGAAACGCGCGTCACGAAGATCTCGAAGCTGAAGGACATGAAGCTCAGCGGCGAGAGCTGTCTCGTCATGATCGCCGGTCCCTTCCTCGGCAAGAAGTACCCGCTCATCGACGAAGACGAGTTCACGGTCGGCCGCGACGAGAAGAACTTCATCGTCTGCGACATGGACAACGTCAGCCGCCGGCATGCCCAGGTGGTGCACCGCGGCGGCAAGTTCTTCGTGCGCGACTTAGGCTCGACCAACGGCACCTACCTGAACGATGAAGAGATCCGCGAGGAACAGCCGTTGCGCTCCGGCGACCTGGTGAAGATCGGCAGCGCGATCTTCAAGTTCCTCTCAGGCGGGAACATCGAGCAGCAGTACTACGAAGAGATCTACACGCTGACGATCTGTGACGGCCTGACCACCATCTTCAACAAGCGTTACTTCCTCGAGTTCATCGAGCGCGAGATGGGCCGCTGCCACCGGTACAACCGTTCGCTCTCGCTGATGATGGTCGACATCGATCACTTCAAGAACATCAACGACACCAACGGCCACCTCGCGGGCGACTACGTGCTGCGTGAGCTGGCGGCGGTGATCAAGCCCCGGGTGCGCAAGGAAGAGTGCTTCGCGCGCTACGGCGGCGAAGAGTTCGCCTACGTGATGCCCGAGTCAGGCGGCGAGAACACCCGCAAGTTGGCCGAGAAGATCCGCCGGCTGGTCGAAGACCACCGCTTCACCTTCGAGGGCAAGGACATCAAGGTGACCTTGTCGATCGGCGTGGCGGACCTGGTGGGCGACATGACCGAGCCGCTCCAGTTCATCAAGCTGGCCGACGCCAACCTGTACAAGGCGAAGAAGGCCGGCCGGAACCGCGTCGTCGGCTGATTTCCGCTGACGGTCAGAAGCTCAGGCGCAGCCCGATCTTCCCACCCAGGTACGTGTCAGACGCGCCCGCCGCCACGTAGGTATCGGTCGGCTGCGCGTTGAAGGTGAGCCCGTAGCGCGCGAACTCGAAGCTCGCCCGCACCTGCAGCACGGGAACGATGTGCACGCCCACGCCCGCGTTGGCCTCGAGCCCGAACGCGCTGCCGTTGGGGAAGAAGGCCGGCGAGATGATCTCGCCCGAGCTGAAGACCGGCACGATCCCGAAGCGGCCGAAGATGTTCAGCCACTTCGGCACCACCGGCAGATCGATCGCCAGGCCCGCGCGCAGCCCCACGAAGGCGATGTTCGGCAGCCCGTCGATGCGCCGGCCGTCGGCGAGCGGGCTCACCACGAAGCTCTGCGTGCGCACGCCCACGTACGGAGTGATCGCCAGGGGGAAGCTCTTGATGGGCACGATGTTGAACCGCAGCCCGGCATCGATGCGCGTGGTCGAGGTCGGGAACGAGTCGGTGATGCTGGCGAGCCGCGACTGCAACCAGGGGGCGAAGGCGATGCCGAACTCCACGCCCAGGCCTGAGAGCAGATCGTCGCGCACCAGGGCCAGCGGGTAGAACTCCGCGCCGAGCGCGGCCTGGGGGTAAACGTTCAGGTCGTAGCGGCGCAGGTTCGAGGTCGCGACCTGGCTGTACTCGAGCTTGCGATTGAGCACCTCGAGGCCGAGGT
>JAYVNA010000826.1:0-9010 GCA_043758715.1 Archangium sp.
GGCGACGTGGCGGCTGGCGCGCGCGCAAGAGGCTTCACCGTTCGCAGCCGCGGTGGCCGCCATCACGTTTCTGCTGATGGGGTTCGCGGTGTACGTGGCGCCCCGGGCGATGGGCGAGACGCTCTCTGCCTTCCCGGTGACCCTCGCCTTCGCGCTGCTGACGCGCAGCACTCCCCGCGGGGTGGGCAAACTGGTCCTCCCGGCCCTCCTCCTCACGCTCGCCGTGGGGCTGCGGCTTCAGAACGGCCTCTTCTGCGTCGGCGCCCTCGCGATGTTGCTCTCCGAGCGGCGGCGCAAAGAAGCGGTGGTCCTCTTCGCACTCCTGCTCGTGGGCGCCGTCGCCTACGGGGCGGTCGATCAACTCACCTGGGGCGCGCCCTTCCACTCGGCTCGCCAGTACCTGCGCTTCAACCTGATCGAAGGCCGCTCGTCGTCCTTCGGCACCGCGCCCTTCTTTCATTACGTGCAGGCGCTGGTGACGACCGAAGGCCTGACGATGATCCCCGTGGTCGCGCTGACCATTTACGGCGCGCGCACCCGCCCCGCGGTCCCCCTCATCGCGTTGGGCTTCTTCCTCGTGCACTCATTCATTCCGCACAAGGAGCTCCGCTTCCTCTTCCCGATCATTCCGCTGCTCTGCGCCCAGGCGGCGCTCGGGCTCGACCGGCTCGCAGATCGCCGCGCCGGCTGGGGGCTGATCGCGCTCGCGACCGTGTCCCTCGCCACCCTGCCCACCCTCACCTTCGGACGGCTCGGCATCTGGAATCCGAGCGGCTCTGCCATCGACTCCGCGGGGCCCGAGAACCGGCTGCTGCTGCGCGCGCGCTCTCTCACCGATCTCTGCGGGCTCAAGATCGCCAGCATCGATAACTGGCGAACCGGCGGCTACGCGTATTTGCACCAACGGGTGCCGATGTACCGCTTCGAGCCCGCCGACGCCGGAGACGGCCACTACAACTACGTCATCGCCCGCCGCGGAACGATCGCCGGCACCGAAGTCGCCATCGAAGGCGCGCTGGCGTTGATCAAGCTGCCCACCGGCTGCACCCCGGATCTGACCTATGACTGGCACCTCGAGTAGCCGCCGCTTTCAGGTCGCGCTCGGGGTGATCGCGATCGGCGCGTTCCTGCTCCGCGTGTTTCCATTCTTCAATGGAACGTGGAGCTACCGCGTCGACTACGACGAAGGCGTCTACTTCAGCGCGGCCTCCTGGTTGTTGCAGGGCGTCTTCCCATATCGGGACTTCGTCTTCGTTCACCCGCCCGGAATGCTGCTCTTCCTCGCAGCCACCTCGGCGTGGACGCACTCCTTCCTGGGTATCGATGGCGCGTTTGCGCTCAGCCGCTGGTTCGCCGCGGGGCTGGGCGGCCTCAACGTGCTCCTCATCGCGCGGTTGGTGCGGCCCTGGGGCAAACCCGGCCCCGCTCGCTGGGGCGCGATCTTCGCGGCTGCGTTCTACGCGACCTATCCTGAGCTCGTCGAAGTCGAGCGCGGGCCGTTCCTCGAGCCGCTCCTCAACCTCGTCTGTCTGCTGCTCGCGGTCGCCGTGGTGCAGGCGTCGACGGGCTCGCGCCGCACTGCCTGGCTGTGGACCGCCGGCGTGCTCGGTGGACTCGCGGTGTCCATCAAGCTGTGGGCCGCCATCTGGGTCCTCGGTGCGCTGTGGGGCGTGAGCAGCTTCGCAGGCCGGCGCGGAGTGCTCATGGTGTGGGGCGCCGCGCTGTTCATCTTCGCGATCGTGGTTGCGCCGTTCGCGCTCCAGAACCCGGCGGCGTTCCTCGAGCAGGTCGGGCTGTTCCATCTGTGGCGCCCGCCTGATGGCCTGGATCGCTCAGCGCGGTTCGGCCAGATCTTCGCGCTCCGTCACCTCGCGTCGCCGGTACTCGCGACGGTGATGACCGCGCTGCTGGTGTTGCGCCGGGAATGGACGGTGACCTCACGGGTGATCGTCTGCGCATGGGTGCTCACCCTCGCCGCCTTCTTCGCGTCATCGGGGTACTGGTCGCAATACAACGCCCACCTCATCGCCTCGGAAGCCGTGCTCGCGGGCGTATTCATCGACTGGTTCTTCAGCGCCTCGCGCGGGCGGCTCGCGCACTGCCTCCTCATCGCCGTGGTGTGCGTCAGCCTCGGCTTCTCGTTGGCCCGGTGTCTGCGCCGCGCTCAGAGCACCGACGAGCACCTCGCGCTTTCCCGGACCCCGCTGCGCACCACGACCGAATGCGTCTTCACCTTCGAGCCAGGCTGGTCACTGGCAGCGGGCCGCTTACCCCCGCGACTGCCCGGAATGGGGCCGGTCATCGACAACTACGGGCAGCAACTCCTCACCGCCGTCTCGGGAGGCCAGCGCTTCCCTGATGCCGCGGCCGCCTTCGCTTCGGCCGCCGAACCGTTCCCCGTGCTCGAGCAGTGCCGCTACGTCATTCTCGGAGATCGCGGGCGCCGGCAGCTCTCACCCACGCTCATGAGTCATTTCGAAAGCACGCACGATCGCCTCGAACTCGGCGGCCTCGAGGTCTGGCAGCGGCGCCCTGAAGGGCCCTGAGGTCAGGCGCTCGCCGGACTGGGTTGAACCGGAACCGCAACGGTCTCCGGCGCAACGGTGAGCGGCGCCCTGAGGCCCAGGCCAATCACGAACACCAACGCCATGCTCACCGGCGCCTGGAAGAGTGGATCATGCGCGAGCGAGAGCACGGCGAAGAACGCGATCGCGCCCTGGGTCAGCGCCCCGTAAGGCCGTCCGCGCGCGAGCACCACGAGCCAGCCGAGCACTCCGATGAAGATCAGCGCGCCGGGAATGCCGGTCTCCGCGGCCATCGAGAGGTATTGGTTGTGCGCCTTGCCCGGGTTGTCTTTCACGTGCTCGGCCATGTTCGAGTCGGCGAACTTCGAGGGCCGAAACTGCCCCGGGCCCACGCCCACGAAGGGGTGTTGCTTCACGGCCTCGAGACCCGCCGCCATGTGCTGGGTGCGCTGGCCACTGCCTTGATCGGTCAACGCAGAAGCAAAGCGCTCCCGCAGCGGAGTGATGCTCAGCACCAACGCGAGCCCGGCCACGCCCAGCGCTCCGCTCATGAGCAACGCGCGTTTGGGTGAAGCCGAGACGAGCGCCACGGTCACTGCCGCGGCCAGCGTCATCGAGACGGCGCCCATGCGCGCGTAGGGGAACACGAGCACCGCGACGAAACCGAAAGTGCCCAACGCGATCACCGCGGCGCGCGCGAGGCCGGTGAGGTGCCGGGAGGCCACGATGGCGCCGATCACCATCAGGCCCGAGACGTGACCGAACTTGAGCCGGTGAAACAACAACCCGCCCCCCATGAACCGCCCAGAGTCCGCGATCGGCTCGTATACGCGCGCGAAGGGAATGCGCATCCAGTCCAGCCCGGCGAACGCTTCCTGCCGGGGCCAGATGCCAAAGTGCTGCAGCCCCGCCGCCAGGCTCGAGAGCCCGAGGGTCGTCAGCGCCACCAGAGTCAGAATTTTCCAGCGGCGCGGCGTGAGTTCACCCGCCGTGGCAGCGATGAGCGGAATGATCGCCCAGTCGAGGGTGCGCGCGAGCCCGGTGCCATCGGGGAATTGGCCCGCGATCGTCGGCGCGAGCAGCGCCCAGGCCACGAAGGCGAACAACGGCCTCCAGGGCTTGACCTGCTGGTCCAGGGTGCCTGCGTTCACCTGCTGCAGCAGCGAGGGAATGAAGAGCAGCACCAGCAACGCGAGGGCGGCGGTGCCGAGCAACTCGTGCGTCTGCACGCCGACTGCCCAGAACACGAGCGCACCGAAGCGCGCAGTCTCCCACCGCCCCTGACTCATCTACTTCGCCAGGCTCTTCCGCTCGAAGGCGCGCAAGGTGGCGTCGATCTCCGCGTTGACCTGCTTGAGCAGATCCTGCTTCTCGCGGAAGGGCAGGAACGCGCTCTTGAACCCCGAGACCATCACCGTGGTGAGATCTTCGAGCGAGAGCCCGAGCTGCTGGTGCGCGATCAGGTACTCGCGCGAGACCGTGGTGTCGGTGATCAGCCGGTTGTCGGTGTTGATCGTCACGCGCAAGCCGTAGTCGAAATAGAACTTCAGCGGGTGCGCCTTCATGTCGTCGACCGCGCGCGTCTGCACGTTTGACGAGGGGCAGCACTCGAGCGGAATGCGGTGATCGTTGACGTAATTGAGCAGGTCGCCGTCTTCGCGCAGCCGCACGCCGTGACCGATGCGGTGGGCGCCCAGGTAGTGCAGCGCCTGGCCGATCGATTCCGGGCCGTAGGCTTCGCCCGCGTGGGCGGTGCAGTTGACGTTGTTCTTGAGGATCAACTGGAACGCCTGGCGATGTTCCTTCGCCGGGAAGTTCGCTTCGGCGCCCGCGAGATCGAAGCCGACTACGCCGCGGTTCTTGTAGGCCACGCACAGCTCGGCCAGACGCAGGCTGGTCTCCGGGCTCATGTGGCGAATGCCGCAGAGGATGACGCCGTACTTCAGCCGGGTCTCGTGCTTGGCCTTGCGCAACCCCTCGAGCACCGAGTCGATGATGTGCGTGAGCTTGAGGCCGCGCGCCTGGTGCAGCACCGGCGCATAACGGACCTCCAGATACCGAACGCCTTCGGCCGCCGCGTCGATCCCCAGCTCATAGGCCGCGCGAAAGAGCGCTTCCTGGGTCTGCAGCACGCTGCACGTGACGTCGAAGGCGACCAGGTAGTCCTCGAGGTCGCGGCAGATCTCGCCCTTGTGAATCGCCTTGCCGAGGCCCTCTTCGGTATCGGACGGCAACTTCACGCCCTGCTGCTCGGCCAACTCGAGAATGGTCTTGAGCCGCATGCTGCCGTCGAGGTGGCAGTGGAGATCGGTCTTCGGGAGCGCGCGCAGCAGCTCTTCGGTCACCTCGATCTTCGGCACCAGGATCGTCGGCGGCGGAGGCGGATGCCAGGCGGTGCTGCTGATTCCTGCGTTGGGTGCATCCTCATCGTGAAAGGAGGGCATGGCTGATCGTATACGCACCTTCGTGAGCGCAAACCAATCGTCCGGAGGACTGGGCTGTAGCGTCCTGTTCGCCGCGCTCCTCTTCGCCGGTTGCCGCTGCGCAGAACGCCCCACCTTCGTCTCCCTCGATGGAGGGACCTTCGTGATGGGAAGCGAGGAGGAATTTCAGGAACGCCCACCTCATCGCGTGCAGGTGAGCCCCTTCTCGATCGCGCAGACCGAAACGACCAACGCGCAGTTCGCCCGCTTCGTGGCGGCCACCGGCTACGTCACCACCGCTGAGCGCGCGCCCGAATGGGAAAGTTTGCGAAAGCAGCTCCCGCCGGGAACTCCGAAGCCCGACGAGGCGCTGCTCGTGCCCGGTTCGATGGTGTTCGCGGATGGAAAGTGGGCGTGGGTCGCGGGCGCCGAGTGGCGTCACCCCGAAGGGCCGGCGAGTTCGATCGCGGGCCGTGAGCAACACCCGGTGGTGCAGGTGAGCTGGGACGACGCCGCGGCGTACGCGAAGTGGGCGGGTGGCCGGCTTCCCACCGAAGCCGAGTGGGAGTTCGCCGCGCGCTCCGGCTCGAGTGGCCATCGCTACACCTGGGGCGACGACTGGCCCGACACGCCGATGGCGAACACCTGGGAAGGCGAATTCCACGCGAACAATTCGCTCAAAGATGGAGCGCTCGGGACTGCGCCGGTGCGCTCGTATCCACCCAACGCGTTCGGCCTTTACGATCTCGCGGGCAACGTCTGGGAATGGACGGCGGATTGGTACCGCGAGGACACGTACGCGATGCGCGCAGATGGCGGCATCGTCGAAGATCCGCGAGGGCCCCAGGCCGCTGCGGGGCTCGAGCCCTTGCGAGTCATTCGCGGCGGCTCGTTTCTGTGTGCGGCGAATTACTGCGGCAGCTATCGCACCAGCGCGCGGCGGAGCACCTCGCAGGACTCCGGCCTCTCGCACCTGGGTTTTCGAATCGTGAAGTGAGACGACTGCGCCCGGCCCGTGTCAGGCGGGTATGAAAACCATTTGGTTGGTCGTCGCTGTCGCTGCGCTGGGCTGTGGTTCACGCTCGAGCAGCGCTGCGCTTCCCGGCTGCTATGTCCCCTCGCAGGCGATGTGTCAGGTACCGCTGGGGGGCTGCTCCAACCTGACGGGCGGCGTCTCTGAAAACCCCTGCCACAGCGACGGCGTCGTCGGGTGCTGCGAGAAGAACGACGGCACCTACAATTGTTACTACTCAGCCTCGGCGGCCAGCGCGGGCCAGGCGAAGTGCACCAGCCCGTCGACCTGGAGCACGACGGTCCCGTAGCTCACGCACGCTGCAGGAAACGCGCGATCACCGTCTTCACTCCGAAGTTGTCGAAGCGAATCGTGAGCTTCGCATTCGGGCCCTTCCCCACCACCTCGATCACCTGCCCGCGGCCGAACTGGCTGTGCGACACGCGCATGCCCTTCACCTCGGTCTCTTCGTCGCCTCCCTGGTGAAAGTCCGTGTCCTGATCGTACGTGCGATCGATCTGCGGGCCGTCGTCGCCGCCTCCCTGCCGCCGGATCATCGGGGGCCGGTGACTGGGCCTGTCCATCTCTGGCACCGTATGGAAGCCGAAGAGCTCCTGCGGCACTTCTTTCAAGAACCGGGAGGGCGCGTTGAACTTCAGCTCGCCGAACAACGCGCGGCTCTGCGCCAACGAGCAATACAAGCGGCGGCGCGCGCGCGTGAAGCCGACGTAACAAAGCCGGCGCTCCTCGCTCATTTCCTCTTCGCTCGCCTCGGGCTTGGTCGCGCGTCGGCTGGGAAAGACCTCTTCTTCCATGCCCGTGATGAACACCGCGTCGAACTCGAGACCCTTGGCCGCGTGCATCGTCATCAACGAGACGCGCTGCTTGCCCACGCCCGTCTCACCATCAGCGTCGCCCACGAGGCTCAACTGCTCGAGAAAACCCTGCAGCGGAGGCACCTCGAGCTCGAGCGACGCTCCGTCCATCAACGGAGGGGGTGGCGGAAGCGCTTCGACCACCTGGGGCACTTCGACCGCGGCGGGCTGCTGAGGGGTGGGCGCGGGCCGATGGAAAGCCGCGAACAGATCGCCCTGCGGTGAAGGCTGAACCTCCGGTTCGGGGTCAGGCGTACCCGGAGTCCCCGGACCTTCCGGCATCGGTACCATCGCCGGCAGCGGCTGGCCTGAGGCCGCGAGCCGCTCCTCGCGCTGACGATCGTACTCACCGGTGGCGGTCAGCAATTCCTTCAAGTTTTCAGCGCGGCCGATCGCCTCTTCACTGCCCTCGGCCATGTACGTGGCGACGAGTCCGGTCTGCTCCAGCATGAAGCGCGCTGCGCTGGTGGCATCAGGCGTGTGCCTCGCGAAGATCACCAGCTTCTCGGCCAACTCGCGGAACGCCTTGAGCCGCTTCACCGCCGCGCCCCCGAGCGCCGACACCTTCTCGGGAAACTCGATGGCCTCGTACATGCTGATGTTCTTCTCGGCGGCGTACTCGCGCAGCCGCTCCACCGTGGTGTCGCCGATGCCGCGCGCCGGCACGTTGATCACCCGCTCCAGATCCGCGTCGGACTTCGGGTTCGCCATCAAGCGCAGGTAGCTGGCGGCGTCCTTCACTTCCGCGCGCTCGTAGAAGCTGCGGCCCGACACCAGCACGTACGGCACCCGCATCAGGCGAAAGGTCTCTTCGAGCACGCGGCTCTGCGCGTTGGCCCGAAAGAACACCGCCATCTGGTCGTAGTCGGTGACGCCCTCGCGTCGCAGTTCGTGAATCTTCGCCGCGACTTCCTGCGCCTCACCCCGCTCGTCCCGCGCCACCAACAGCCCCAGCGATTCGCCCTTGGCGCGCGAACTCCAAAGCTTCTTGTCCATGCGGCGCTTGTTGCGGCTGATCACCGCGTGCGCTGCCTCGAGGATCGTCTGGTCAGATCGATAGTTCTGCTCGAGCTTGACCACCTTGCAGCCCGGGTACTCGGTCGGGAACCCGAGGATGTTGTCCACCTCGGCGCCGCGCCATCGGTAGATGCTCTGATCGTCGTCGCCCACCACCACCAGGTTCGCCGTCGGCCCCGGGGGCGCGAGCAACTTGAGCAGCGCGTACTGCACCGGGTTCGTGTCCTGAAACTCGTCGACCAGCACGTGTTGGAAGCGGCCGCTGTACCGCTTGCGCACTTCTTCATTACTGCGGAGGAGCTCGACCAGAAGCAGCAGCAGATCCCCGAAGTCGACCGCGTTCGCCGAGCGCAGGTACGCCTGGTACTTGCGGTACACCCGCTGCACCACCTGCTGCTTGGGGTCCTGCCCCGGCTGCATCTGGTCGGGCAACCGGCCCTGGTTCTTCTCGCCGTCGATCTTCGAGAGGATCTCGCGGGGCGTCACCGAGGCCACGTCGATGCCCACCTCGCGAATCGCCCGCCGCACCACCTGCAGCTGATCGCCGTCGTCGTAGATGACGAAGTTCCGCTCGAGCCCGACGTTCTCGGCCTCCCGGCGCAAGATGAGCGCCGAGGCGCTGTGAAAGGTGCTGACCGTGAGCCCCTGCGCCAGCGGCCCCAGGATGTGCTCGAGGCGCTCGCGCATCTCGCGGGCGGCCTTGTTGGTGAAGGTGACCGCGAGAATGCGCCACGAGGGCACCTTGCGATCGCGCACCAGCGAAGCGATGCGGCGGGTGATCACCCGCGTCTTCCCCGAGCCCGCGCCAGCCAGGACGAGCAGGGGTCCCCGTTCGTGCAGCACGGCGTCGCGCTGCGGCGGGTTCAGATCTTCGAGAAAGTCGTCCACGGTCCTTCAGAAACACGCCCGGGCGTCGGAAGCAATCTCAGCCCTCGGTCGACAGCACGCCGCGCCGCACCAGCTCGGCCAACGCGGGCTCGACCTCGGTCATCGGCAACCCGGTGTCCTGCGCCAGCACCTCGAGGCTGTCCGGCGAACCGCGCACCGCGTCGAGCACCTTGAGCTCGCTCAGCGTCGCCACCCGCGCGAACAGCCCGGCGAGCTCCTCGTTCAAGAACAGCCGGTATGGATGGGTGGCGGCGTCCTGGAGCTTGCTCG
>JAYVNA010000827.1:0-25209 GCA_043758715.1 Archangium sp.
CTTCGCGAGCGCCTTGGCCACGTCCTGGGTGGAGCGGCCACGCTTCTCGATCCACAGATAGAGGTGTTCGCAGTCCTGCTCGCCGGAGGGCTCGTACGCAGGGATCTCCTCGACCACGAAGTCTTCGGGAGTCGCCTTGAACGTGCCGCCACACCCGGGCAGCTCAGCGGTCAACGTTGGGAGCAGCACGGTCACATCACTTCGGTTCGAGCGTCGCGAGATGCTCTTTGACCCGGCGGGCCAGCTCTTCGTCAGCAGCCGACTCGAGCAACTCGCCGGCCTGGAAGAGCAGGAAGAACATCACGTCAGAGAGCGCCTGCTTGAGCGAGGCGATGGGGTCGGCGCCGAGATCGCCCTCGAGGCTCAGCTGCTCGTAGCGCAAGATCAGCTGCGCCGCCTCGAGCATGCCGTCGTCGCCGAACATCAGCCCATTGAGCACGGGTGAGGTCGACACGCCGTTGCCCTTGAGCGCGGCGTTGGCGCTGATGAGGAAGGGCTCGAGGGTGCCGCGCGCAGCGACCTCGTTTCTCACCTCGTGGAAGATGGTGTTGAAGACCTGCACCACCGTATCGGCCGAGAGCGGCACTGGCTTGGGCGGCGCCGCGGGGACGGGCTTGGTGGGCGGGGCAGGGGCGAGCTCGATGATCGACGACGCCGTGCTGATCGGCGGAGCGCCCGGCGCATCGGCCACGCGCGCCACCCCCATCTCCAGCAGGTGATGAACGATGCGGGTGGCATCGAACTCGGAGAACCGCGCGAGCTGACCCACTTCGATCACCGTGCGCTGGCCATTGACCTGCGCGAACACGGCCGCTTCTTCGGGCTCGAGCTCTTCTTCAGGGGGCTTGCGCAGCAGCACGTACATGCGCCCGTGGGGAATGCGCTTCCTGAACTGAGCCAGCTCGTCGATCTTGCGGATGCTGTCCATCAGCAGCCCGTTCATCGAGAGCGAGAGGTTGTGCGTGAGCGCCTTCTCGTCGATCTCCTGATCGATCAACGCGAACGCGCCGTCCTTCGACAGCATGATGCCGTGGAAGATCTCGCTGATCTGCTCATTGAGGCACTTGTAGAGATCGTGCGCCTTGATCAGCCCGCGTTCGACCAGCGCCTTGCCGATGCGAGAGGGCGGGGCTTCGGCGATCACCCGGTCGAGCGCGACGCGCGTCACGTACCCCATGCGCACCATCACTTCGCCGATGCGATCGCCCGACGAATCACTGGCGGCCGAGCGCACGTCACCGTCTTTGAGCAGCAGGCTCCGCTCACCCGACGGCGCGCTCACCCGCAGCACGCCCGTCCACCGGGACTGGCCGAGAAACGCGATCAAGTCGGCCAGGTGAAACGCGCCACAGTCACCAGCCAGCACCACCCGGGGCCGCGTTTCCTGCAGGCCGCCCTGCGCCGGAGATCGCAGCATCACGATCCAATCGGGCGAGGTGTTCTGGAGGCGGAAGTAGCCCGTGCGACCGACGAGAGGCGAACTTCCGCCGTCGGCAGGGGCCATGTACCCACGTGCATCGACGAGGAATCGCGCGTCCAAGGTCAGTTCGAGGGCCAGGCGCTGTTGCCGGTCATCCAGTCGAGTTCGTCATCGACCGCGACCGACAGGGACTCGGCGTTGAGGCCGAGGAGGAACTTGCGGCCGTTGATGAAGATCGACGGAGTGGAATCGACCCCGGCCTTCTTGCCCGCTTCCTTCGAGGCCTCGAGCTCATCGAGGTACTTCTTGGCGGCGACGGCTTTGTCGAAGGCCTTCACGTCGAGGCCCTGCTTCCCCAGCAGCTGCCGAATGAAGTCTTCAGAGATCGACAGCTGGTTGTCGAATAGCGCGTCGTGCATCTGCCAGAACTTGCCCGCGTCGCGCGCGAACATCGCCGACTGCCCCGCGGTCACCGCGTTGGGGTGCATCGGCAGGGGGTAGGCCATCCAGCACAGGCGAACCTGCGGGCGGGCCTTGACGAACTCCTCGAGAATCGGCCGCGCGGCGGCGCAGTACGGGCACTCGAAATCGGAAAACTCGACGATGGTCACCTTCGCGTCTTTCGAGCCCTGGCACTGCCGCTCATCGGGCTTGAAGGTCGCGCGCGCCTTGTTGAAGGCCTGGTTGTGCTTGCTGAGGCTGACGAGGATCTCGTTGGCCGAGACGCCATCGGCAGCCAGGGTCGCGGCCAGACCGACCAGCCGTCGGGTGTGCTTGCAGGCGTCACCCTTCTTCAACGAGGCGAGCAGGGTGAGCGGGCGGCCGCAGTAATCGAACTCGTCGGTGAGGACGCTGAGCAGCTCGCGTTTCGCAGGCGATGCCAGGCGGCTGAAGTCGAAGCCGGGCACGTCAGCCAGGGCTCGCGACGGGTCGGTCTGGGCCTGACCGAGGGTCGAAGCGAGCAACACGAGCGTCACCGTCACCAGCGACACGGATTTCGTGAGGAGGTGCGCCACGATGCGAGTCGTTGTACCCACCGGGTGCTGGCTTGTAAAGGAACGCTGAGTGGCCGATTCGCGCATGAAAAATATCCTCCTGGTGCACACCGGCGGCACGCTGGGCATGTCGGGCCGGCGGCCGGACGCGCTCAGACCCGGCTCCTTCTTTCGCACGGTGCGGGAGCGGGTGCCCGAGCTGACGAAGCTCGCGCACCTCGAATTCGAGGTCTTCAGCAACATCGACTCCTGCGAGATGCAGCCCGAGTTGTGGACCCAGCTCGCCCACCGCCTCGCAGAACGGTTGCCCGATTTCGATGGCGTGGTGGTCACCCACGGCACCGATACCCTGGCGGAGACGGCCTCGGCCCTCTCTTTCATGCTCCCCGGGCTCAAGAAGCCCGTCGTCCTCACGGGGGCCCAACGGCCCCTGGGCGAAATCCGCTCTGACGCCCGGCTCAACCTGATCGACGCCGTCACCTCCGCCATCCACGGGCCGAAGGAAGTGACGGTGTGTTTCGATTCCCATCTCTACCGGGGCAACCGGGTGAGAAAGGTGTCGATCGCCGAATACGACGCCTTCGACAGCCCCAACCACCCGGTGCTCGGCGTGCTCGGGGTCGAAGCCCGGTTCTCCGACGGGCTCGCAGGGGGGGGGCGCTTCAAGCTGGCCGAGAAGTTGGACTCCCGGGTGTTCCTGCTGCGGATCTTCCCCGGGCTCGACCCCGCCATCCCCATGAGCATTCTTCCCCGGGTCCACGGGCTGGTGGTCGAGGCGTATGGGGCGGGCAACTTCCCCTCCTCCAAGGCGCTGGGGCGGTCGCTGACCCCCCTGTTCGCGGAGGCTGCTCAGCTCGGGGTCCCGGTGATGGTTGTCAGCCAGGCCCACCGAAATGGGGTGGATCTCTCCCAATACGAATCGGGCAACGCCGCCCGGGACCACGGGGCCATCAGCGGGGGAGATATGACGGTGTCCGCCGCTGTAGCCAAGTTGATGCATGGCCTGGCGAACCACCCAGGTAACGCGTTGCGCAAGTACCTTGAGCGATCTGTGGCAGGTGAACGGACCTGAGTGCTAGCGTAACTGACGGGGACGCGGGGCTCCGAACCTTGGACGAGAGCGATGGCTGAGGACAAAACAGCAGTACACAAAATCAGCGATCTGCTCGGTGACAACAAGGCGTTAGCCAGCGCCTACCTGATCATCATCAGCGCGAAGACTGCCGCGACGATCGGCAAGATGCTCAAGCTCGACAAGGGCGAGTTCGTGATGGGCCGTGCGCCCGACACGCAGCTGCAGTGCGAAGACGACGGCATCAGCCGCAAGCACTGCAAGATCACGATGGCGCCCAATGGGCACTTTCAGCTCGTCGATCTCGGCTCGACCAACGGCACCTTCCTCAACGGCATCAAGGTGAACGTGGCCACCCTGCAGGACGGCGACAAGATTCAGATTGGCGCCAACACGGTGGTGAAGTTCTCGATCCAGGACCAACTCGAGGAGCAGTACCAGCGCTCGATCTACGAGAGCGCCACCCGCGACGGCCTGACGCGCATCTTCAACAAGAAGTACTTCCTCGACACGCTCCGCAAGGAGTTCGCGTACTGCCTGCGCCACCGCGTGCCGCTGTCGATGGTGATGCTCGACATCGACCACTTCAAGAAGATCAACGACACCTACGGGCACCCCGCAGGCGACTACGTGCTGCAGAAGGTCGCCGCGAAGGTGGCTGAGACGGTGCGCCAGGAAGATCTTTTCGCCCGCTACGGCGGCGAAGAATTCGCGCTGATGCTGCGCGAGTCTGCTTCGGAGAAGTCGATTCGGTGTGCCGAGCGCTGCCGCCGCGCCGTCGATGGCTCCGAGTTCGTCTTCAACGGCACGCCCATTCACGTGACCATCAGCCTTGGCGTGGCCACCGTGCTCGATTCAGATTTCGCGCAGCCTGAAGACCTGATCGCCGCCGCCGACAAGTACCTGTACCGCGCCAAAAAGGGCGGCCGGAACCGGGTCGACGCGATGGAACTCAGCGGTCCCTGATCCCTCGACTCCGCTCGGGATGAGCGGGGTTCGCCGGTCATCCCGAGCGAAGTCGAGGGACCAGCAACTCAGTGCGGAGGCATCGGAGGCAGCGGCGCGCCCAACGGTGACGGGTTCGCTTCAGCCACCGGCGTGACGAACTCCACCCGATTTCCACCGCGCGCCATCGCCGCCGTCAGCCCGTCTTGCGCCTGGCGCACGAGATCCGAGAAGCCGTACTCGCGCCCCGGCTCACCCGCCGCCACGCCGACCGAGATGGTGGGGTGAACGATGGTCTCTCCGGCCTGCAGGGTCGCCCGCGCCACCCGCTCACAGATGCGGCGGGCCACGATCAACGAGCCCGCGAGATCGGTGTGCGGCATCAGCAGCAGCACGCGATCGTTCGAGTGCTGCACCGGGTAATCGGTGTCGCGCAACGAGCGCCGAATCGCGAGCGCGAGGCCGCCCATCAACTGGCTCTGAAGGTCGGCGTCCATTCGGCCGGAGATCGGGTCGAAGGCCACCAGCGCCAGCGCGAGGGGAAAGCCGTAGCGGCGCGCGCGTTTCACCTCGACGAAGAGCACCTCTTTGAAGTGGGCGAACGTGTAGAAGTTGGTGGTGAGGTCGAGGATGCCTTCACCCGGGCGGGGCGCGACGATGGCGGCCGCGATGGGCTGCTTCTCCCGCTCGGCCAGGCGCACCCGCAGATCGTTGGGAGAGACGGGCAGCGGGATCACCCCGTCAGCCCACGGCGCCTTGAACCCCTTGGCCTGCCCCGCGAACAACAACGCCTCGGGCGCATGGCGGCGCACTTCACGGGCCACCCGGGTGGGGCTCTTGAGTGAGCCGCCCAGCACCACCAATTGTTCGCGGGTCAGTTGCTCGGGCTCGCGCGCGGCAGACACCTTCAGCCCGGCTTTCTTGAGCGCTTCAGCCACGGACTTGTAACGCGCGGCGTTGGGCTCGATGACGGCGGCCAGCTTGATGGTCATGGCGGAAGACTCCCTGGCGCGAGTTTACGCAAGGACTGAGCTGCGACGAGTTTCACGTTCGCATCCGTGTCGTTTCTTGCGGAAAGGCTCAGCGCGCTGAGCACCCGCGCCCCGCTGAACCGGGAGAGCAGGCTGGCCGCCGATGCACGAACGGCCGGGGCGGGGTCCTTTTCCATCGCGGCCACCAGCTTGCCCTCCATCGCGGGGGCGTCGAGCGTGACCAGCGAGGTGAGGGCCTCCGCTCGCACGCTTGCGTCCGGGTCGGACGACAGGGCGAGCAGTCGGGCCGTGCCCCCGCGCCATCGCTGTTGCGCCATCGCCTGGCAGGCGGCCCTGCGCACCGAGGGTTCGGGGGCGTCGGTCGCGCGCAGCAGGCGCTCGGTCAATTGTTCACTGCGCACTCCGAAGCCGAGGGCGGCGATCGCCGTCGCACGTTCCAACTCAGAGGGCCCGAAGAGCGCGGCCTCGACCACCGGGCCCGCGGCGGCCCAGCTGCAGGAAGCGGCCACCACCAGCGAACGCGACCTCAGCGCTTCAGGGCGCGCCGCATCGGCCCAGGTCTTCAGCAAGGTGGGGGCGCAATCGGCGTCGTGTTTGTCCCCGACCAAGTCGATCAACGCCCGCTGCTGCGCCGCGGTGGCGGGGCGCGATCCCGACAGCCGGTCTTCGGTCATCGCGGCCAGCGAACGCGCTTCCCCCCGCGCCAGCCCTCGCGCCGCCATCAGCCGCATCGCCGGCAGGGGCTCTGCGAGCGCGGTGAGCAGCTCAGGCTCAGAGAGGGGCGCGAGCTCCGCCAGCCGGCTCAACCCCTGTCTGCGCACCGCATCTTCGGTCGCAGCGAGCTGCGTGTTCGCCTCTTCGCGCTGGCGGCCAAAGACGGCCAGCACCCGGTTCATCGTCGCCACGTCGCTGGGCGTCGCCGCGGCGAGGAGCGACTTCGCCGGCGAGACGTCGGCTTCGAGCGACCACGAAGCGAGGCTCTCGAGCACCAGCTCGTCGAACGCGGGCGGGTGCGTGGGGAGCGCGTCGAGCACCACCCGGGCCGGCGCTCGCTCGAACCCGCGGGCGAGGTGCGTCAGGGCCTCTCGCCGGGCCGTGGCGTCTCGAGAATAGAGGTCTAGCCAGAGCGCGTCGGTCAGCGCCTTCGCACGCGCGGTGCAGATCTGCGCCGCCGGTGCCTCGGCGATCAGCGCCGCCATCGACGTCTTCGCCACCCCCGCGGCGTGAAGCGCGGTCAAACAGGCCCGCTGCACCTCTTCTCCCTGCGCGCGGCGCACCCAGCGGGCGAGCTCACGCGGGGCCGTGCTCTTGCTCGCGCGCGCCTGCGCCAGCAACGCGGCCCAGCGCACTTCCCAGTCTTCGTCTTCCAGCAGGTGCTCGGGCAAAGCCGGCAAGCGGGCAAGCCACGCCGCTCCCTGATCGGGCGAAGTGAGGCAGGCCCCGCAGGCGCTCGCTCTGAGCCTTGGGTCGGCGACGTTGCGCTCGCACGCGGCAAAGCACCGCGAAACGCGTGACTGGGCCCCCGCGGTCGTGGCGAGCGTCAGCAGCAGACAGAGGGAAGCGGGGGAGCGCACCTTGAGGGCGAATGCTACCGTCCTCCTTCATGACGCGCTGGTTGGCCGTTCTCATGGTGTGTGTGGGTTCACTCGCGCTGGCCCGGCCGAACAACGGCGCCGAGGCCTCGCACGTGCTCGACCAGTTCCTGAGCGGGAACATGGCGCTCAACGCGGCGATCAACCGGGTGCAGTTCCTGGGTGAAGAGCGCTACGTCTCGGGCGAGCTGGTGCTGGCCCTGCGGCGTTCCAGCGGGAAGCTGCGCGGCCAGATGCTCGAGTTCCTGGTCGCGCTCGCGGTCAACGAGCCCGACGTCGAGCGCGTGTTCCTGGGCGCGCTGCGCAGCGACGACGTGGGCGAGGTGATGAGCGGGGCGCGCGGGCTGGGCCGCATCAAGAGCGCCGAGGGGCTCAAGCCGCTCATCGCGTTGCTCTCGAACCCGCTGCTGGGCCCCCGCCGGGAAGCGGCGCGCGCGCTGGGTGAAATCGGGAAGCCCGCTGCTTCGGGGCCGCTGCTCAAGGCCGCCAGGACCGAGACCGATCTCGATCTGCGCATCTTGATGATCGTCGCGGCCGGCCGCTCGGGCGACAAGAAGCAGATCCCCGTGCTCGAGGCGCTGCTGAAAGACGATTCGGAATCGACGCGGCTGGCGGGAGCGCAGGCCCTCTGCGCCATGGGCGCGCCGAAGTGCGCCACCTTCGCCGCGAACCTGATCACCTCGAAGGACAAGAACGAGCGCTTCCAGGGCGTGATGCTGTTCGAAGGCGCGCCCGCGAAGGTCTCTTCGCCCACGCTGACCCCCGTGCTCAAGGACCCCGACGACAAGCTGCGCGCGAGGGCCGGGCGCATTCTGGTGCAGGGCGGCGATCCCAGGGCGCTGGAGTGGCTGGTGATCGAGAGCGCCAAGGCCACCGGCGAGCACCGCCTCGTCTACGAAGACGAACTCGAGAAGCTGCGGCTCACCGACGAGCAGCGCCAGGCGATCTTGAAGAAAGCGGGCCTGCAGTGACTGTCTTTCTGGCCCTGATGCTGGCGGTCGCGCCCTGGTCGTCGATGGGCGAGGTGCAACGCGCCGACGCCATGGCCCACCTCAAGACCTTGCCCACCCTGCGCGAGCGGGTGCTGGAGGCGAGCGCCGGTTTCGTGGGCGCTCCCTACGTGCTCTCTCCGCTGGGTGAAGGCAGCGGGCACGACCCCGACCCGCTCATCCGCTTCGACGCGGTCGACTGCGTGACGATGATCGAAGAGTCGATCGCGCTGAGCACCGCCGAGCCGGGAAACCTGGTCGAGGCCCTCAGCGCGCTCCGGTACGACGGGCCGCCGGCCTGGGAAAATCGGCTGCACATCATGGAAGCGCAGTGGCTGCCGGTGAACGAGCAGCGCGGCCTGCTGCGCGACGTGACCGCGCAGTACGGAGGCGACAAGACGCGCAAGGTGAAGAAGGTGATCACCGCCGCCACCTGGAAGGAAAAAGGCGCCGTCGGCCTCGCGCTGCCCGAAGCCAAACAGGCCCGCGGCACCTTCGAGCTCGACGTCATTCCGTCGGCGTTCGCTGCCGAGGCGCTGGCGAAAGCGCCGGCCGGGCTGCTCGTGGTGGTGGTGCGTGCCGACCGACCCTCGTTGGTCACCCGCGTCTCCCACGTCGGCGTGCTGGTGCAGGGTCCGAAGGGACCGCTGCTGCGTCACGCCTCCCGCAGCTTCAAGAAGGTGGTGGAGGAACCGGTGAGCCGGTACCTCACGCGCAACCTCGACTTCGCGCAGTGGACGATTGAGGGGCTCGCGCTGTTCGAGCCGACGCTCCCCCCCGCGCCTACGCCTTAATCAGCGACGGGTTTTTCGCCCGACATCGCCTCTTCTTCCGCGGCCTTCGCGTTCGCCTCGCCGTCGCGCTCGATCTCCTCGAGCTCGGTCTTGATGAGGCCCTGCGCCTGTTCGACCCCATCACTGGGCACCAGAATGTCCCAGAAGGCGGGGCTGGCAGAGGCGAAGGCGGCGGAGGAAGCGGCGCCGCCGGCGCGGCTGAAGGCATCGAGCTTTGCCTCTTGCAGGACCTCGATGAGTCGTTCGGCCGTCAGCGGGTCCTGTACGGAAGTGGCGACAGTGAAAGTGCGAGGGGCCATGTGCCAAACCTACCGGAGAATTTGACGCGGTGTACTGGTGCGCGTGCTAAGCCCTGAGACCGATGGCTCGCCTCAAGTTTCTCGCCTTTGCCCTCGTTGCCCTCGGGTTGTGGGCCTACCACCTGACCCTCGTCGCGCCGCTGGCTGTCGCCAGTTCGGCCGAGCAAGCGCAGGCTTCCGTGGCAGGTGCGGCCGGGCCGATCGCGGTCGCGCTCGAGTCACGCCGCTCCCTCATTCAGGCAGTCGCCCTCAAGGTGGTCGGCGGCACCGCGGCCTGGAACCCCGGCCCCAAGCCGGGCGCCAAGCCCGAGGCCCCCACGGTCGACCGGTTCGCGTCCGTGCGCAGCGCCGCCTCCGACGCGATTCCCGCCGAGCTCAAGGAACAGCTCTTCGTCGGGCTCACCAACGAGGTCGGCTCCCTGTCCGTCAAGGGCAGCGGAGAGCCCGCCACCACGCCTCCCGAAGGCGTCGAGTGGGCGCAGGTGATCGAAGCAGGCGCGGCCGGCTCGATGAAGACGATCGACGGCGCGAGCTACCTGCTGTTCGCCGTGCCGATGGTGATCAGCGACAAGAACGAAGTGAGGCAGGCCGGCAGCGCGATCGTCGGCCTCCCGCTGCTGCCTGAGTCGAAGGTGCTCGAAGAGACCGTGAAGTCGTTGGGCCTGCGCAGCCTCGCGCTGCTGGCCGATGGCAAGCCGGTGGTGAGCGCGGGCGACAAGAGCGGCATCACCGAAGTGCTCGCGGGCCTCAAGGCCGGCGCGAGCGGCCCGCTGGGCACCGGTCCCGTTCGGGGCCTGGGTCCCCTCAACTTGCCGGTGATGGTCGATTCCCCGCACGGGTTCGGGAGCCGTCAGGCGATCGGCGGTACGGGCCTCGAAGTCGCAGCTTCCGCCAGCTCGCGTGCGGCCCTCGAGGCGCTCGCCGGCTACCAGATCTTCGCGCTCGGCGGCCTCGCCGGGCTGCTGCTGCTCGCGCTGGTGATGACCATCGTGATGGGCAGCGCCCCCGAAGAAGGCGCGTCGATGGTGATGCCGCCGCCGATGCCTCCGCCGCCTTCGCGGCAGGATTCGATTTCCCGCCCGCCCGTGGCCCCCGCAGCGATTCAGGAACACGCCGCCGCGCCCGAAGCGAGCCCCGACGACTTCGACTTCCCCATGCCGGGCTCCACCGGCCAGAACGCGGCCTTCCAGCCCGCGCCGCCGCCTCCTCCGGCGCCTGCCCAGAACCAGAACAGCGGCGTCTCCGGGCTGTTCGACCCTGAGCCGACCTCCGATCCTTTCGAGAACAGCGCCCCGCCGCCTCCCGCGCCTCCGCCGTCGTTCGCCCGGGGCGCGCCCCCGCCGCCGGTCGCCACCACCGAAGCGCCCGCCTTCATGCCCCGCAGCGGCCTGATGGACGAAGACGAGGGCCAGCGCACGGTCGCCTACCCCGCGTTCAAGCCGCCCCCGGGTGGCTTCGCTGCGCCACCGGCGCCGCCTCCGCCTGCTCCCGCGGCGTCGGCTGCCGACCCCTTCGCGATGGCGGCCGCTCAGCAGGGCTACGACGCACCCTCGCCGCAGTCGTACGAAGACAACCCCGACGCGACCCGGGTGGCCGCGGTGCCCGCCGAGTTGATCAAGGCGGCGCGCGCAGGCCAGAGCGGCCTGACCGGTGAGCGCCCGGCGCTCAAGGCCGCCACCAGCGCGATGCCCAAGGTCGCCTCGATCGCGCCCGCCGCTTCGGCGAACGACGAAGAGAAGCATTTCCAGGAAGTGTTCCGCGACTTCGTCGCCACCCGCGAGAAGTGCCGCGAGCCGGCCGATGGCCTCACCTTCGACAAGTTCAAGGCGAAGCTGCTCAAGAACAAGGAACAGCTCGTCACGAAGTACCAGTGCCGCACCGTGCGTTTTCAGGTCTACGTGAAGGACGGCAAGGCCGCCCTCAAGGCCACGCCGGTCAAGGACTGAGCTGTCAGTCAGGATCCTTTGCTTTCGCGGTGACCTGATTTCGGTCACCCACCCCGGACATTCGCGGCGGCCCTGTCACCGGGCCTCGACTGTGAGCCGTCAGCCATTCGGAATGTGACCAATACCGGGCGCTTCGGAACACCCCTGGGGGTGTACCGAGGTGGCACACACGTTGCTCAATGGCGCGCGCGGGTTGTTGGACCGCAGTGTCGCTGCCGACGAAGGTGTCGCAGCCAGGAGCCGGGACATGAGCACCGACGTCACGAGGTACCTCCGACCGATCGCCCCTGAAGTGACGGGCCGGGAAGCTGAGCTTTCGCTGCTGACCCGCGAACACCAGGAGGCGAAAGCTTCGGGTACGGCCCGCTTCGTGTTCGTCCGCGGCCCCCGCGGCGTGGGCAAGAGCCACCTGCTGGCGCAGCTCGCCCAGACGCTCGCGGCCCAGGGCACTCCGATTTTCGAAGGCGGCAGTGGCCGTGATGCGCGGCAGACGTGGGGCGTGTTCGCGCCGATGCTGGGCGAGCTGCTGACGCTGGTGAAGCGCTCGGGCGTTCCCGAGACCACCCTGGCCCGGCTGGCGCGCGCGGTCGAGCCGATGCGCTCGGGCAGCCAGTCGCTGCCTGCCGAAGAGCGCCGTCTGGCCCTCTACGACGGTGCGGGTGAGCTGTTCTCGATCGCCGGCCGGGCAGCGCCGCTGGTGATCTGGCCCGATCTCGACGTGGCCGATCGCGCGTCGCTCGAGCTCATTCGCTACCTCGCCGCGATGGCTTCCACTCCGCAGTCCAAGGTGGGCGGGCTGTTCGTGCTCACCTTCCGCGAAGACGAGGCGCTCCCCGCGCCGCTGGCCGAAGTCGTCTCGCACGTCTCGGGCCGCACCCTTTCGCTGGCCGGGCTCGATCTCGACGGCATTCGCGGCTTCCTCGGCCGGCAGGACGTCGCGCAGCGGCTGCTGGACGCGACCGGCGGCAACCCGCAGGCGCTGGGCGAGCTGCTCGAGCGCCCGGTGGCGGCCATCGACTTCTTCGTTCGAAGGGTCGAGCGTTTGACTGAGCTGCAGCGCTCGGTCCTTTCGGTGCTGGCGATCGCCCCCGAGGCATTGCCGGTGGAGTGGCTCGCTTCCACCCTGGGGTCCGAGGCGCACCAGAGCGCGGAGACCCTCGATGGCCTGCTGCGCGAGCGGCTGGTCGCGGTGAAGGTGCTCGACGGGCGGCCCTCGTGGCGCTTCGCCCGCGAAACCGAGAAGCAGGCCTACGCCGCGTTGGTCGACGAAGAGCAGCGCCGCGTCAGCACCCTCGCCCTGGGCCGGGTGATGGCCAAAGCAGGTCAGCTGTTGTCGGCGGCAGAGCTTCTCTTGCCGGTGGCGCCCGTCGAAGGGGCGCAGCTGGCGGTGCGCGCGGCGGAAGGCCTGGTCGATCGTGGTGCGCTGGAAGACGCCGAGGCGCTGTACGGCCGCGCGGCGGGGCTGCTCGACGCCACGCAGAAGAGCGAGGTGCTCGAGGCGTGGGGCCGGGTGCTCGCGCTGCTCGGTGACTACCGCGGCGCCGTCCGCCGCTTGCTCGAGGCCGCGCGGCGCGGTGACCCCCGCCGCCGCCCGGTGCTGGCTCTCGAAGCCGCGCGCCATTTGATCAAGGTGGGCCGCGCCCGCTCGACGCGCGTGCTGCTCGACATCGCGCGCGCCTCGAAGGACACCGCCGCCGGGGCCGAAGCGATCCTGGCTGAGCTGTACGTTTCCACCGGCCGCGCCGCTGATGCGCTCGAGCTGGGCCGCGCGGTGCTCGCCGAGCGCACCACCGAAGACGCCTCGTCCCTCACCCTTCGCCAGGCGATGGGCAAGGCGCTGCTGGTGCAGGGCCACGCCGCCGAGGCGCAGACCCTGTTCGCTCAGAACGCCGAGCGCGCTGCCGCGCTGGGCGAGACGCGCATCGGGACGCTCGCGCGGCTCAACGAAGGTGTCGCGGCCTACAAGCGCGGCGATCGCGATCGCGCCATCGCCTGCTGGGAAAGCACGCCCCCCGAGAGCCGCCCCCTGCACGCCCACGCCGAAGCGAACCTGGGTTCGTTGTACGCGGAGTCGGGCGACTTCGAGCTCGCGCTCGGTCACCTCACCCGCGCGCTCTCGGCTTTCTCCCGCTTCGGCAGCCTGCGCGAAGTGGCGATGGCCGCGAGCAACCTCTCGCGGCTCCACCACTTCCTGGGCGACACCGAGCGGGCGACCGAGCTGTCCGAACATTCGCTGCGCCAGGCCCGCCGCCTGGGTGATGGCTACCTCGAAGCCTCGGCCCAGCTGAACCTGGGCGCGCTGGCCGTCGATGCGCGCGAGTACCCCGAAGCGCGCCGGCTGCTGGAGTCGGCTCGCACCGGCTTCGAACAGCTGGGCAACGATGCCTGGGCGGCGCTCGCCGCGGCCTGGAAGGCGCGGGCCCACTTGCAGGCGGGCGAACGCGCGCAGGCCGAGCTCGAGCTCTCGAGGCGCTCGGTGGAAAAGGGCGCAGCCTCGCTGCAGGCCGCTTCTCTCGAGGTCGAGCTGACGCGCACCGAGCTGTGCCTGCTCAACGGCGATCTCCTCGGCGCGAGCCGGGCGGCTTCGCGGGCGCGGGAAGCGCTGCTCGACAAGCCTGATCTCGAAGGGCCGATTCGCACCTACTTCCTCATGGGCAAGCTGCGTCTGGCGGCCAACGACATGAGCGGCGCGCAGGCCGAGTTCAGCCGCGCGGGCCGGTTGCTCGACGAATTGGTCGCCCGGGTGCCCCCGGTTCGTCGCACGGCGTTCCTCTCGCTGCCTCGCCGCGCCGAAGTGGTGGCCGCAGTGGAGCCCGAGCTGCGCTTGCCGCGCGCGATGGCCTCACTGGCTCCCCGCGCGGTGGTGGAGAGCATGAATGGGCTGGTCGGGCGCTCGGCCGCGCTCCAGCGCATCACCAAGCAGCTCGATCCCATCGGCCGCAGCAGCGCCACCGTGCTGGTGCGCGGTGAGAGCGGCACCGGCAAGGAACTGCTCGCCGACGCGCTGCACGCACTCTCGCCCCGCCGGCACATGCCGCTGGTGAAGGTGAACTGCGCGGCGATGGTGGAAGAGCTGCTCCTCTCGGAGCTGTTCGGCCACGAGAAGGGCGCCTTCACCGGCGCGGTCAAGGAGCGCAAGGGCCGCTTCGAGATGGCCGACGGCGGCACCATCTTCCTCGATGAGATCGGCGACATCAGCCCCAAGGCGCAGGTGGCGTTGCTGCGGGTGCTGCAGGAGCGCGAGTTCGAGCGCGTCGGCGGCAGCAAGACCATCAAGATCGACGTGCGCATCATCTGCGCCACCAACCGCGATCTCGAACAGCTGATCGCGCAGGGCCGCTTCCGCAGCGATCTCTACTACCGCCTCAAGGGCGTGATGATGGAGCTGCCCTCGTTGCGCGAGCGGCTCGAGGATCTGCCCGGCCTGACCCAGCACTTCCTCGAGAAGGTCGCGCGCGAGCGCAACGAGCCGGTGCGCCGCTTGTCTGACGAGGCGCTGGCGCTGCTCGGCCGGCACCGCTGGCCTGGCAACATTCGTGAACTCGAGAACGTGATCGCGTCGGCGTCGATCTTCGCCGAAGGCAACGAGATCGACCTCGAGGCCTTCAGCCACGTGGGCGAACTGCGCGCGCTGATGGATTCGACCGCCGAGCTGCCGGTCGTTGCGAAGGTTCCCGCTCCGGTGGCGGTCCTTGCGCCGGTTCCGGTCCTCGCGACCGCGGTCCAGGCGATGCCCGACGGCCCGCTCGACTATTACGAGCTCGCCCGAAAGCGGGACATCTCGCTCAAAGACCTTCGTCACGAAATCGAAATGCAGTGCATCAAGCGCGCGCTCGAGGAGGCCCAGGGCAACATCAGCGAGGCCGCCCGGCTCTTGAAGATGAAGCGCTCGCGCCTGTCACAGATCGTCAACGGCGAGACCGAGCTGAAGGAGGTCACCCATGGAGACGAGTGAGCTTCAGACTTCGGCATCGGGGTTGCACAAGGGGTTCAGCATGAAGCGGGTCGCTGTCGCAATTCTGGCAATGGTCGTCATCACCGGGTGCGGTGTCGGCGCCGACGAGTCGTATGACGGGCAGACGCTGGTCGCTGCCGATGGCCAGGCGCTGGAATCCGGCCCCGCAGTGGGACCCCAGGTGAACACCGGCAATGTGCCGCAAACACCCGCGACCACTGCGCCTTCTCCGGTTCGTGATCCCGGCATGGTGGGGCTGCCGCAGGACCCCATCCCCGTCTACGAAGGCCGCCCGGGCCCCCAGAACCCCAAGCTGATTGACCCGGGGGTCGATTCGAACGGCCTTCCTTCGCCGATGCCGAGCATCCGCTAAAGCGCCAAGCGCCTAACGGGCCTGACACCGCCGACGCGAAGTCACGGACACGAAGCCGAGCGGGACACCGAGCCCGAGAGCACGACGCCTCCCGCTGCAATGCTGCAGCTGCTCACCCCGTTCAAGCGGATGCGTCCCAGGCCCGCGCCGCCCCCACCGCCGCCGACGATGCCCACCCCGGCCACGCCGGTTGTCGGTGCGACGAGCCCCGCCGCCCCGGCGCCGCCATCGCCCGCAAGGGGAGTGCCCCGCTGCCCGCCCAGAGCCGGGGTGGCGGTGGCCAGGGCGCCGTCCTGACCGGGCAAGCCGACCGCCGCGGCGTCTTCCCGGCCGCCGCCGCCCGCGCCGCCGTTGCAGGTCAGCCGGGCATTGGAGGTGAGGCTCAGGTCGAGGGCCTCGAGCAACATCGCGCCTCCGCTGCCGCCACCGCCGCCGCCGTTGTGGTCGACCAGGCCTGAGAGCCCGCCCTGGCCCCCGCCGCCGCTGGTGGACACGGTACCGTCCACCGTCAGCGACCCGGCCGCGGAGATTTGAATGGCGCCGCCGCCGAAGCCCCCGAGCGCGAAGAGGCGGTTGCTGCTGTCATGACCCCGGCCGCCCGCGCACCCACCGGTGAGGGGTTGGAGGGTGAGGTTGTTGTTGGGCAGGCCAGCGTCTCCTGAGCCGGCGCTTCCGCCGCGCGCGCCGGTCGTGCCGAAGCCCGCCCCGCCTCCGCCCGCGGAGTTCACCGCGTCACCACCGTTCATCAAGCCGCAGCCGCTCCAATTCCCACCTGGGCCGGTGCGGGTGGTGCCCAGCGAGCGGCCGTCGATGACGCCGTGGATGCTGGCGGCCCCGTACACCGCGAGGATCACCGGCCTGGCGCCCGAGAAGATCAGCGTGGAGGTGGTCGCGAGGTCCAGGCTCGCCATCGCCAGCACCGTGGTGCTCACCCCTCCGTCCTGGGTGAACACAAAGGGGGTCGGCCTGGCCTGGCCGCACCAACCGCCGTCTTGCGTGGTGTTGGTGGTGGTGTCGAACTCCACCGTGCAACTCGCGAAGGTCGTGGCGGGAGCGATGCTCGCGTCAGGCACCTGGTTGGGGTCGAAGTTGCTGGGCCCATAGCCGAACGCGTTCGAGCGCACGCAGCCCCCGTCGGGTCCGCAGGTGCCGAAGGGGCAGCCGCTGTCGACGCCGTTGAAGGTGAAGAGGCAGCCTCCGTCGCCGGCGCAGGCGGTGCCGCTGAAGCACACCGGCGGGGTGCAGGTGTAGCCCACGCCGGTGCAGACGCCCGCGTCGGTGCAGCGGTCGGTGTGCGTACACGAAGTCGAGTCGTCACACGAGGCGCCGGGGGCGAACCCGTAACTGCAGCCGCCCAGGCCATCGCACTGAGCGGTGGGGGCGCAGACGGTGGCCGTGCACGCGTACGGAGTGCCCGAGCACAGGCCGAAGGAGTCGCAGCGATCGGTGGAGGTGCACGCCACGGCATCGTCGCAAGGTGCGCCCGCGTCGAGCAGCGGGTACTCGCAGCCGCCGGTAGCGGGCAGGCACTGACCTGCGCTGGCGCGGCAGTCGGGCGCGGTGTGCGGCGGGCAGGTGAGGGTGGGCCCGGGCTGGCAGCGCGCGCCGCCGTCGGTGGTGCAGGTGTCGGCGGTGGTGCAGCCGTTGAGGTCTGAACAACTGCGCCCCGCGCAGTCGTCATCGGCGCAATCCGGCTGGCCGTCGCCGTCGTTGTCCATCAGGTCGTCACAGAGTGTCTCCGGCCCCGGCTGCAGACAGGCGCGGCCTCCATCGAGGGTGAGGCCGCAGCTTCCCCCGGTGCACGGGCGGGCGTCGCAGGCCACGTCGCTGCAGTCGATCACCCCGCAGCCCGCATCGAGGCCTCCGTCGACGCCCGCATCGACACCGCCGTCACCCGCCGCCGTGCCGGTCAGGGTCAAGCGCAGCGTCTGCACGCCCGGGAGGTCGAGGTCGATCACCGGTCCGGAGACGAACTCGTCGGGGCGCTCCAGGTCGATGGCGGTGCAATCGGGGCCGAGGTAGCCGCGCGCGAAAGGAACGACCTTGCCCTTGATGGTGGCTGAACGCGCCACTCCGAAGCTGAGGCTGGCCTTCTCACCGCGTGGCACCGCCTTCGCGTTGGTGAAACGAACCTCGGTCCCTTCGAGTTGAACGCCCGACGCCACGCACCGGGACGCCGACTGGTCGAACCCCACGGTCAGGTTCAGCCCACTCGGAGGAGCGCATTGGCAGCCGGCTTGGAAGAGTCCGACGAGACAGAAGCCCAGGAGACGGCGCACCGGCCGATTGTGCTCCATCCCCGCGGCCAAGCGAAGGTGCCAGGGGCCTATCGAGCCGGTGGCAGCGACACCCTGAAGAGCGCGCCGCCCTGGGCCCCGTCGGACACCTCGAGCCGGCCGCCGTGCTCCTGGCAGATGCGCAGGGCGATCGCGAGGCCGAGCCCGGTGCCTTGCGGCTTGGTAGTCACATAGGGCTCGAACAGCCGGGCCTTGAGCTCAGGGGGAATGCCCGGGCCCTCGTCTTCGACCTCGAGCGCGACCGGATCGCTCTTCTTCACCCGCACATGAATTGAACCCTTGCGGCCGGCCATCGCCTCTTCGGCATTCTTCACCAGGTTCACCAGCACCTGGGTGAGCTGATCGCGATCGACGCTGACGATCGCTCCGGGTTCGAGCGTGACCGAATACCCGACGCCCTCGTGCTCTGCGTAGAGCGCCATGATCGCCTTCACCACTTCGGCGAGATCGACCTGCGCGAGCACCGGCCGGGGCAGCCGGGCGAACTGGCTGAACTCGTCGACGATGCGCTTGAGGCGATCGACTTCTTCGAGCACGGCCCGGGCGCTCTCGGTGAAGAGGTGTTTGAACTTCGCGTCGAGCTCGGTGCGCTGGCTGGCGGCGAGCAGCGTCTCGAGCGACATGCGAATGGGCGTCAGCGGGTTCTTGATCTCGTGCGCGAGGCGGCGCGCTACTTCCTGCCAGGCAGCCACCCGCTCGCTGGCGACCAGCTTGTCGGTGGCGTCCTTGAGGTCGCCGGTCATGTGATTGAACGTGTTGATCAGGCCCTTGAGCTCGCCCGAGGCGGCGTCGTCGTTGACGGTGACGCCGGGCGTTCCTCCGGCAATCTTCTGCGCGGCGTCAGTGAGCGCTTCGATCGGCCGGGTGATGCGGCGGCTCACCAGGAACCCGAGAATGACGGAGAGCAGCAGGCCCACGCCCGCGAAGCCGAGGAAGGCGCGCAACACTTCGCTGCGGGTCGCCACCAGGTCGGCCTGCGAAAAGGTGAGCTTGATGGTGGCGACGTCGCCCACCGGGAGCGTGCGGGTGAGGGTGGGGGGCGGGGCCACGCCGGCAGAGGCCAGCGCGACGCCATCAGAGATGATCTCCACGCGGGCGCCGGTGAGGCGGGCGAGATCTTTCGACCGTCCTTCCGAGAGCAGCACGCCGCCGACGGCCCACACCCGGCGTTCGCCGTAGTCGATGGGCCTCGCCGTCACGAGGGCGGGGGCGCTCACGAGGCCGTTGGCTCCGGACAGCTCGACTCTCGCGGCCACCACGGACCGGGCGGGCTTCTTCGTGACAGCGAAGAGCGGATCATCGGGCTCTCCCAGTCGCGCGGGAAGGTGACCCGAGCTGAGCGTGCGGCCCTGCTCGTCGAGGAGCGCGAGCACATCGAGGCCGCGCGGGGTCATCAGGGAGGTGGCCGCGGTGGTGACGTGTGCGGGGGCGGGCATGCGGGCGGCGTCGCGCGCCACGTCTTCGAGGGCCTGGCTCAGGGCGAGCTCATCCATCGAGCGGCCCACGTCGCCCTGCAGCCGCTGGGCTTCGGCGTCGACGGTGACCATCAGCTGATCGACGCGCGCTTCCTGCTGACCTGAGAGCAGGGAGGAGAGGTTTCGCAACGCGAGCGGCACCACCACGGCGATCTGCAGCACCGAGAGGGCGACGAAGGCGAGAGCGAGCGTCCAGCGGAGGCGCATCGAAGGGCTACTCCGTCGCGAAGAAGACGTCGTCGAGGCGGGGCAGCCCGAGCGCGTCACGGGTGAGGTGCTGAACTTCGCGGGAGGCGGCGATACCCAGGCCCCGGGTGACGAGGGGAATCACGGGCAGCTCAGGCCCGAGCTGCAGGGCCAGCTCACGCGCTTTGGCGTCGACGTCGGGGGCGGCAGCGAGCTGCTGCAACACCGCCGGAATGCGCGCGTGTTGGCCAGCCAACTCGAGCCAGAGCACCAGGGCGCCGGCGGGCGAGGGCGGGAGCACCACACTCTGAATGAAGAGCTCTCCTTCGGCCGGCGTGCGACCGCGCAAGGCGCTGCGAGGCGTCGGCTTGAGCGCCAGCCGGTAGCCGAGGGGCTGCAGCTTCACCTGGAGCCGCTGCGCGATGCTCTTTTCGTGGGCGGCCTCCTCATCGAACAAGATGGTGAGTTCCCGCGGCGGGTTGAGCGCAGGGGGCCGGGCGAGGACGGCAGGTCCGGCTTGTTGCGGCGCGAGGCTGGGCGGGAGCAGGCCTGGCAGCGGCCCCGCGGGAGCGGTGACGAAGAACCTGGCGAGATCGGAGCGATCGGTGGTGCTCTCGATGGCCGCGCGCAGCGGAGCCAGGCCGGGGCTGAGCACCAGCGCCGTGGCGAAGAGCTGCACCACGTCGTCTGAAGCGGCGGCGCCGGCCACCAGCTGCACGCGGCGTTGAGCGAAGAGCCGTTCAGCGGTGCGGGCGTCGGTCGACTGCAGCACCACCGCGTCGAGGTGCGGGCGGCCGGAGGGCTGCTCGTCGAAGGCTTCGAGGCGGGTGCCCTTCACCCGGAAGGCGCCCAGGGGAACGGCGAAGGCGGGGTGGCAGAGCATGCGCTCCAGATCGGGCGAGGGGCCCTTGAGCTGGAGATCGATCGCGCGGCCGGTGACGGTCCAGCTGGCGACGGGGAAGAGCAGGCCGTGCACGGGCGTGGTGGTGGTGCTCACGCGCTGGAGCGCGTCGGTCACGAGCTTCGGGTCGAGCGAGGCGGGTGCGGTGAGGCGGAGGATGTTGGGTGAGGGGCGGCTGAGCTCGACCACGCGGCACAGCAGTTGGTGCGTGAGCATCAGCCGAAGTGCGTCGACGGGTGCATCGGCGGTGAGGGGATCGACCGCGGCGGAAGGGGAGACGAGCGCGACCTGCAGGGTGCCGCCGGGGTGGGCCCGCGAGCCGGCGTAGGCTGCGGTCGCGAGGACGATCGAGGCGAAAATCTGTCTCCCTCTCCCTGCGAAGCGGGGAGAAGGCTGGGGTGAGGGGCGCAGGGAGAGGGGACTCGGTTTGAGCTTCACGGCGCCCGCCGAAGCACGAGCAGCTCACCGCTGCCGTCGCTCGACCACGTGCCGATCACCACTTCATCGACGCCATCACCATCGAGATCTCCCGTCGCCGCGACGATCGCGCGCCCTTCAATCTTCCTCTGCCACGCCACCGCGGCTTCATTCAGGTTTCCCCCGCGCGCCTGCGCCGACTCGAACGCGCCGAGCGACACCACCCGCAGCTCATCGGCATCTCCCGTCGGGCGCGAAGAGCTCGCGACCACTTCGGGTGCACCGTCACCATCGAGATCCGCAAGGGTGCTCCCGCTGCCAACACCATTGAGCTGGGTGGTGGGCGCCTGGCCTCGGGCGATCGCTGCGCCGCCGTTCGGTGAAACGCTCAACGCGATCGACCCGAAGAGCGCGAATTGTTCGATGGGCTCAGGCCAGGTGAGCGTCTTGCCCGCCCAGCTGAGCTGATTGCCGAAGCTGGTGAAGCCGGGCCGCGGCGTGAACGTGACGTTGCCGACGGCGGGTGGCTCGCCAACGCCGGTCGAGCGCCAGGCATCCCGCTGCCAGACGAATGATTCCGCGCGTTCCCTGCGTGACGACCACACCACCAGCTTGCCGTTGCTGACCGACAGAAGCCCGAACGGCTCGCGCGTGGGCCGGGTCGAGAGCGGTGCCGACAGCTCGACGCGATTCTTCTGCTTCCCATCGGAGCCCCAGGTGATCACCGCATCACCGACCAGCCCGATCACTTCCCCGCGTTTGTCGCCATCGAGGTCGGCGATGGTGATCGCCGCGGGCACGGAAGGCAGGTGCGCGAGCACGCCCAGGTTGAGCTCGAGGGGCCGGGTGGACGGCGGCGTCGAGGCCCCCGCGAGCGTCAGCGCCTCGAGATCGGCATCGACCATGCTCACCACCGCCGCGGCAGGACCGGTGCGGGTCGGCGTGGCACCAGACCAGAAATTCACCCACGTGCTCAGCGCGTCACCGCGCACCACCAGCTTGGGTTGCTCGAGCGCGAGCGTGAGGCGCACGAGCGATCGCAAGCCCTGTTCCCTCGCGAAACGTTCAGCCTCGGTGGCATCGCGCGCAGTGACGGGCACAGGGGCCAGTTGTTTCCCCGCCAGCGAGGCCATCACCAAGGTGGCCAGCACCCGGCTCGCGGGAGCCGGACTTCCCTCGACGTACACGCCGATGGGACCCTCGAAGCCCGCCTCGGTGACGGAGCGAGTGACGTCCTGTGCCAGGCGCTCGAGCGAAGAGCCCGGGTGCGACGGCGCGACCGCGAGCAGGAGCACCGCCAGCCACGTCACGGGGGGCCCTTCTGATCGTGCAGCAGGAAGTCGTTGGGGTCGACGGCGCGCGTCTCTTCGGTGGGCTCGGTGCCTTCGAGGAACCACTCCGCGCGGCCGGGGACTGAAGCGCCGGCGAGCTTTCCGGTGCGGGGATCGATGCGAACCTGCTTCACGCCCTCGGGCACGGTGAATTCGCGTGGGGGCAGGCCCTGGTGCGCCGCCCTCATGAACCCCAGCCACAACGGGAGCGCCGCTTTGCCGCCGGTCTCACCCGGGCCGATGGGCTGATGATCATCGAAGCCGACCCAGGCCGTGGCCACGTAGTCGGCGGTGTAGCCACTGAACCAGGCGTCCCGAAATTCCTGCGCGGTGCCGGTCTTGCCCGCGGCAGGGCGGTTCAACTCGAGCACGGCGACCGCGGTGCCTTCCTCGACGACGCTGCGCATGAGCGAGGTGGCGAGGAAAGCGACGGCGGGGCTGAGCACCTGCTCCGGCGCGGCGTGACGTTCTTCGAGCACTTTGCCGGCACCATCGGCGACGCGCACCAGCATCACTGGCTCCGCGAGCAGGCCGTTGGTCTGCAGGGTGGTGTACGCGTTGGCGATCTCGAGCATCGTCACTTCACCGGTGCCCAGCGCGAGCGTGAGGTTCTGCGGCAGCTCGCTCTTGATGCCGGCTTTGTTCGCGAAGGCGATCACCGCTTCCGGGCCCAGCGCTTCGATCAACCGCACCGAGACCGTGTTCTTCGACTTGGTCAACGCAGTGCGCAGGGTGATCGGCCCCTCGAAGCCGCCCTTCTCGTAGTTCTGCGGCTTCCACATCTTTCCGGTGTACGGATCGCGAATGGCCTCGGGCGCGTCGTTGATGATCGAGATCGGCGTGAAGCGGGTCGACTCGAGCGCGGTGGCGTAGAGGAACGGCTTGAACGACGAGCCCGGCTGTCGGTGCGCCTGGGTGGCCCGATTGAACGCCGAGGTGTTGAAGTCGTAGCCGCCCACCAGCGCGACCACCGAGCGGTCTTTGGGGTCGATGGCCACCAGGCCGCCTTGCAGCACCGGCACCTGGGCGAGCGTGGCGGAGATCAATTGCGAAGCGGGCAGGGCGGCGCCGAGGCGAACGCGCACCAACTCCCCGGGCTGAATCACTTCCGACAGCTTCGTGGGGTTCGCGCCCACCTTGGTGCCGTCGCGGCGGCGGGCCCACTTCACGCTGGCGAAGTCGAGCTGCGCCTTGGCGCCGATGAGATCGAGCTGCGCTGAACCTTTGACGTCATCCACCGAGGTGACGAAGGCGACCGCCTCGACCCCATCAGCGAGCGTCTTCACGCCGATGGCGCGCGCGAGCTTCTCGTCTTCGCTGGCCGCGGCTTCTTCGACTTCGAGCTGCTCGTCGGGCTCCGCGAGGGGATCAGCGCCCTCTTCATGCTCGGGCGGTTTGAGATCCTTGAGCACCGTGAGATCGGCGACGAAGCGTTCATCGGGGCGGCGCTTGCCGGCTTCGGTGAGGCGCTTCTCGAGAAAGGGGCGCAGCGCGGCGAAGCGGGTGGGATCGACCTGGCCCGCGGGGCCGCGGTAGCCGAGCCGGCGATCGACGGCCTCGAGGCCCGCGCGCACTGACGCCTCCGCGGCCGCCTGGAGCGCGGGTTCCATTGCGATCTGCACGCGCAGCCCACCTTCGAGCACGGCCTTCTCGCCGTAGCGGGCGACCAGTTGCTTGCGCACCTCCTCGGCGTACGACGCGCCGACCTGCACTGGCGGGCGGGGGCCGAGGACGATCGGTTTTTCCAGCTCGGCGTCGACCGTCGCTTGCGGCACGAAGCCGTGGCTCGCGAGCTGACCCAGTACGTACTTCTGGCGGCGCTTGGCCTTGACGATGTTGGTCACCGGATTGATTCGGTGAGGCAGCTGCACCGTGCCCGCGAGCACCGCGGCTTCGCCCAGGGTCAGCTGACTGGCGTGTTTGCCGAAGTAGAAGAGCGCGGCTTCCTCGATGCCGTAGCGGTTGTTCCCGAAGTAGATGGTGTTGACGTAGAGGTTGAGGACCTGGTCCTTGCCGAGCGCCTTCTCCATGCGCGGCGTGAGAATCCACTCGCGGATCTTCCGGGACAGCGTGCGTTCCTGGGTGAGCAGGAGCGCGCGGCAGGCCTGCTGCGAGATGGTCGAGGCGCCCGACTTCATTCCGCCCGGCTTGAGGTTCTTCACCGCGCTGCGGAGGATGCCGAGGTAGTCGAGGCCGTTGTGCGAATAGAAGTCGGCGTCTTCCGCGGCGAGGAAGCTCTCGCGCACGTGCTTGGGCAGCTTGGTGACGTCAACCCAGGTGCGGCGCTGCAGGTAGAACTCGGCGCAGACGCTGCCATCGCGGCAGGTGACCTTGGTGACCTGCGGGGGGCGCCAGGTGCGCAGTTCCTCGACGCTGGGAAGATCGCGGGAGAACCAGGCGTAGGCGCCCGCTCCGACCGCGAGCGCCAGGACGACGCCGAGCACCGCCAGCTTCAGCAGACGTTTTGTCCAACGCCACAGGGGACCCGGCTTCTTGCTCATCAGCGGGGGTGGACTGTAACCCCCGGTCGGCGCGGCGGGGGTTTCGATGTGTGGCGCGGACGTGTCTCTGCTCGGCCGCGTGGTGCGGGTCAACAACCGCGGAGTGCTGGGCATTCACCGGTCCAGAGCAACCGGCGGGCCGATTATGGAGCGTTCGGCTCGGTCGGCTCAGGCATCGGGTGCGGCAGCTCAATCATCGTCTCGTCGACCTGGGGCTGCTCGTCGGGCGTGAGCTGCACCTTGGCCACCCGGGCCGCGTTGATGCGCGCCTTGACGTACTTCGGCGAGAGATCCATCGCGTGCTGGTAGGCCGCCTTGGCCTCGTCACCGCGGCCCACCCGCTCGAGCGCGACGCCGAGGTTGTTCTGCACGTAGGCGACGTTGGGCAGCACCTCGGCAGCGTGTTCCAGCGCGGTCACCGCCCGCTCGTTCTGGTTGGCGCGCAGGCAGGCGAAGCCGAGGTTGTTGAGCGCCCAGCCGTGGTTCGGCTCGAGCTCGACGGCCTTCTCGAAGCTGGCGATGGCGCCGGCGAGCTCGTTCATCGCGAGCTGCGCGATGCCAGTGACCTGGAACGCTTCGACGCTGCCCGAATCGCGCGTGCTGGCGTCACGCCCGGCCATCACGGCGCCGGCGTAGTCCTTCATCTGAATCAAGGCGCGGGCCTGGGCGATCAGCGGGAGCGCGTCGTCAGTCGTCAGGGCCGCGACCCGACCCCACGCTTCAGCGGCC
>JAYVNA010000828.1:0-2878 GCA_043758715.1 Archangium sp.
GTGGAGCGCGATCTTGCCGAGGAGTGAGTCTTCCTGAGAGGCCATGCGTGACGCGCATGTTAGCTCGCGCCTGCTGACGAGCGTTTCTGTTCTTTTGGCCTCACCGCCCGATTCTCTCAGCCGCTCCGTCCGCTTCGCTCCCGTCTGTCACGCGCAGCGTTCCGCTGCTACCGGTGCGCGGCCATGAAGAAGGGTGAAGAGGTGTGTGCCATCGCGTACCTGTGGTTAGGGTAAGCGCGTGGCCGAGAAAACCGAGTCGAAGAAGTCAGAGAAGAAGCCCCCCCTTCCCGTCACCCTCAAGCGTCTCTATTCGCTGGCCTGGCCCGAGCGCTGGAGTCTCGCGCTGGGCACCGTCTTTCTGCTCATCAGCGCGGTCGGCAACCTCGCCTTCCCCAAAGCGATCGGCACGCTGTTCGACGAATCGATCACCGGGCTGAAGATGGGCAAGGTCGACCTCGCGCGGGTCGACGAGATGGCGATGCTCCTGGTCGCGATCTTCGCGGCTACCGCGGTCGCCTCGGCCTTGCGTTTTCTGCTCTTCAGCCGCTCCGGCGAGCGCATCGTCAGCAAGCTGCGCGGCGATCTCTATGCGTCACTGATGACCCAGGAGACCGGGTTCTTCGACACCGAAAAGATCGGCGACCTCAGCAGCCGGCTCTCCTCTGACGCGTCGGTGCTGCAGACGACGGTGTCGGCGAACTTGAGCATGGTGCTTCGCAACCTCACCATCGCCATGGGCTCGCTGGCGATGCTGCTGGTGACCTCGCACCAGCTGACCCTGATGATGCTGGGCGTGGTGCCCCCGGTGGCGCTGACCGCGGTGATCATCGGCCGGCGGGTGCGCAAGCTCTCGAAGCTCTCGCAGGACGCCCTGGCCAAGGCGAGCGAAGTGGCCGTGGAGTCGTTGGGCGGCATTCGCACGGTGCGCAGCTTCGCCGCCGAGAAGAAGGAAGTGACGCGCTACCGCAGCGCGATCACCACCTCGCTCGAGCTGGCGTTCAAGCGCATCAACCTCTCCGCCATCTTCTTCGGGGTGGCCTTCTTCGCCGCCTTCACCTCGGGCGTGTTCGTCTTCTGGTACGGCGCGCGCATGGTGGCCGCGGGCGATCTCTCACCGGGCAACCTGATCTCCTTCCTCTTCAACACCATGCAGATGGCCGCCAGCCTCGCGGCGCTCGCCGAGCTGTGGACCGACGTGCAGCGCGCTGCCGGGGCCGCCGAGCGGGTGTTCGAGCTGTTGCATCGCCCACCGCAGATTCCGTCGGAAGGCGGCACTCAGCTGGCAAAAGTGCAGGGCAAGGTGGAGTTCAAGGGCGTGTCGTTCGCCTACCCCACCCGCCCCAACACCAAGGTGCTGGCCGACTTCTCCCTCGCGCTCAACCCGGGCGAGGTGGTGGCGGTGGTGGGACCTTCGGGCGCAGGCAAGTCGACGATCGCCTCCATGCTGTACCGCCTCTACGATCCCGCGGGCGGGCGGCTCGAGCTCGACGGCACTCCTTTCACCGAGCTCGACGCGGAATGGCTGCGCCGGCAGGTGGGCGTGGTGGCCCAGGAGCCGCTGCTCTTCTCCACCTCGATCACCGAGAACATCCGCTACGGGCGGCCGCAGGCGACCGACGCAGAGGTCCAGGCGGCGGCGACGCTCGCCAACGCAGACACCTTCATCCAGGGCTTTCCGGAGAAGTACGAGACCCTGGTGGGCGAGCGCGGCATTCAGCTGTCAGGCGGCCAGAAGCAGCGGGTGGCGATCGCGCGGGCCGTGCTGAAGGACCCGCGCATTCTGATTCTCGACGAGGCCACCAGCGCCCTCGATGCCGAGAGCGAGCACCTGGTGCGTGAGGCGCTGGAGCGGCTGATGAAGGGCCGCACCACGCTGGTGATCGCGCACCGGCTCTCGACGGTGAAGACCGCCGATCGGGTGGTGGTGCTCGAAGCGGGCGCGATCGTTCAATCGGGCACGCACGCCGATCTCGTGGGCACCGAAGGGCTCTATCGGCGCCTGGTCGAACGCCAGTTCGCTGCCTGAGGCTTTAGCGAGTCGAGAGCGCGTCGACCAGGCGGGTGACTTCAGCCTGCAGCTCGGCCAACAGGGCCGGGGCTGCGTGCAGCCTTTCCGGAGTGGCGCTGTTCTCGAGCGCCACCGCGAGGGCTGACGCGGGACCTGCGGCCAGCGCTACCAGCGCGCCTTTGAGCCGGTGCGCGGAGTCGCCCAACGCGACTCCATCCCGCGCAGCGACGGCCACCGAGACGTCGTTGAGCTGCCCATCGACCTGTCGGCGGAAGAGCGAAATCAGCTCGGAGACCAGCTGCTCGTCTCCGGCACACTGCGCACGCAACGCCACCCAATCCAGCGGTTCATTCATGGATTCCCCCCGTGTCGACGACGACGGGAAGGATCAGGCCACCGCGCGAGACTTTGTGCAACACCGGAAGGTGGTTGCACCGCGCGCGCATGGGGTGCTTTGAACCCGCGACCTCATGCCCGCCGATACGCAACTGCTGGCCGCCGTTCCCCTCTTCGAGAAGTTCAACGACGAGGAGCGCGACCTGCTCGCCTCTCAGCTCGACGAGGTGGAATTTCAGGCAGGGCAGATGATCTTCCGCCGCACCGACCCCGGCGGCGCGATCTTCATCGTGGCTTCGGGCGAAGTCGAAGTGTTCATCGAAGACAGCACCGGCGCGCGCATCGTGTTCGAGACGGTCAAGCCCGGGCACTTCTTCGGCGAGCTCTCGTTGCTCGACGGCGAGTCGCGCAGCGCCTCGGCCCAGGCCCTCGCCAACACCCGCGCCCTGCGCATCGACCGGCAGGATCTCGAGAATCTGTTCGCCCGCCACCCCACCGCCGCGATGGACGTGCTGGGCGTCATCGGGCGCCGCC
>JAYVNA010000829.1:0-8966 GCA_043758715.1 Archangium sp.
GTCGCTTCCGAGTGACAACTTCCATTCTCAGCACGCGATAACCCCTCAACGTTCCACTTTTCTCCTCGGAGTCACACCATGGGTTTCCTCGGCGGCATCGGCAAGGCGTTCAAGAAGATCACCAGCTTCGCCAAGAAGGCGGTCGGGTTCGCCAGCAAGATCCTCAATGGTCCGCTCGGCAAGATCGCCTCGTTCATTCCGGGCGTCGGGCCCTTCATCGCCGGCGCCGCGAAGATCGTCGGCATCGCGGACGCGGTGCTCAACGGCAAGGGACTCTCAGGCATCATCGGAGGCCTCGTCGGCAACCTCGGCGGCGGTCTGCTCGGCAAGGCCGGTACGCTGCTGAGCAAGACGGGTCTCGACTCGGTCATCGGCCTCGGCTCGAAGGCCACCGGCAGCAGCCAGATCTTCGACATGGTGAAGACGCTGATGGCGCCTCGCAAGGCCGACCCGTCCCCTGCCGCGCAGGGCGACACCTACAACGTCAGCCAGTTCGCCGCGTTCAAGCTCGCGGACCTCATGCGCGCCGCGGCCTGAAAACCGCTTCGCTTTTCATCACCCGAGCCGCGCTTCTCGTAACGAGGGCGCGGCTCGAAGTGTTTTCAGGGCTCCCACGAAGGCGCGAGCAGGCGTCGTCGATCGGGGGCGCGCAGCACGGTCTCGTCGTCGGGCAGGCCCTTCACCCGATCCCACAGCTGGCAGGTCACCGCCTGGTGAGATTGATCGAGGCCTTCGCAGTAGTTGGTGAAGAGGCAGCGCCGAATCGCCGCGCCCTGCCCCAGCCTGAGCTTGAGTAACCAATCAGGGTCGGCCAGCGATTGGCGCGCGCTCGCGACGATGTCGGCTTCGTTCTTCTCGAGGATGTCTTCGGCCTGGGCGAGGGTGGCGATGCCGCCGCAGACCACCAACGGTGTGCGAAGCCCCGCGGCCACCAGCGCCTGCTTTACCTGCGCGGAGGCCCCAACGTTGCGGCCCCAGGGCTGCTCGAGCTTCGGGGTGGGCATGCACTCGTGACCTGAAGGCCCGGTGTACGGATACGCCGAGGCGCCCACGCGCGGCTGCCTGGCGTCTTCGAACTTCCCGCCCCGCGACAGCGACAGAAAATCCATCCCTGCGCGCGCGAACTCGACGCCGAAATACGCCGCGTCGTCGGCCCGGTTTCCGCCCCCGATGATCTCATCGGCCAGAAAGCGGCAGCCCACCGCGAACGACGAAGGCACCGCGGCCCGGGTGGCGGCGAACACCTCGAGGGGCAGCCGCACCCGGTTCGCGCGCTCGCCGCCGTAGCCATCGGTGCGGGTGTTCAGCGCCGAAAGGAAGGAGGCCATCGTGTACGCGTGCGCGAAGTGCAGCTCGACGCCGTCGAAGCCCGCCTTCGCGCAGCGCGACGCGGCCTCGGCGAACAGGTTCGGGAGCACCTGCGGGAGCGCGGCGATGTGCGGCAGGTGCGTATCGGTCACCCGCTCGCGCAACCCGAACTGCAGCGCCTCGAGCTCACGCGGCGGGAGGAGCACTGCGAGCGCCTGATCATCGAGTAACTCGAGGTGCGCTCTGAGCCCCGCTTCATCGAGGATGGGAAACTGCGCGCGCAATTCGGGCGTCAACTGAAGGAAGCGCGAGAAGAACGCGCTGCGCGGAGGCCTGCGTTTGATCGCGAGGAAGTCGATCAACTGAATGAAGAGCTTCGTCTCGCCGCCGCTCGCGCGCTTGACCGCGTCGACGAGGCGAGCGAGCCCTTCGACGAAGCGATCATTCCCCGCGCGCAACAACGGCCCCGAGGGCACGTCGCGAATGCCGGTCGCTTCCACCACCAGCACGCCGGGCCGGCCGCGCGCGAACCGCTCGTACCAGGCGAGCACCTCGGGGGTAACCTCACCCGCTTCGTTCGATCGCCATGGCACCATCGCGGGCACCCAGGTGCGGGTAGCGGCCGTCAGGGGGCCCAGCGTGACAGGCTGAAACCAGCGCGCCTGCGCGGCCTCCTCCCGCGTCGGCCAGCAGTCGACGGGGAGTAACTTCTCACGACGCTTGTCCGTCACCGGCAAATCACAGGGCCTGAACCTGAGTCACCACGCCCGGAGGCCCGCTGGCCGCGTTCTGCAGACCGTTGAAGCCGCCAGCTCCGCCGCTGCCGCCTGAGCCGGTCATGCAGTTGTTGTTGGTTGTCATCGGAGTGCTGCCAGCGCTGTAGGCGATGCAGATCGACGGGCCACCCGCACCGCCCGAAGCGCCGCCTCCGCGGCCGCCCGCCCCACCTGGCGCCCCGTTCGCCCCTGCGCCCCCGCTGCGGGTGGTGCAGCTGTTGCGGCTTGCCCCTGGAGCTGCACCGCCGCCCGAACCACCGGAGCCACCGTTCCCCCCGCTGCCTCCGGTCCCGCCATTGGCCCCGTTGTTGGACCGCAGGGTGCTGTTCGAGACGTTCACCGTGGCGCTGCTGACGAGAATGGCGATGCTCGCCCCGCCGCCCCGGCCCGGAGTCGCCGCGCTCCCTCCGCAGCCGCCAGCGCCGCCACCGCCGCCGCCGCCGCTCGAGATGGCACTGCAGTTTGAGCAGATGAAGTTCGTGCCGTTCGCAGTGCCACCGCCTGAGCCACCACCGCCCGCGCCGCCGCCCGCCTGCCCGCTGGTGCCCGCCTGCCCGCTGGCGGGGCTGTAGTTGCCGCCACTCAGGCCGCCGAGCGCAGGACCGGCGTTTCCGTTGAGCCCGATGTTGCCGGGGCTGCCACCCGCAGTGACTGGGGGCGCGTTGCCGCCACTGCTCGAAGAAGTGGTGCCGCACGTGCCTGCGGCGCCACCCGAGCCCGGGTTGCCAGCAGCCCCACCGCCGGGCGCCTGTGAGCCCACCGTGCCCGGGTTACCAGGGTTCGTGTCGTTGACGCCTGGGCCGCCTGGCCCACCGGGGGCGTTGCAGGTCGAGCTGCCTCCTCCGCCCTGAGTGGTCCCTGAGGCATTGCCACCGGGGTTGCCGCCAGCGCCGCCAGACCCCGCGCTCCCGTTGGCTCCCGCAGACCCGTTGCCCGCGGTCACCGAACAACCGACGACCGCTACGGGCGCGGTGCTGCTGACCACGTGAATGCCGATGCTGCTGCGGCCGTCGCCGTTCGCGTCCTGACCCACGGCGTTGGACGAAGTCACCGTGAGCAGCTGCAACTCGACGGGGAGCGCGATGTTCTGCGCCAACACCCCGACGGCCGTGCTGCTGGCGATGGTGGTGGTGTTGGTCAACGAGCGCGACCAGGTCGCCGATTCGTAGCCTCCGTAGACGCTGACGCCCGGCTGCATCACGACCGACTCGTTATAGGTCCCCATCGCCACGTAAACGGCCTTCTTCGGCACGAAGCCGCCAGCGACCGCGATGGCGGCGTTGATGG
Organism: Archangium sp.; assembly: GCA_043758715.1. GTDB lineage: Bacteria > Myxococcota > Myxococcia > Myxococcales > Myxococcaceae > Archangium_A. The sequence continues at coordinate 3,372 of JAYVNA010000829.1, forward strand.
TGGCCTTGGGGGCACCCTGCGTGCCGAGGTTGGCATCGTTTCCCCCAGCCGCGGGAGTCGCCACGAAGATGGCCTGAGCTGCGTCGCCATCCATGCCGTCACAGTTCGAGTCGGTGAAGCCGAGCTCTGGCAGATCGACTCCGCTGGCCAGACAGGAGTACTCGCAGCCGTTGCCCGCCAGGCCGTCGAGGTTCACGTGCCCCGGGTCGCAGGTGAACCCGCATCCTCCCGCCACGCAGGTGCGGGTCGCGAAGGCGCGATCCGGGCACCGGTTGGGACAGGAACCGCAGTGATCGACGTCAGTCGACGTCTGCACCTCGCAGCCCGTCGGCACCACCCCGTCGCAATCTTCGTAGCCGGCGTTGCACGAGCCGATGCCGCAGGTGCCCGAGGCGCATACCGGGGTCGCGTGCGGCGTGGTGCAAGGCGTGTTGCACGCGCCACAGTTGTTGAGGTCGCTGCTGATGTTCTGCTCGCAGCCGCTGCCGTAGGTCTGGTCGCAGTCCGCGAAGCCCGTCGTGCAGTTCATGATGCCGCAGGTGGACGCGAAGCAGGCGTAGGTCGAGATGTGACCGTTGTTGACGTTGCACACCCGGCCGCACTGGCCGCAGTTGGTGGCGTCAGACGCCAGGGTGAAGCCTTCGTCGACCACGCCGTTGCAGTTGTTGTCGACGCCGTCACACACCTCGGCCCCGGTGGGCGTGCACATCAGCTCGCAGCCGTTCTGATCGATGCCGTCGGCGTTGATGAAGCCGGGGTCGCACTGGCCGATGCCGCACATGCCGTTCATGCACACCGGGGTCGCGTGCGGGCGAATGCACAGCGCGTTGCACGAGCCGCAGTTCGTCAACGAGGTCAGCTTGTCGAACCCGTCATCCACCACGCCGTCGCAGTCGTTGTCCTTGTCGTCGCAGACTTCGGTGTTCGGCGTCAGCGGCGTGCACTGCTGCGGCGTGCCGTTGATGCAGTTGGTGATGGTGCGACGGCACTCGCCCGTGCCGCAGGTGGTCTCGCCGAGGTTCTCGTCGGTCATGCCGTTGCAGTCATCGTCGCGGCCGTTGCACGACTCGGTGGTGGGCACCGTCGCGGTGCAGGCCTCGTAGCCGTTGGGCGGGCGGCAGGTGCGCACGCCGTTGCAGGTGCCGAAGGTGTTGGTCTCGGCGCACGGCATCGACTGCCCTGCGCTCGCGGCCACGCACTCGCAGGTGCCTGAAGTCGGCTGGCACTGCTTGGTCACGAAGGCGCCGTTGGTGTCGGTCGCGTCGGCGCAGCGATAGCTGGTGGGACACTGGCCATCGAAGCTGCAGTCGCGCGAGCACACCTTGGTGCCGCCGATCTCGACGCAGCGATCACCGGGGTACGGGCAATCGACGTTGAGCGCGCAGGGCTGACAGAGCCCCGGGACCTCGGGCACACAGGCAAACCGATCATTCGCCGCGAGCGCGGTGCAGACGTCGCCCGCCTTGCAGACCGCCGCGCACTTGCGGAAGCAGACGTTCGCCTTGCCCGGCAGCTTGTCGCACAGCGACGACTCGCACTCTTCGTCGCCCCCGCAGGCTTCGCCTTCCCCCTTGAGGGTGTTCTTCACGGGAGCGCGCGCGCACTGACAAGACTCGGCCGCGAGACCGAGAGAGAGCAGAACGACGAAGAGTCGGCTGAACGACATGGGAGGCTCCTGGAGCACCGGTGTGGGGCGGACGCCGGCGGCGAGGGCACAGCGTAGCGCGGGTCTCCCCCAACCCGGCATCGACGGCGTTTGCCGCGCCGCGTCACCTACAGCAATCCGGAGCAGGGAAGCATTCTCAGGCCACGGTTTCACCGGCCCGGCTTCACCATGTTCGCGGGCACCACCCAGGCCTCGAACTGCTCGGCGGTGACGAAGCCGCTCGCCAGGGCCGCCGCCTTGAGGGTGGTGCCTTCGTGGTGGGCCTTCGCCGCGATCTTCGCCGCTTTCTCGTAGCCGAGGTGGGGGGCGAGCGCGGTCACCAGCATCAGCGACTCGTTCACGTGCGCCTCGATGCGCTCGAGGTTGGGCTGCAGACCCGAGACACAGTGCTCACGGAACGAGTCCATGCCTTCGGCCATCAGGCGGCACGACTGCAGGAAGGCGTTGATCACCAGCGGGCGGAAGACGTTGAGCTCGAGGTGCCCGTTGGCCCCTCCGAGCGAAACCGCGGTGTCGTTGGCCATCACCTGCAGGCTGGCCATGGTGAGCATCTCGGCCTGGGTGGGGTTCACCTTGCCCGGCATGATGCTCGAGCCCGGTTCGTTTTCCGGCAGGCGCAGCTCGCCGAAGCCCGCGCGTGGCCCGCTCCCGAGCAGGCGCAGGTCGCTGGCGAACTTGAAGAGGCTCACCGCCAGGCCCTTGAGCGCCCCGTGCGCGTGCACCAGCGCATCGCAGGTGGCGAGCGCCTCGAACTTGTTCTCTGCGGTGCGCACCGCGAGGTGGGTGAGCGAGGCGAGTTCGGTGGCGACCGCTTCGGCGTAGCCCTCGGGCGCGTTGAGCCCGGTGCCGACCGCGGTGCCGCCCAGCGCCAGCTCACCTAAGTGCGGCAACGAAGCCTCGAGGTGCGTGCGCGCGTGCCGCAGCGCAGAGACGTAGCCCGAGAACTCCTGGCCCAGGGTCAGCGGCGTGGCGTCTTGCAGGTGCGTGCGCCCGAGCTTCACGATGTTCGCGAAGGCGGCCGACTTTTCCTGCGTGGCCGCGGCGAGTGCGTCGAGCGAAGGCAACACGCGCGTGGTGAGCGCGGTGAGCGCAGCCAGGTGCATCGCGGTGGGGAACGCGTCGTTGCTGGACTGGCTGCGGTTGACGTCGTCGTTGGGGTGCACGAGGCGAGCTTCCCCGCGGGGCCCACCGAGCAGCTCGGAGGCGCGGTTCGCCAGCACCTCGTTCACGTTCATGTTCGTCTGGGTGCCGCTGCCGGTCTGCCAGACCGAGAGCGGGAACTCATCGGCGTGTTGCCCGGCCAGCACCTCGTCGGCGGCCTTCGAGATGGCCTCGGCCTTTTTCGGATCGAGGGCGGCGATGCGCACGTTCACCGCGGCCGCCGCCTTCTTCACCTGGGCCAGCGCGAAAATGAGCTCGCGGGGCATCTTCTCGTTGGAGACGTGGAAGAAATGCAGCGAGCGCTGGGTCTGCGCACCCCAGAGGCGATCGACGTTCACTTCGATGGGTCCGAACGAATCTTTCTCGGTCCGCGTGGTCATGAGCGTGCAGTAACGCCACCGCCCGAAAAGCTCAAAGCCCGTGAGTGGCCTGCGCCCCGATGAGCTCGCGCAGGGCGGTGGGCTCGTTTGAAAAAAGGCCGCTCGATCAAGGCGCGGGGGGATCGGCGTTGATCTCCTTCCACGAGCGGCCCTCGTAGCCGAGCACGCCTCGCAACAGCCCCTCGTCAGACTGGCCGAGCGCCTCACAGCCGACGGGGCTGACCAGCCGCACCGAGTATTGCGTGGTCGGCGGAAGGTCATGGGCACCGAACACGGCTTCACTGGCCCAGGCCACCTCGGTGAGCGCTTCCCCCAAGCGCTCCTTCACGTCGGGCAGGGGAAAGCTGCCGTCCGAGAGCGGCGAGCCGTAGTTCGAACGCGTGACGTCCAGCAGCACGAAGCACTGCTCGGGCTCCGCCTGCGCCACCGCCCCCCAGGAGCCACCGCTCGCCTCGAACTGGCGCCGGGTCTCTCTCCCTCGCGAGAACAGCAAGAGTTGGTGGCGCCCCCGGCGGACCTCGAAGGCTGCCCACGTGCCCGGCGCCAGCACCACCTCAGGTGACTCATCGACCCGCACCCGGAGCTCGGCGTCGTCGGGCGCCACCAGGTGCAGCTTGCCGGCGCCCCACAGGTACGAGGCGCCCGCGCCCAGGCCCAGCAGCAGGGCCACGGCGCCGAAGGCCGCGAACGAGACCCGCACCGCGAGGCGCTTTCGCGTCCGGTCCGTTGGCGTGAGCGGCGCAGGCGGCCCGGGGTCTGGCTCGCCCGCCTTGATCAGCCGCGTTCCGGCCAACGAGTCGTGCCACCACCGCTGCTGCCGCGAGCGGTTCACCATCAAGAGAATGAGCCCGATGGGGCCGGTGCACGCGAGGAGCGCCAGCTCCAGGAATTGTCCCGACAAGCGCAGGAGAGAGCTCCGCCACGAGATCGGCGCGCCTTCCCAGCAGACGATTCGCACCCCGACCAGCCGCTGGCCGGGCGTTCCGCCCAGGAGGCGCACCATCACCACCGGGTACCCTGTCAGGACGGCGAGGACCCCCAACGTCACCAGCACAGAGGGCACGCCCAGCTGCTCGAGCCTCCCTGCGCCGAAGAGGGTCGAGCCTCCGATCACGAGCAAATCTCCAACGTGACCCAGCATCGAGTCGGTCATGGGGGTGCGCCGGTAGATCAGCAAGGACATCAGGTGGCCCTCTACCTCAGGTTTCCAGGAGGTTGGTATCGAGCGAGGCGATGCGCCCGTTCACCGCAGCCGCGGCCTTGTTCTCGTGGGCCAGCGCGAGTGCGCTCGCGGGATGGACATTCACTTCGATGGATCCGAACGAATCCTTCTCGGTCCGCGTGGTCATGGGCGACCAGCAACGCCACCGCCCGAAAAGTTCAAAGCACGATGAGCGCGCGCAGGTCAGTGCAGACCGTGACGCCCAGCGCCGGATCGGGTCGCGCCCCGAGGCGGATCGCCGATCCACCCACCACCACCCGCGGCCGCTGTTCGGGAACCAGCCCTGCGAGCCCGGCGCAGACCTGCTGGACCATCTCCAGGTCGCGGAGGCGCGCCACCGAGATCCCCAGCGTCTTCGGGTGCAGCGCCCCGACCTGCTCGAGCACCTCCGGAGCAGGCAGCCCGGGGATCAACGCGAACCCCTTGCGACCATGCGTGAGGAGGAAGGCCTCGGCCACCAGCGGCCCCAGCGTGTGCTGGTTTTCGTCGGCGTTCACCAGCATGAACTCGGGCGGCTGCGCGGGGTTGGTGATCGCCTTCCGCGCCCGCTCCAGCACCAGCGTCGCGACGGTCTGAACCATCGCGGAGAAGCGGTGCTCGGCGGCGACCGTCACGTCACCGCGCGCCCACAGGTGGCCGATCTCGTCGAGCGCCGGTTGGAGCAGGCCCACCAGCAGCTCCAGCGGGCGGATCTTCAAGGTCTCCGCTTCCTCGAGGACGGCCGCGCCCGCGGTGGTGAAGCCGCGCCTGGCCTCCGAGCGGATCCGGCGGAAGAAGATGGCCACCGGCATCACCGTTCCGATCGCCGTGGGGTCGTCGACTCGGCCCTGCTCGAAGCATGACGCACAGATGCCATGACTCATCGCCCAGGAGTCGAACGGAGGAATCTCCCCCTGCCACGTCTGACAATAAGCACACCAGTCGATCATCACTCCGGAGGTAACGGGCGAAGACTTCGCGCGAACCGGCCGCGTGGTCACCGGCCGCTGGGGTGGGTCCTCAAAGCTCGGCGAGCCGTTCGATGCGGCGATCGCCATCAAGACCCAGCCCGATGAAGAACACCCCGGCCGATTGTGCGGCGGCGCGATCGAACCGGGAATCGCCCACCATCCATGCTTCCGAGGGCGAGACGTTCAATTCCTCGCACGCCAGGCGAACCAGGTCGG
>JAYVNA010000830.1:0-2862 GCA_043758715.1 Archangium sp.
AGGCGCGCTTCGAGCTCGCCCGCAAAGACCGGCAACTGCAGAGCTACATCCGCCGGATGGATGGGATCCGCACCGGCCGGCAGCTGTCCGAGGTCGAGCCCGAAGAGATCGCCCGCCTGGCGAAAGACGAGAAGGAGCTCGACGAGTTCCTCGAGTTCATCCTCCAATGCAACAAGCCGACGGTGCTCGCCCAGGGCGGCTTCGAGCGCCTCACCGGGTTGAGCACGCTCTCGTACAGCGACTCCCGCGAGCGCCCGCAGATGCTGCTGACGCCCAACGACGTGCAGGTGCTGTCGATCACCCGCGGTTCGCTTTCCCCCACCGAGCGCCGCGAGATCGAGTCTCACGTCACGCACACCTTCCGCTTCCTCTCGCAGATCCCGTGGACGCGCACCCTCAAGCGCGTGCCGGAGATCGCCTACGCCCATCACGAGAAGCTCGACGGCAAGGGCTACCCGCGCGCCGTGGCCTCGGAGCAGATCCCCGTGCAGTCGAAGATGATGGCCATTTCCGACATCTATGACGCGCTCACCGCCAGCGACCGGCCCTACAAGAAGGCCGTGCCGCACGAGCTGGCGCTCGACATTCTGCGCAAGGAATCGGACAGCGGTCAGCTCGACAAGGAACTCTTTCGAATCTTCGTCGAGGCTGACGTGCCCGGCCGCGCGCTCAAGGCGAAGTGAGCGCGCTGCCGGACCCGGTTACATCTCGATGGTGTGCAGGCGCAGCGAGTTGATGCGACCGGCCTGACCGACGGGCGCACCGAAGACGATCACGATGCGATCGCCCCGCTTGGCCAGCCCACGGGCCAGCAGCTCTTCTTCCACGCGCTGAACCATCTCTTCGGTCTCCTGCACCGGCTCGAGCACGCGCGGCATCACGCCCCACAGCAGCGCCAGGCGGCGGCGCACTTCCTGGTTGGGTGAGAACGCGATGATCGGCATCTGCGGGCGGTAGCGGGAAAGCAGGCGCGCCGTGGTGCCGGTGAGGGTGAAGGCGACGATCAACGCCGCCCCCGCCTCCCGGGCCGCGCGGCAGGCCACGCCGCAGGTCACGTCGGGGAAGTCGGCCGGCATCTTCACCGGCTCGCCCGTACCGACGCGGGGGAAGGACTGGCGCATGGCCGACTCGGCGGCCTCGACGATGCGGCTCATCATCTCGACTGACTCGATGGGGTAGCGGCCCGAGGCCGATTCGCCCGAGAGCATCACCGCGTCGGTGTTGTCGAAGATGGCGTTGGCGACGTCACTGGCCTCGGCGCGCGTCGGCCGCGGGTGCTCGATCATCGAGTTGAGCATCTGGGTCGCGACGATCACCGGCATGCCGCGCTGGTTGGCGCGCCGAATGATGTCTTTCTGAATCGCGGGCACTTCTTCTGGAGGGATCTCCACGCCGAGGTCACCACGCGCCACCATCACGCCATCGGTCTTGTCGAGAATCGCGTCGAGCCGCGCGATCGCCTCGGGCTTCTCGAGCTTGGCGATGATCGGCACCACCTTGCCGGCTTCCACCATCGCCTGGCGGCACTGGTCGATGTCCTCCGGGGTGCGCACGAACGAGAGCGCCACCATGTCGACCCCGTTCTTGAGCGCGAAGATCAGATCTTCGCGGTCCTTCGCGGTCAGCGCGTCAGCCCGCAGCGCCACGCCGGGCAGGTTGATGCCCTTGTTGTTCTTCAGGGTGCCGCCGTGAATGATCTCCGTGCGGATCAGCATCTTCTTGTCGGTGGCGAGCACCTTGAGCTCGAGCAGCCCGTCGTCGACCAGAATGCGATCGCCCACGTTCACGTCAGAGGCGAGGTGCGGGTAGGTGGTGCCCACCAGGTTCACGTTGCCGACGAACCCCTCGTCCATGGTGATCGAGAGTTCCTTGCCCTCGACCAACTCCACGGCGCCCGTCTCGAGCTTGCCCGTGCGGATCTTCGGGCCCTGGAGGTCACCCAGAATGCCGACGGCCTTGCGCACCTTCAGCTGCGCCGCGCGCAGCCGCTCGATGGTCAGCAGGTGATCGGCGTGCGTGCCGTGGCTGAAGTTGAGACGCGCCACGTCCATCCCGGCGTGAATCAGCTTTTCCAACATTTCCTGCGAGTTCGTGGCCGGGCCCAGGGTGCAGACAATCTTCGCGCGTCTCATGCGCGGGGTTATAGGGACGCGGGTGTTGCTCTTCCAGAAGCGGTTTCACGCCGGCATCGTCGATGGCGCAGTGCGTCTGACTTTTCGCCTGTGGGACAAACCCCACGTGAAGGCAGGCGGGCGCTATCGGGTCCACCCGATCGGCGTGGTCGAGGTGAACTCGGTCGAGCCCGTGACCGTGGGGCAGATCTCCGAGGCTGACGCGAAGGCCGGTGGCTTCGCCTCGCGAGACGAGCTGCTCTCGTACATGGCGCCGGTGGCGAAGGTCGCGCTCACCGACGCCACCCGGGTCTTCAAGGTGGGCTTCGTGCATGGCGGTGATGGTGATCGGGTGGCGATCGCCCTCGACACCGAGGTCACCCCGGAGGCCCTGGCCGACCTTACGAAGCGGGTCGGCAGGCTCGAGCGCGACGGCAAGTGGGTGCGCAGGGTGATGGAGCTGATCGAGAAGCACCCTCGCATCGCGGCCTCCCAGCTCGCCCTCAAGCTCAAGCGCGAGACCGAGCCGTTCAAGATCGACGTGCGCAAGTTGAAGAAGCTCGGGCTGACCCAGAGCTTCGAGGTTGGCTACGAGGTCAGCCCGCGCGGGAAGAAGTTCCTCGCGCTCACGGCGAAGAAGAAGAAGCGCTAGGCCCAATGCCGGTCATTTAGGCCGCCCGAGCCGATTTGCCGCGGTTGCGGGCGTAGTTGCTCATCTTGATCTTCACGTGCCGCGGGTATCTGCGCTCCG
>JAYVNA010000831.1:0-2857 GCA_043758715.1 Archangium sp.
ATCAACAAGGGTGTCCCGGTGTGAACTCGAGTGAACACCTCGATTCGGTCACTGGCACCTCGTGACTCCACTTTCTTGATCCAATCGATGTGGTCTCGCGAGGTTGCGGGCGGTTCTGAGGTTGCACTGGAGGGCCTCCGCGATGCGCCCCACGATCTCCATCCTGCTGCTCGGGCTTCTGGCTTCCTGCGAGGGAGCGATCATCGGCGAACGTCCGGAACCGGCGCCGATGACGTTCGCGCCAGAGCCCAGGGAAGTGCTGCCCGCGTTCGCCCCCGCCCCGCTTCGCCCGCGCCTGTTGCTCGCCAGCCAATACCAGAACGCGATCGCCGATCTGCTCGGGCCCGAAGCCGCGGCCGCGGTCACGCCCCCCCGCGATGTTCCGGTGAACGGACTGACCGCGATTGGTGCCTCGCAGCTGGCCGTCTCGTCATCGTCGGTCGACGCGTACGAAGCGAACGCGTACCTCGCAGCGCAAGCCGCGCTCCTTGCCCGCCGCGCGGCGTTGATCACCTGCACGCCCACCTCGGCTTCCGACCGCGCCTGCATGCAGCAGCTCGCCGAACGCTTCGTCACGCGCGCCTTTCGCCGTCCTGCCACCACGGTCGAGCTGACCCGGTGGACCCAGGTGGGCGTGACCGCCGCCACCGCCTTCGCCGCGTTTGATCGTGGCGTGGAGTTCATGCTCGCGGGGCTGCTGCAATCTCCCGCGTTCCTCTATCTCGACGAAGTGGGTGCGCCGTCGGCCGGCGATCCAAAGCGCCGCACCCTGACCACCTGGGAACTCGCCAGCCGTCTCTCGTTCTTCCTCACCAACGCGCCGCCTGACGATGCGCTCCGGGCCGCCGCTGCAAATGGTGAACTGGAGACCCCGGCAGGCGTGAAAGCGCAGGCTCAGCGGCTCTTGCAAAGCCCGCTCGCGCGCACCGCGATGACGCAGCTGTTCGACGAGCTGCTCGATCTTTCCCAGCTCGATCACCTCGCGAAAGACGCGCAGACCTTCCCCACCTTCCAGGCCTCGCTCGGCCCTTCGATGCGCGAGGAGACCCGGCGCACGCTGCTCGATGTCGGGTTCGATCAGCCGACCGACTTCCGCGATGTCTTGATCCGCCGCAGCACCTTCGTCGACGCGCCGCTCGCACAGCACTACGGGCTCGGTGCGGTGACGGGGTGGATGAAGGTGCAGTTGCCGCCGGACCGCGCGGGCCTGCTCACTCAGGCGAGCTTCCTCGCGCTGCAGTCGCACCCGTCGGCGAACTCGCCCACCTACCGCGGCCGCTTCATTCGCGAGCGGCTGCTGTGCCAGACCATTCCTCCGCCGCCGATCAACGTGACCACCACGTTGCCGCCCGAGCCCACCAACACGCACCGCACGCTGCGCCAGAGACTCGAGGTGCACATGCAGAGCTCCTCCTGCAGCGGCTGCCACAAGTTGATGGACCCGCCCGGGTTCGCGTTCGAAGGCTTCGACGCCACCGGCCGCAAGCAGACGCTCGATGACGGACTGCCGATCGACTCGTCGGGTTCTCTCGATGATCGAGGCAGCTTCACCGATGCTCCGGGGCTGATGAACGTGCTGCACGAAGATCGCCGCGTCACCTCGTGCCTGACGCGGGTGGTGTTCCGCCAGGTTGGCCACGTCGATCTCCGCACCGAAGCGCGGCCGATGCGCGAAGCCGAAGAAGCCTTCATCGCGTCGGGCTATCGTTATCAATCGCTGCTCGAGGCGCTGGTGGCCTCCGAAGCGTTCCGCACCGGCACCCTGGAGGCGCCATGACCTTCCGACTTTCCCGCCGCCACCTGCTGCGCGGCGTAGGCGCGGCCATTGCCTTGCCCACCCTCGAGGCGATGCTGACGGGCTCGGGGCTCGCGTTCGCCGACGGCACCACGCCGCCCAAACGTTTCGTCACCTGGTTCTTCGGCAACGGCGTCATTCGCAGCAAGTGGACGCCCGCGCAGGTGGGCACCACGTACACGGTCACCGAACAGCTCGCGCCCCTGGGTGCGTTGCGTGGTGACGTCTCGGTGCTCAGCGGCTTCAACGTGAAGACGCCGAACCTGCGCGGCCACCACAACGGCGCCGCCGCGCTGCTCTCGGGCGCGCCCATGATTCCGCTCGATCCCGGAGGCGCCGGGTACAACTCGAAGTTCGGCATGAAGTCGATCGACCAGGTCGCGGCCGATGCGATCGCGGGCACCACCACCTTCAAGTCCCTGCAGCTCGCGGTGTCCAAGCGCTGGACCACCGGGGAAGGGCCGACGCTCGCGAACATGTCTCACCGTGGGCCTGATCAACCGATGCCGCAGGAATCAAACCCCCTGCGGCTGTTCAACACGCTCTTCTCGGGCTTCACGCCCAGAGACCCGCGCGATCCCCGTGATGCGATGCGCGCCAACGTGCTCGACGCGGTGAAGGACGACGCCGTCGCCCTCCAGAGCAAGCTGGGGGCGACCGACAAACAGCGCCTCGACGCGCACCTGACCGCCATCTCCGAGCTGCGCACCCGGGTGCTGGCGTTGCCCCCGGTGTTCACCACCGCGTGCGTGAAGCCTGCCACCCCCACGCAACAAAATCAGGACGTGGGCGGCATCGAGCCCATCGAAGCGGTCTCCACCGTGATGAGCGATCTGCTCGCGATGGCCTTCGCGTGCGATCTCACCCGTGTCGCGTCGTTCCAGTTCTCGGGTTCGGTGGGTGGGCACTGCTTCAAGTTCCTCACCCCCAACGAAGCGCGCGACAACGAACACGCCATCACCCACGAGGCGACGCTGCAGGGGAAGGTGAACGAAGCGGTCATCTTCACCATGAAGAACTTCGCGTACACGCTGCAGGCTCTCAAGCGCACGGTCGAGGGCA
>JAYVNA010000832.1:0-2854 GCA_043758715.1 Archangium sp.
GCGCCGCCGCCTGCGCCCGCGAAGCCACCTGAGAAGGCCGTCAAGGGCGCCAAGCCCAGCGTGCCGCCGCCTGCGATGAGCGCTCCTCCGCGCCGCGCCGATGGCTGGCTGGGGCCCATGCCTGACAAGCCGCTGCCGCGGTCGACCAAGCTTCCGCCCGAAGCCAACCTCCTGACCAAGCGCGAGATGGAGCAGGCGCTCACCGTCGGCGAGCGCGGCGTCATTGGCGAAGGCAGCATGAAGGGCAAGCTCATCCTCTACCAGGGCTTCCCCTACCTCGAGGTGATCGGCCGCGATAAGCGCGAGCTCTTCTTCCTCTTGCAGGGGCCTGATCAGGAAGTGCTGCCCGCGTACGCGGATCACAAGGTCTCGGTGTCCGGCCTGGTGAAGCGTTTCCACAACTACGGCGGCTCGGTCGACGTGCGGAAGTACTCGGCCAAGAAGCCCGAGGCCGAAGTGGTGCCGGTGGTCGAGGTGCCTGAGGCCGCGAAGCTGCGCCTGCTCTCGCCCGGGGAAGTCGCCACCATCGCCAACCCCGGCATGTCCGTGGGCGTGAAGGGCTTCGCCACCCTGCGCGGCCGCCTGGAAATGAACGCCGAGGAGTACTACCTCGTCGTCAGCAACCCCGGCACCCGGCAGCAGGTCGCCTTCACGCTCGAGGGCAAGACGGTCAAGGGGCTCAAGAAGTTCATCGGCGAGATCGTCGTCGCCACCGGTGTGGTCGAGAAGTCGACCGGGTGGGGCGGGCGCATCGAGTGCGAGATTTGCGAGCCCCGCGCTCCCGAATACCCGCCCGTCGCGCGCGACAGCATCGAGGTGATCGAGGTCGAAGCGTCCGGCACGGGCCAGGCGCGCGAAGCTTCGGTCAAGCTCAACCACGGCCTCACCGTGAAGCTGCCCGAGAAGCAGGGCCACGTCTGGGCGATCGAACCCCAGACCGCCAAGCGCGTCAGCCTGCGCGAGGTCAGCGTGAACCACCCGCATTCGGGCTCGCCGGTGCGCGAGTTCTTCTTCACCCCGAGAAACCCGGGCCTCCAGGAGATCGAGTTCTTCCTGGGCAAGGTGCACAACCCGATGCAGGTCGCGCGCACCTTCAAGGTGATCGCCAACGTGAAGGCCCCCGAGGCCGTCTCGTGAAGCAGTTGCTCGTGGCGTTGGTGATGGTGGTGGCGGGCAGCTCGTTCGCCCAGGAGATCGGGACCGAGATTACGCCCACCACCCCGTCGTCGGGCGTGCAGACCCAGCCGCAGAACAATCCGCCTCCGCCTCAGGAGCAGCAGCCCAAGAGCGGCTACGTCTACAAGCCCAAGGGCGCGAAGGAAGAGCCCGGCACCGCACCGGGGAGCGGCGCTGCGGCCTTCACGGGCACCAAGGTCTCTGCCTCCAGCGGCGCCTTCGGCATTCGGGCAGGCTTCGGGGCTTCGGGCTCGGCCGCACTCCCGGCCGGCACCAGCGGCGGCGCGACGGTGGCGGCGCCCAGCGTGGGCATCGCCTACTTCGCCAGCGATGCCTTCAAGCTGCTCATCGACGTGGGTTTCGGCATGGCGCTCATCGGCAGCAACGCGTTGCTCGCCCTCAGCGCCAGCGCCGGGTTCGACTACCTCTTCCGCTCGCCCGCCGACGCGCTTCGGCCGTTCTTCCACTTCGCCGGCTCGTTCTTCATGGCAGGCAGCTCGAACTTCGCGATCGGCTTCGGCGCTCAGCTGGGTGTCGGCGCAGAGTACTTCTTCAGCCCCTCGTTCTCGGTGAATGGCCGGCTGCTGCTCGCCGTGCCCATGTCGGTGAACGGGCAGTTCGCGCTGGGGATCTTCACGGTGGCCCCCGGAGTGGGCGCTACCTTCTACCTCTGAGCACCTGGTCAGACATGCACGACCGGCCGCGTCAGCGCGGTCAGGCGGGCCAGACGACCTCGCATCTCGCGGGGACGCTGGCCCGTCTCTCTTTCCAAACCCTGGCGGCACTGCGGCCAGACCTTTCTGAAATGGATACATCTCAACGTGGCAATCGACTCTGAACAAATACTGAAACTCGTGAGCACCGCCGGACGCCCTGTGGGCATCCAGGAGGTCCTCCGCGCCGGCGGCTTCAACCCCGGCGAGCAGACCGCCGTCAAACGCGTGTTGCGCGACCTCGTGAAAGCCGGGCGCCTCACGCGCGACGGCAAGCGCTTCTCTCCTCTCGACGACAAGCCCGTCTCGAGTGCATCCGAGAAGCCGGCGCAAAAATCTGGCCCCGCCTGGGGCGGGAAGAAACCGGCCGAAGTGCGCGCGCACACCGGCGTGAAGGAAAAGGCCAGGCTCGTGCCCGCCGCCAAGCAGAAGGGCGCGGCGCGCTCCCACGGCGGGAAGACGGTGCTGGGCATCATTCATCACCACCGCGATGGCTTCGCGTTCCTCAAGCCGATCGTGGGGCAAGACTCGGAAGATCTGTTCATTCCGCCCGATGAGACCCGCAAGACACTCGATAACGATCAGGTGCTGGTGGAGATCGTGCCCGGCAACGCGGGCCGCACCGCAGGCCGGGTGATCGAAGTGACCTCGCGCACCCGCCAGCTGGTGGTGGGCACGTACGAAGAAAACGCCAAGCAGGCCTGGGTCGAGCCGCGCGAGAAGGAACTGGGGAACATTCGCGTTCCCAAGACGCAGCTGGCGCGGCCCGGTGACGTGGTGAAGGTGAGGCTGGGCGTGGGCACGTCGCTCTTCCAGGGCGCCAATGAGCTGGTGGGCGAGGTGGCGGGTTCGCTGGGCTCGGCGACGGATCATTCGATCGAGGTGCTCTCGGTGGCCTTCAGCAAGGGCTTCCACGACGAGTTCCCTCCCGAGGTGATGGACGAGGCCGATCAGATTCCGCTCGA
>JAYVNA010000833.1:0-8877 GCA_043758715.1 Archangium sp.
GCGCTGACCTTGAACCGCCTGTGTGGTTCCGGCTTCCAGGCGTATGTGACGGCTGCCGAGATGATGCTGACGGACCAGGCGCACTGCGTACTCGCGGGCGGCACCGAGTCGATGAGCCAAGCGCCTCACGTGGTGCGCGGCGCGCGGTGGGGCCTGGGCCTGGGCAAGGGCGGCCTGGAAGACAGCTTGATGGTCGGCCTGTTCGATACCTACCCGAATCTCCCGATGGGGATGACGGCAGAGAACCTCGCGGAGCAGTACAAGCTCGGCCAGGACGAAGTGGACACCTTCAGCGCACTGAGCCAGCAGCGATACCAGGCCGCCCACGAGGCGGGCCGCTTCACCGCGGAGATCGCGCCGGTCGAGTTGAAATCGAAGAAGGGCGTCACGCTCTTCGCCAAAGACGAGCACCCGCGGCCAGAATCGACCGTCGAGGGCTACAAGAAGCTGCCGAAGGTCTTCAAGAAGGACGGCGTGATTCACCCCGGCGCCGCCTCAGGCATCAACGACGGCGCGGCTTCAGCGCTGCTGGGCACCCGGTCGTTCGCCGAGAAGAAGGGGCTCACGCCCATCGGCCGCCTGGTGAACTGGGCTTCGGTCGGCTGCGATCCCCGCATCATGGGCATCGGGCCTGCGCCGGCGATTCGCAAGCTGATGGAACGCGCTGAGTTCAAGCTCAGCGACATCGATTTGTTCGAGGTCAACGAGGCCTTCGCCCCCCAGTACCTGGCGGTGGAAAAGGAACTGGGCCTGCCCCGGGACCGCACCAATGTCGACGGCGGAGCGATCGCGCTCGGCCACCCGCTCGCCGCTTCTGGCGCGCGCATCACCCTTCATCTGTTGTACGAGCTCAAACGCAGAGGCGCGCGGTACGGCGTCGGCAGTGCGTGCATCGGCGGCGGGCAGGGAATCGCAGTTCTCGTGGAGGCCATGTGACGAATGTTCCTGATGCGAAGGCACTGCGTGATCGCGCCAAACAGCTCGCAGAAGAGCGGCGCACCGAGCGGAAGAACCGCAAGCGCAAGTGCAGCCTGTGTGGCACGGAGGAGTCCGAGAAGACCCCGTTCGTGGCGCACCCCGACGGCATCGGTCCTTCCTGCAAGGAACCTTCGTTGTGCGAGAACTACCGCGCCAAAGCGGCCGGTCTTCGCTGACCCCACGCAGTTTGGCAGTGACCCATTGAAGCGGCCCCGGGAAACGGGCATGTAACACCCGAGGCCCGTGTCCTGGAGCGTGCCCGTGGCTCACTTTCTGGGCGAAGGATTGAAAATGTCGATTCCTCAATTTACCGGCGTGAAGGTCTTCTCGACGACGCTGGCTCGTGACCGCGAAGTGATGGGCGAGAAGATTACGAATTGGTTGAAGGAAAACCCCACGGCCGACATCGTGGACAAAGAGGTCACGCAGAGCTCCGACAAGGAGTTCCACTGCCTCACGGTGACGCTGTTCTACAAGACGAAGTGATCTGAAGGAGAAGCGATGGCCCAGCTGAACTTCCGCATGCCGGCCATCCGGAGCGCAGCGGGAGCGATGGCCATCGCGATGATCATCACTTCGGTGGTGGTCGCCGTCGCCCGGCCCCTGGCTGCCTTCATCGCGTTGGTGCCTTCGTCCGTGCTGCACGGCTTCGTCTGGCAGTTGGTCACCTATGGCCTCGTCGAGGTCTCCCCGATGGGGGTGATCTTCGGGGCGATGATCTTGTGGAACATCGGCGGGGTGCTCGAGCTGACCTGGGGGCGCAAGCGCTTCCTGTGGTTCTCGCTGGGCATCGTGGTGTCCGCCGCGATCGCGACCGTTTTACTCTCGCTGGCGGTGCCCGCGTTGGTGCAGCAGGCCTACCCCGGCGCGATGGTGCTCACCGGCTCCTTGTGGGTCGCCTACGGCCTGCAGATCGGGCGCGGGCAGACCAACTTCTGGGGCCTCGCGGTCACTGGGAACGTGCTCGCGCTCATCGGCGCCGGCTTCGTGTTCCTCAACGCGGCCTTCGCCGGCCTGTCGCTTGTCATTCCCGAAGCGTTCGGGCTCTTCTTCACCTTCCTCTACGTGCGCGGCGCCCAGCCGAGCCTGCTGTGGCTGCGCTTTCGTTCGTGGCAGCTCGATCGCGATCTGAAGAAGCGCTCGGCCCACCTGCGTGGCATCGACGGCGGCCGGCGCAACGTCGGCGGCGATTCAGACAAGTACCTGCACTGACCCGCATGAAACGCCTCGCGGTCGGGCTCGTGCTGCTCTGGGCGTTCAGCTCGTTTGCCTGGGGCTTCGATGGGCACCGGCGCCTCGCGTCGTTGATGCAAGACGCTTTGCCGCAAGAGCACTGCCTGCGCGGCTGGCTGGCGGCGCGGCAGACCAGCACCCTGCAGGACCACGCGTGCGATCCCGATCGCTGGCGCGCCGGTGATGCCGCCGAAGCGCCCCGGCACTACCTCGAGGTCGATTGGGTCACGCCGATCAGCCGCTACCCGCGTGACTTCGACGCGGTGGTGGCGCTGCTGGGTGCCCGCAACGCCTCGAACAACGGCATCGTGCCCTGGCGGGTGGAGCAGAAATACGGCGAGCTGGTGACCGCCTTCCGGGCCAAAGACACCGCGGCCATTCTCGACGTCACCTTCGTGATGTCGCACTACGTGTTCGACAGCTTCTCGGTGCTGCACGACACCAAAAACTTCGACCCCAACACCGGCCTGCACGCGCGCTGGGAGTCGGACATGCTCAACGTGCTCTCGAACATCAACGGCGTCACCACGCTGGCGGCGACCTACTACGGCACCCCGGGGCTCGCTCACCCGCGCGACGACCTCTTCGATGCCGTGCTCACCGGAAACCCGCTGGTCGCGCAGTTGATCGCGGCCGACACCGCGGCGGCCGGGAGCATTCCGAGCCTCTATTCGGCCACCCGTGAGCTGACCGCGCGCCGCTGGGGCGACGGGGTGACGTTGATGTCTTCGCTGCTGTGGACGGCGTGGGCCGAGGCGGGAAGTCCCGAGCTGGCGGGCTTTTCCACCACCTGTCTGCGCTCGACGCCTTCGGGGCCCATCGTGTTTCTGGGCTACCCCCCCGCTGGGACGGCCGTCGACGCCGGCGTTCCCGATGCCGGTTCCCCCGAACCCGAGCCTGACGCTGGAACGGGCGGAGGGAGTGAAGACGGTCCCGTGGGCTGCGGCTGTACCTTGCTGCCCGTCGATGCAGTGTTTGCGCTGCTGGGGGCGCTCGCCCTCTCCAGGAGGGCAAGAAGCACGCGTTTGCGCTAGGCCCCTGGGCTGGTGTCCCGGTCTGCCGCCCTCCTGTTGATCCTGCTGTTCGGCTCGTGCCGCGACGAGGGCGCCGAGGCCTGGGCGCGTGCCGAAATGCAGCACCAGGCGTTGATCGCCGAAGGGGCGCGCCCCGAAGATCCCCGCTTCGATACGGTGGTGCGCGAGCTTCAGAAAGTGCCGGCGGGCTCGAAGCACGCCGCGTCTGCACAGAAGCTGCTGCGGGCGATCGAGGCGGGCCGCAAGCCCTCGGTGCGCACGCCGCTCGCGCTCGGACCCAACGGCCGCAGATCCGAGCGGCTGGAGGCGCAGCTGGCGGCGTGTGCCCGGCTCGCCACCATGGCCGGCGCCGATGGTGGGCTCGATCGACGCACGCTCGAGGCGCTCGAGAAATGCCGGCGCGAGGCCGAGCAGCTCGAGCTGCGGTACTCGCACCCCGAAGAGTACGGGGATGGCGGCGAGCCTCATGACGAGTGATCGCGATCTCCTCCAGGCGCTCTTCGTTCAGCAGCTGGGGTTCGCTCCGGCGGGCGAGGTGATGTCGGCCGGCGCGCAGTGGCTGGTGCAGCGGGAGACCGGCGCCACTCTGGGCGACGTGTTGAGGGCGCGCGGGTTGCTCGACGGCAAGCAGCTCGAGCTGGTCGACGCGTTGGTGTCAGAGGCGATCTCCGCGCACGGCGGCGACGCGGCCATCACCCTCAAGAGCCTGCCTCCGCTGGCGCAGGACAGCCTGCAGGGTCTCGAGTCGACGCTGCGCCCGGGCCTGGCGACGCCCGACAAGCTCGATCTCACCTCAGCCAACTCGTTCGACAGCCTCGAGACGCCTGACAACGTGGGTGTCGAAGCAAAGGGACGCTACGCCTTCAACACCGGGCCGATGGGGCGCCTCCAGGAACTCGGGCGCGGAGGGGCCGGGCGGGTGGTGGTGGCGCGCGATCGGTTTCTGGGGCGCGACGTGGCGCTCAAGGAACTGCACCGCGAGATCACCCAGAACCTCAAGTACGACACCCTGCACGTGCGAAACCTCGAGGCGCGGTTCCTGCGGGAGGCGCGCGTCACAGGTCAGCTCGAGCACCCGGCCATCGTGCCCGTGTACGAGCTGGGCCGGCGCCGCGACGGCACCATGTATTACACGATGCGGCAGGTGCGAGGCCGCACCCTCGCGCAGGCGCTCAGCGACACCCGCAGTCTCGAGGGACGCCTGGCGTTGGTGCCCGATCTCCTCACCGCCTGCCGGGCGGTCGGCGCGGCGCACCATCGTTCGGTGGTGCACCGCGATCTCAAGCCGCAGAACGTGATGCTCGGGCCACACGGCGAGACCTACGTGATGGACTGGGGGCTCGCGCGGGTGATCGGTCGGGCCGATCGCACCCGCACCAGCGTGCAGCTCGCGCCCGACCTCACCGGCGGCCGCGACTTAGGGCCGGTGGGAACGCCTTCGTACATGTCGCCGGAGCAGGCGCAGGGCGATCGCGATGCCCTCGATGCCCGCGCCGACGTCTGGGGCCTGGGCGCGATGTTGTTCGAACTTCTCACCGGCCGGGCGCCGTACCTGGGCCGCAGCCCGTGGGACGTGCTCGCCGAGGTGCGCAGCAAGCCGCCGCCGCGGGTGAAGTCGCTCGAGCCCGCCGCGCCCCCGGAGCTGGTGGCCGTCTGCGAGCGCGCGCTGGCGTGGAACAAAGAGCAGCGCTACCCGAACGCCGGTGAGCTCGCGACCGAGCTCGAAGACTTCCTGGCCGGGCGCAAGGTGCGCGCGTACGACTACACGTTTCGGGAAGTGGCGGGCCGGGTGCTCCGCCGTCACCGGGCGAAGGCCGCGCTGGCGGCGGCGACCCTGGTGTCGTTGATCGCGCTCGCGGTGTTCTCCGCGGTCAGCGTGGGGCGTGAGCGCGACGAGGCCCGCAGCATGGCGCGCTTCTTCCTCGCCGACGTGGCGCCCACCCTGGCCAACGTGCCCGGCACCTCCGAAGTGCTCGGCCAGCTCTCGCACAGCGCGATCGAAGCGTTCTCCGATGGCGTCGACCCGCAGCAGGGCTCCCGCGAAGATCGCTTGCTGCTCGCCCGTACCTGGAACGACGTCGCGCACCAGCACTGGCGGGCGGGGCGAAGGCCCGAGGCCCACGAAGCGCTGGCCCGCTCGCAGCGAATGCTGGGCCCCTTGCTCGAGCAGCACCCTGAAGATCCCGAAGCGCTGGCGGCGGAGCAGGTGCACGAGATCTGGGTCGCCGATCTCAAACTCGATGAAGGCAACGAGGCCGAGGCGCTGGCGATGCTCGAGCGGCAACTCGAGACCTCTGACCGGCTGCACACCACCGCCCCCACCAGCCCCGCGGTGCTGACGGCGCACACGCTGTTGTTGTCGCGGCTGTCGATGATGCGCTCGAACCGCGGCGAGGCGAAGGCGGGCCTGACGCTGTCCCGTCGCGCCCGCGAAACGGCGCTCGAGCACTACCGGCTTTCTCCCGACGAGCCGCACGCGGGGGTCGAGGTGCTCGACGAGTCAGACAATCTCGCGATGACGCTCTTCAGCGTGGACCAGCGCAAGGAAGCGCTCGGTCTTCTGCGCAGCGCGGTGGCGCTGGCCGGGAAAATGCGCGGCCACCACGATTCCCGCGAGCTGCAGGCCGCGCAGGCCTCATTGCTGGCCTCGCTGGCGCGCAGCCTTCATCCGATCAATGACGAGGAAGAACGCAAGAGCGTGCTGGGTGATGCGCGGCGCCTGCTCGCCGACTTGATCGCGGCGGATCCCGATCGCAACCGGGAGCTCGCCGAAGCCAGCGAGCTCGCGTTGCTCGACGGCGATTTCACCACGGCCTGGCAAATCGGTGAGCGCATGGAGACGCTCGGGCTGGGCGCGGAATACGAGGAACCGGTGCTGTCCGCCGCGTTCGCGACCGGCCAGGACGAGCTCATTCGCCGGCACGCCCGCGCTGAGGTGGTGGGATCTCCGATGGCGATCGCGCTCTATTCTGCGCTGGTCGAGGCGCTGGCTGGCAATGCGAAGTTGGCGCGGTCTCACCTGGCGAAGTGCACCGCGCTCAAGTGCACCGAGCAGATCGTGTGGTTCCCCGGGGTGCTGCTCGCGCGCGTCGGCACGAGGACTGATCCCATCGCTCTCGCGTTGAAGAGACTGGCTGAACAGACGCCGTTGACGCTGGGCGGTGGCCATGAACTCGCGAAGGCCCTCGCGGAGTTCGATGCGCAGCTGGGGGCGGCACCGTGAGCCCCGAGCAGCCGGCCGACATGTTGATCGCGGTGCTGGGCGTGCAGCTCGGCTACCTCTCGGCCGACGACGTCCTCGCGAGCGCGCGCGAGCTGGCGCAGCCCGGGGAAAAGCGCAGCCTCTGCGAGTTCCTCGTCTCGCGCGGCGTGCTCGATCGCGCCCGCGCCCAGGTGCTCGAGCGCCTGGCGACCCGCGCCAGCGCCACCGCGGGCGGAGACGCCGCGCAGACCCTCGAGCTCCTTCCCGCCGCCTCGCGGAAGCTCGTCGCGCAGAGCGCCGGCACCGCCGCGCTCCCGGCCCTCGCGCCGCGTGAAGCTTTGGTGGAAGAGCAGGCCCACCGCTACTTCGCCGCTCCGCGCGCCGATGCTCCGCCCCGCGAGCTGGGGCGCGGCACCCTCGGCCAGGTGGTCTCGATGCACGACACCGTGCTGGGCCGGGACGTCGCCTGGAAGCAGGCCTTCGTGGCCTCGCACGATTCCGACGACGCCTTGATGGCCCAGGCCCGCCTGCTGGCGAAGCTCGATCACCCTTCGGTCGTTCCGCTCTACGAGCTGGGCCGCGATGCGAAGGGTGCCGTGTACGCCACCATGCGGCAGGTGATCGGCGAGACGCTCTCCGATGCGCTGACCCGGGCCAGCACCCTCGAGGAACGGCTCGCCTGGCTGCCGGCCCTGCACAGCATCGCGCGCTGCGTGACCACCGCGCACGAGGCCGGCGTCACCCATCGACGCCTCTCGTGCCGCAGCATCTCGCTCGGGAAATTCGGCGAGGTCTACCTGCTGGGGTGGGGCCCGCCCGAAGAAGAGATCTCCCTCGAGGAGGCGAAGGCCGCCGACGTCAAAGCGCTCGGCGCCATTCTGCACGAGGTCGTCACCGGGCTCCCGGCGCCGGTGATGGGCGACGTCGACGCGCGAAACGTGCCCGACGATTTGCTCGGGCTGTGCCGCGCAGCGCTGCAGGGCGGCATGACGCAGGCCGAGCAGTTCGCGCACGAGCTCAAGGCCTTCATCGACGGGCGGCGGCTGGGCAGCTACCGCTATTCCTCGTGGCAGCTCTTTCGCCGCTACGTGCGGCAGCACACGCTCTTCTCGTTGATGGCGGTCACCGCCGGCTTGCTCTTGATGGTGGGCGTGGCCACCGCGACCGGGCGTGTGCGGGAAGAACGCGATCGCGCCCGGCTGTTCGCCCGCCGTTTCCTCGACGACGTCGCGCTGCGCCTGCGCCCCCAGCCCGGTGTCGAGCCGCTGCTCGAGCAGGTCACCGACGCGGCCCTGCGTCACTACCAGCGCACCACCGAGCTCCAGAGCGCGCCTCGCGAGGAGCGGCTGCGGGTGGCCCGCGCGATGGCCCGGCTGGGCGTGGTCTCGCTCTCGCTTTCCCGCGTCGACGAAGCGCGCAAGAGCCTCGACTTCGCAGACGGGCTCGCGCAGGGGTTGGTCGACGCGTCGGCCTCGGAAGGCCCGGGGCGCGTGGTGCTGGCGCAGACCGCTGCCGCCCGCGCGGGTCTGCCCGGGCTGAGCGCCGCAGAGTCGCAGCGGTGGGCGACGAGGGCGCAGACGCTCAGCCAGGAAGCCCTCAGCCTCGAGCCCGATTCTTTCGACGCCCGCCAGGCCGCCGCCAACGCGGAGCTGGAGAGCGCGCTGCGCGAGCCCGAGCCCACCCGCGCTCAGCAGCGCTTCGACCAGGCGGTGCGGCTGCTCGAGGTGCCCGCCGTCGATCCGGCTGAAGAGCTCGAGCGCAGCAGAGCCCTGGGCGGTGCCCTGGTGGAGCGGGAGAGCCGCCGCGCCTCGCAGGGCCTGCCCTCGCAGGCGAAGGTGGTGCTCGAGCGCCTCGCGGCCCTGCGCGAACGTGCCCCCGACGACATCGAGCTGCAGTTCCAGGCGGCGCGCGCGGGCATGTTGTCAGCCGACGCGCTCGAGCCGAACTACCCCCGGCAGGCGAAGCAGGCGGCGACCGGGGCGGCGTTGCTGGCGCGCGAGGTCGCGGCCCGCAGGCCGCATCGGCCCGGAGTGGCAGCGCTGGCGGTGCGCTCGGCCCTGCGCGCGGGTCAAGGGCGCGAGGCCCTGCTCGCGGCCCAGGCGTTCGAAGCGCGTGGGGTGACCGAGGTGAGCCCGCTCATCGCCGAGGCCGCGCTCTTCTCGGGGCAATTCGAGGTGGCGCGCACGCAGGCGTTCACCTCGACGCCGCAAGGCATGTTGATTCGCGCCCTGGCCTCGGCGTGGATCGATCGCCCGTCTGACGCCGTCATCCAGACGCGCGCGCTCAAGGCGAACATGGCGTCGCTGGGCTGGCCGCGCACGCGGTTGGCCAACGGGCTCGAGGGAATGCCGAAGGGCTCCGGTGCCGGAGAAGCGGCCGTGCGCCGCTTCGCTGCGCGCTGGGCCGAGGTCGGCGGTGACGCCGCGCTCG
>JAYVNA010000834.1:0-2841 GCA_043758715.1 Archangium sp.
CCGAGATCGCTCTTCGTTTCCTTGTTGGCGTCGTCCACGCAGGTGCGCAGGTCGACGCCCTTCACCCAGCGCGGCAGGAAGTACGTGAGGAAGAGCGGAGCGATGTTGCCTCCGGGGTGACCGACATAGGCGCGTGCGCCGAGCGCCAACCACGCTCCGCCCTGACGCGCGTTGCCAGCGCCCGTGTTGTAGACGAGCCGCAACTTCGCGCGCGCCGCTGCAGAAAGTCCTCCCGCCCAGGCGTCGTAGTTGCCGCCGTTGGAGAGGAAGAACAGATCGACCGTGTCGTATTTGACGGCCGCAGTTTCGATCGCCGCCAACAACCGCGCTTCGCCGTCATCGAGCGGGTTCGCCTCGACGTACTGGACCGACTCGTAGTTTCCGTCGAGGTAGTGGAGCGTGTACTTCTCGGAAGCGAGCTTCTGGTAGCCGGGCACGTCATCGCGAAACGCGACCGCCGCATGACTAACGGCCACTGGCGGCGCCGGCTTTGCGCACGCCGCGACGAGCAACACGATCACCAACCGTCTCACGACTCGGGGCTCCTCAAGCGCCTTCGGCAGCAGCTTGTGGCTGACGCCGAACCTCGACCCGCTGGTGCCCAGGGCGCTCTCGACGCATGCGGTTCATCAGCCCTTGGTGATGCGCATCGTGAGCACTACCGGCTCGGGAACCGTGAAGACATTCAGGATCGACCCGAGGCACTTCATCACCTTCGGATCCTTCCACGGATCAGCAGAACCGGGCCCGTCGTGTTTGATCTTCACCTCGCGGAACACCCCGGGCTTCTGGCGCATCCACGGCTCGTTGTAGCTGAGCCACACCAGCGCACATCGCGTCGTCAGAGGCGCGGCGTTCTTGATCGAGGCAACTTGTTGCGGCGTCAGCAACTCTGGCCTCGCGAGCGAGAACTGCACCGTCCCGATGTCTGCCATCTCGAGGCGCTCTACTGCCCACGTCTCGCTCCCCTGAGCCGAGACCATCGCTGGCACGACGGTTTCCCTTTGCGCGGCGCCGGGGCTGATCAGCTTCGGGTCGGCGAAGGCATCGCTGCCCGCGAGCGCTTCCTTCGGCAGAACGAGCGCGCTCCGAGGCACGCGCTGCGCCCGGGCCACCAATTCCTCGTCAAGGGTAGTGCCCACCCCGACGACGATGTCCTTCCTCGAGACCCGCGCTCGTGACGGACACCTTCGGCCTTCGCACGCGCGCGCATACGCAGCCGCCGCGATCGCGGGCTCCACCACGCCCGGGAACGTGTGCTCCAGGAAGGCCACCATCAGACAACCCGCAGGCAGCCCCAGATCGCAGGCGCGCCGCGCGTCCGTCAATCGCCGCGGGGGCTCATGGTCTTCATGCAGGGAGCGACGCAGGCACGACTCCGCGTCAGCCGCGTCGCAGCCGAGCTGCTGCATGAACCCGTCATTCTCAGCCTCCGCCGCCCTCAAGCATTCGAGGCCGACGCCCGCCAAGCAGAGTTGCCTTTCCTTCACAGGGTCTGTCTCCAACAACGCACAGTTCAACAACTCGCCTCGCCCGCACCTCGCAGCCGCCTGCTCGCGAGGGACGAAGCTCTCGACCGCGGGGTTGAGCTCGCGCAGGGCAGCGCACGCCAGGGGGACCCCAGCGCGGCACGCCTTCGTCATGAACGTCAGCGAGACAGCAAGGTCGCGCGCAGTGAGGGGTTGGGTGGAGAGCACGTGTTTTCCGAACTCGAAGCACGCATCGGCCGAGCCATTCACCTTGCAGTCGTCGAGACACCGTTGCCACTCTCCTGCCCCGCACCAATCCGGCGGCAGCGGAGGCAAAGGAGTGGGCCGCAGCCGGAAAGCGCGCGTGCCCGAGAAGGACACGCCGCGGATCAGGAGTTCGCTTCGACGCTCGCCCACGTTCATTCCGTAAGCCGGGCTTCGCTCGACGAAGCCTTCTCCTTCGACGAAGGGCTGCACGGTGAGGGTACCCGAAGTGCACGGGGACACGATGGCCGTGACCATCGCGTAGCCATCGACCACCGGCGAGGTCGCGAGCGCGTAGCCGACCTGGGGAATCGCCTCGCGCCACTCGGGTTGAAGCAGCTCTCCTCGGGAGACCGAGAGGCCCGCCTTCGTGATGGTGCCGAGCGGGTCAGTCACCTGAACCGTCATGCCGATCGCGCACCGCCCCATTCCATCGAACTCGAGCTGGGCCCAGGCACCCCGAAGGTGACCTCGGGTGATCGCCGCCAACCGCGGCGCGGGAATGAGCGTCGTCAGGTTCGTCTGACCCACGGAGACGACCGAGAGACCGAGCAGTCGGTCTTCGGCATCGAAGACGAGCCCGCCGAGATCGGCCGGCTGCACGCCGAGGTCTACCTTGAGCGCCTCGACGGACAGCCCGTCCCACCACACGGATGAGAGGGTGCCTTGTCGCGCCACGGTGGTCCCCGAGAGGTGCACCAGGTTCGCGAAGATGGGCTGGGTCACCTGCACTGAAGGGAGCACCGTGGGCAGCGTCAACGCCGTCGCGCCTGGCATGCGCGGGGTGCGAATCATCGCGAGCCCTTCGTCGGGTTCATTCAGCAGGACCTTTGCCCAACCTGCACCACGCAACTTCCCTCCTTCCCAGTTGCTGACGAGTACGGGAAAGGGGCGACCCTCGGGGCCGACCAGCCAGCTGGCGGTCGCGACCAACATGAAATCAGGTTGCACTGAGATGACGGCGCCCACGCCCGTTCCCAGCGGGCTCTGCACCACCACCAGCGAAGGCGAAGGACCCTGGGGCAGCTTCCGCGTTCGCCGCGCGAAGACGGTCGGCCGCGGCGACGCGTCATCCCACGCGAGCCGAACGTCGGGTCGCACGCGCCCG
>JAYVNA010000835.1:0-2840 GCA_043758715.1 Archangium sp.
CAAGCCCAGCTGTCCTCCGCCTGCGGGAACCAACAGTGAGACCGAACGCATTCGCCTGGGCCTCGCGCCCACGTGTGCGGGCTGCCACTCCACGGGAGACACCGGCTACTTCGCCTCAGCCACCGCCTTCGACTCTTTACTGGCCCGCAACCCGCGGTTGGTCTCGCCGGGAAATCCCGATGCGAGCGAGCTCATCGCGTTGCTCGAAGGGCGGCGCGCCAACTCGTCGCAGAAGCAGATGCCGTTGAGCGGCGATCCGTTCAGCAAGCTCGACACCGACGGGAAGACCTCGATTCACCTCGAAGACGTGCGTGCCTGGGTGACCAGCCTCGAGGTGCCGGGCGTGAGCAGCCAGGCAGACCCTGGGGTGTCGGCGGCCAATCGCATCGATGCCACCTTCGTCGAGTTCGGCCTGCGTGAGCTGCTGGGGCTGGAGGAAACCGATTTTTACCGCACCATCTTCGACTACGGCGTGCCCAACCTCGAGCCGCTGAGCCTCGACTTCTACGATCTGCGTTCACCTGATCGCGCGCCGGGACAGCGCGGCAACGTGGGTCGCTACACCGCGCTGGGCGGAGCGGCCGCGACCACCAGCGCCCATGTCGACACTTCGATCTCCACCTCGTTTGCGCAGACGCTCATTCCACTCTCGCAGCAGTGGTGCGGCATGGCCGTGCGCAAGCCGGGCAACCGGGCGCTGTTCACGGTGGCCACCGCGGCGACGCGCTCGGGTGATCGCGCCGCGGTGCGAGCGCAGTTGGCCGATTGGTACCTGCTCTTTCTTTCGGAGGTACCGACCGAGGCCGACCTCGACGACGTCGTCAACGGCGTCTTCGTGCCGTTGGACACTGGCAGTCCCAGCCCCGAAGCCGCGTGGATCGGCGCGTGCTCGTACTTCGTTCGCCACCCGTTGTTCATCTTCTACTGAGACCGACATGCGTCCATCACGACGAGACCTTCTGTTGGCCAGCCTCGGTGCCGCGCAGCTCGGGCTGCTCGATCGCTTCAGCTTGTTGGGCCGAGGCAAGGCCTGGGCTCAATCGGTCGTCGACAGGCCTACCAAGCTGCTGACCATCTACATCCCCGGCGGCATTCATCACGAGTTCGTCTGGGCTCAGTTTCCCGATGATCGCCTCGCGCGCTTCATGCCGCCCGCCGCGATGATGCCCGGAGTTTTCTACGACCGGCAGGACGTGAAGAACCTGGACGGCTCGGGCGACGCTCAGGCCGACGAGCCCATCCGCCGGCTGCGCTCACACATCACGTGGAACCCGGCCAACCCGGCAGATCGTTCGATCGGTGAGCCGAACAACAAGGGCTACGCGTGGGCTGAGCCGAACTACAAATTGTTCGAGAACGTGGCGTTGATCCTGGGCGTCGACCAGGGCACGGCGGCGCACGAGAGCGGCGTGGTGGCCTCGATGTGCGGCATCGCGGGTGCGAACTACGTGGTGCCTTCGATTCCCGCGCGCATCGCCAATCACTTCCTGAGCGCCTTTCCCGACCGGCCGGTCCCGAACGTGACGGTGATGGGCGCACCTCGCGCACCGGCGGTCACCCTGCCTGCGGGCGTCGATGCGTCGACGGTCGCGTCGATTCAGGATCTGCAGTTCGCGTTCTCCGACAAGCGGCCCAACTGGAATGGTCTGCGTGATCGGCGCTCAGTCCCGGCGTTCGCGTTCGATGGGACCCCGACGGGCCAGGCCGAGCTCACCGTGGTGGAAGAGGCCGTGCTCAAGGCCGTGCGCGGGAGAAGAGGGCGGGTCAACGCCGCCACCGATGGCGCGATGGGCACGCTGTACGACACCTACGCGGGGGTCTCGAAGACCATCGCGCGCAACATCGTCGACACCCTCGAGAACACCGTGGGCGTCGAGAAGTTGCCGCTCGACATTCCGTGGTGCCCCGGTCGTGGGCGCTTCGGCTGGCAGATTGGCTACGCCGATTTCTACGCGACCGATTCGCTCTGGGCGAACGAGTTCGATCTCGCGCTGCGCTTCTTGAAGAGCGACCTGGCGACGTCGGTGACCTTCCGCATGACGCCGACGTTCGGGTTCGATTCGCACTTCTCGAACCCCTATCCGGGTCACAGCACGCACCTGCGCGGCTGCATGGAGTCGATCGGTCGTTTCCTGATCGAGATGAAGCTGACGCCCTCGAAGTCGCGGCCCGATCGGTCGCTGCTCGACGAGACGCTGGTCTACATCACCAGCGAGTTCGGGCGCTCGGCGCCCATCAGTGGTGGCTCTGATCACAACCCCACGCACACCGCGGTGCTGGCGAACGGGCTCATTCAGGGCAACCGCATGATCGGTGGCATCGCTGACAACGGGCTCGGCGCCCCGATGTCGATCACCGAAGAGTCCGGCGAGAAGTCGATGCGGGCCCCCGCGGCTCGCGACGTGGCGGCGACCATCAGCGCCGTCATGGGCCTGAGCACCGCCGAGGCGTTCATGCCTGGCGGCTACGGCGTGCCCGACGGCATTCTGCGCTGAAAGACAGTCAGCTGAGCAACGGCTGCGAAGCGCGGATCTTGAGTTCACCCACGCGGTACTGGGTGGGCGAGTCAAAGGTGAGCTCGTTGAGGGCGATGACCCTGCCGCCGCGGTGCGCGGCCGTCTTGCCCAGGAGCGCTTCGAACTCCTCCGTGGGCAGGTGCCTCCACAACGAGAGCCAGAGGTCGAACGGGAGCTGCGCCTGGTGGGTGACGACGTGGAAGCCCACGAGGGCGAGCGCGAGCTGACCTGCCAACTTGCCCGCTTCGGCCACGTTGTTGCGGGGGCGCTCGTTGGGGAGGAACACGAACTGCCGGTTGAAGCTGACGCCGAAGCCCGCCTGCG
>JAYVNA010000836.1:0-2838 GCA_043758715.1 Archangium sp.
GTTCGCATGGCGTGGAAACCAGCACACTTCCTTCAAGTCTCCCAGTGCATCCGGAAGGTGGCGCCGGGCGGGTTCGAGGCCTGCATCGTCACCGAGCCCTGGCGGTCGAGCACCTCGAGCCCGCCCTGGAGAACGCCAATCCAATACGTGGGGTGGCCCTGCACTTCGTTGATGCTGATGAGCGCTTCGCCCGGGCCGAGGATCTCGGTGGTGGCGCGGGTGAAATTGTCTGAGGTGCGAAAGGCGCGATCGAGCCGGCTCAAGGTGCGCGCGGGGCCGAGCACGCGCAGCATGACCGAGACCGCTGAGCCGAGCGCGGTGTTCTGCCAGCCGCGAATGAAGTGCAGCCCCAACAGCCGCATCGCCTCGTCTTCCGAGACGTCAGGCCAGGCGAAGGTGGCGCAGGTGATGAGGTGCGGCGACCACTCCGCGACGGGGATCGCGGGCGGCAGCTTTTCCACGTCGAGACCGCGCGCCTTCAGCTGGGCCTTGAGCGCGGGCGTCGCCTTGTCGCCCAGCCCCTTCAACAACCCCTCGACCGACGACGGAAAGACGAACCGCTCTTCTGCCATGGGCCGCAGACTATGGTGAGCGCATGACTTGTGTCGTGGGCTTGGTGCAGCAGGGCAAGGTGTACATGGGTGTCGATTCGGCCGCCGTGCAGGGGTGGACGCGGCGCGCGAGCAAGGTGAGCAAGGTGTTCCGCCGGGGGCCGTTTCTCATCGGCTACACCACCAGCTTTCGCATGGGCCAGCTGCTCGAGCATCACCTGGTGGTCAAGCCGCAGGCCGAGGGCCAGACCGACATGGCCTTCATGGTGACGCAGTTCATCGAGGCGGTGCGGGTGCTGCTCAAGGAGAAGGGCTTCACCAAGGTGGAATCGAACACCGAGAAGGGTGGGCAATTTCTCGTCGGGTACAAGCAGCAGCTGTACTCGGTCGACAGCGATTTCCAGGTCGGCCACCAGGCGGAATTCTTCGACGCGGTGGGCAGCGGAGCCGAGTTCGCCCTGGGTGCGATGAAGGCGCTCGAGCGCGTCACCCCGCAGAAGCGCATTCGGAGCGCGCTGGAGATCGCTGCGCACTTCAACATGGGCGTGTGCGCGCCGTTCACCATCAAGACGCTCTGAGCGCCAGCCTCGTCCGGCAGGGAGCAACTCGCTGTGCTTGGCCCGATCGGTGATGCGTGCAAAAGCACCTCTGGTGAGCCGGGCGCCCGATGAAGAAGAAGATGGACCGCGGCGACGCCGGCGCTGGGCCACGCCCGATGGGTTGACGGTCGACGGCGTGTTGGGGCCCGACGGTGCGCTCTCAGCGGCCATGCCCGGTTACGAGCACCGGCCCACCCAATTACAGATGGCCCGCGCGGTCGCGCACGCGCTGAAAGAGAAGCGGTTTCTGCTGGCGGAAGCGGGCACCGGCACCGGGAAGACTTTGGCGTACCTGGTGCCTGCGGTGTTGTCGGGCAAGCGGGTGATCATCTCGACCGCCACCCGCACGTTGCAGGAGCAGATCTTCCTCAAAGACATTCCGCTGCTGCGCGATGAGGTGGGATTGCCGGTCACCGCCGCGCTGCTCAAGGGCCGCAACAATTACCTCTGCGCCCAACGCTTCGAGAAGTTCGAGAAACAGCCGTTGTTCCCCACGCCCGAAGACGCCGTGCACTGGGACGAATTTCGCGAGTGGGCCTACAGCACCGAGACCGGCGATCGCGGCGAGACGCAGTTGCCTGATCAATGGGGCACGTGGTTCCAGGTCTCGACCACCTCGGAGTCCTGCACCGGCGCCCGCTGTCCCCTCTACGATTCATGCTTCGTCACCCGCGCCCGCCGCGAAGCGTCGGAGTGCCAGTTGATCGTGGTGAACCACGCGCTCTTCTTTGCAGACCTCGCGCTCAAGCTGCGCGGCGCGGGCGATCTCGAGCTGGGCGTGTTGCCGCCCTACGACGTGGTGGTGTTCGACGAAGCGCACGCGCTCGAAGACGTGGCGACCGAGTTCTTCGGCCTCACGTCGTCCTCGGGCCGGCTGGCGACGCTCGCGACCGATGTGCTCGCGCAGACGCCGAAGAATTCAGAGCACCACGCCACGCTCACCGCGATGGCGCTCGAGCTGCGCACCCGCTCCGAGCGCTTCTTCACCCGCGTCTCCGAGACCGTCTTCCCCCCGCCGATGCCGGGTGAAGTGCTCGGCGAGGGAAGGGCGCAGGTCGACCTGCGGCTGCTCCCGGAGACGTTGGCCGCGTCGGCGCCCCAGGCGGCGTTGTTGCTCGAGACGCTCAACGGACTCTCGGCGCTCTGCCCCGAAGAAGACGCTGACCTGGGTGCTTTTCATCGCCGCGCGGTGGAAGCGGCCTTCTCACTCGACACCACGATGCGCGCCGATGATCCCAGCCAGGTGTACTGGGCGAGCACGCGCGGCCGAACGCTCTCGTTGCGCGCGGCGCCGATCGACGTGGGGCAGTCGCTGAGCAACTTCCTCTACGACTCGGTGGACAGCGTCGTGTTCACCTCGGCCACCCTGCAGACCGCTTCAATGCAGGGCGGTGACTTCGAGTACGTGGTCGCGCGCCTGGGGCTCACCGGCCGTGACTGGGACGCGCTCGAGGTCGAATCGCCCTTCGACTACGGCACCCAGGCGCTGCTGTACGTGCCCGGGTATCTCCCCGAGCCCTCGAGCCCTGACTGGACGTTGCAGTTCTCACGCGAGGTCTATCGCCTGCTCGAGTTGTCGGGAGGCCGGGCCTTCGTCTTGTTCACCTCGCTGCGGCACATGGACGCCGTGCACGAGTTGGTGGCGCCGCATTTGAAAGTGCCGGTGCTCAAGCAGGGCGATCTCCCGC
>JAYVNA010000837.1:0-2834 GCA_043758715.1 Archangium sp.
ACCGCGATGGCGCCGCTGCCCTTGTTCCAGGCCTCCGGCGCGAAGGTGAGCACGCCGCTGCTCTGCCGGGTCTCGCCGATGACGTCATCGAGCGGACCCTCGACGATGAAGCGCACCATGCCGCGCGTCTTCACCCACTGCGGCTCGGCCGCGAAGCCGACGGCCGATAAGAAACACAGCGCTGCGAACATCCGCTTCATCAGGGCTCCTCCACGATCGAGCTGCGCATCGGCCCGAGGAGCGCCAGCAGCTCGCCCTTTTCACCCGCAGGCACCTTGAACTTGTCGAGCGTCGCCACCAGGTGACCGACCAACGAGTCGAACTGCGCGTTGGTGATCTTCATGCCTGCGTGCACGGTGCCCATGTCGCGGCCCGAGTACGTGCACGGCCCGCCCGACGCCGCGCACACCAACTCGACCAGACGCTGGCGCAGCCGCGGCACGTGACCGACCGCGAAGCCGGAGTTGATTGACTCGTCACCTGCCACGCGGCCGAGGAAGTCGTCGATGACGGCCTCGATCGCGCCCTTGCCCCCGAGCCGCTCGAACAGCACCTTCTTCGCGGCGGGCTCGGTGCTGGCGGTTTTTTCTGCAGGCGTCGGGGCGGGAGAGCCCGTCGTCGACGCGCTCGTGGTGGCACACCCCACGAGCAACAGAGAGAGAAGCAAGGGACGCATGTGACGACTCCGGGGAGAGGGGATCAGAAATTTCCGAGCACGGTGACGCCGCCGCCCGCACCGGGCACCACCGCGACGTCGTGACCGAGGATAGCGAAGAGAATGCCCGTCAGCCCCAAGCCTCCGCCCACCGCGAACATGATGTTCGCCAGCCGGGCCGAGGCGATGGCGCTCTGGTCACGCGCGTAGAGCTCAGCTTGGTCGCCCCCGCCTGCTGCGAGAGAGGCCTTCACCGATTCCCGCGTGCTGTTGGCGCTGATGCCGAAGGCCGTGGCGACCCCCACGGTCGCCACCCCCACGCCCAGCAGCACGAACCCCACCGGCCGCAGCGGATTGCCGCGCATGGTGGTCTGCAGCTCGAGCCGCTCTTCAGGCTTCTCCTTCGGGGTGAGCTTCGTTTCCACCGGAGCGTCGGCCTTCTTCACTTCAGCCACCACCACCGGTGCAACGACCACCGGTGCTGGCGCCGACTGCTTGATGGGCTTGCCCGCCGAGCCGAGGAACATGAGCTGGTCCTTCTTCTCGGACTGGGCCTCGGCCCACCACTCGATCACTTCACCTTCGACGTCGGCCGCAGCCGCGCCGTTCGCGAGTGACGCTTCGATGGGCTTCCAGGCGCCGCCGTCTTTGCGCACGTAGAAACGAACGTGGCTGATTAGCTTGAGCGGGTCATTTCGCACGAAGAGTGAGATCTGCTTCACCCGGCCGTCTTCGGCGCCGGGATCCAACGGACCCAGCTCGATGCCGCCGTGCTCCTTGAACCACTCCTTGGCCGCGGCGATGACGCCCACGACCTTGCCGGTGTACTTGCCGGTGAGATCCCGCCGGGGCTCGAGCTGCAGCACCGAGCGGAAGCTCTCTTCGGCTTTCTCCGTCTGACCCAACGAGGCCTGCGCGAGGCCCCGGCTCTCGAGCAGCGTGAGCAGGCTTTCCCGCTCGAGGCCGCCCTTCTTCGCCGCCGCGTCGATGCTCTTGAGCGCGGCGTCGTACTTCTTCTGGGCGAGCAACTGCTGCGCCTTCTCCAGGTCGGGGTTGCGCTGAGCGAACGCGCTCAGCGCAAACAGCCCGACCAGGGTCAGGAGCAGCTTTGTCAATTGACGCCGCCGTCGAAGAAGCCCTGGGTGTAGGTGACCGGCGCATCGTCAGGCAGCGCCGTGAACTCCGAGGGAGGACGAGCAGGCGTGGTGCCGTTGGTGCCGGTGACGATGAGGTTGCGCACGTACTCGGTGAACTGCACCGTGCCGCCGCCGCCACCCGTCGCGCCACCACCGCCGCCGGTCGTACCGCCGCCGCCGCCGGTCGTACCGCCACCGCCGCCAGTGGTACCGCCGCCGCCGCCGGTCGTACCGCCACCGCCGCCGGTCGTACCGCCACCGCCGCCAGTCGTACCGCCGCCGCCACCGGTCATACCGCCACCGGTGCCGCCGCCAGTCGAGCCACCACCGCCGCCGGTGACGCTGCCGCCACCAGTGCCCCCGTCAGGAGGATTCACCAGGGGCTCACACGAACACCCAGTACCAATCAACGAGCCGAGCGCGAGCACGGCCATCGCATGTCTGAACTTCATCATGGGACGCCTTTCTCTCTCAGGTGCCCGAGTTGGGCGTCTTCATGTAGGGGAACGTGCCGTCGAAATCAGTGTCGTTCTGCAGCACGGCATCGTGGAACGGAACCGCCCCGAAAGGCGCTGCGTCGGACGAGAGCAGCGCGCCCATGCTGACGCGCAGCGCGATGTCGACCACGTCGTCGCCGGGACGGCGCCCGTTGGGGAAGCCCGCGGGGTCGCACGCCATGTTGGCAGGAGGCAACACCACCGTCGGCCCCATGGTCGCCGTGCGGCCCTGGAAACACTCGAGCGCGCCGAGGTTGTTCTGGCTGCCGCGCGCTGTGACCGGGAGCGCGGTGTTGAGCCGAAGCATCTCACCCACAGCCGGAGCCATGTTGGTGCCGTTGAAGGCGTTGACGCCGCTGACACCCGTGAGGAACGCGGCGATGAGGTCCGTGCGGGGGATCGTGCGAGGCGCCGTCGTGCCGAAGAGGATCTCGATCAGCGCGGGCAACGTGGGGTTCGTCACGTACGGGGCGAAGTTCGCCAGGTCGTCTTTCGGCTCGCTGCTGTTGAAGCGGTCCTTGTCGGGCAGACCAATGACGACTTCGT
>JAYVNA010000838.1:0-2827 GCA_043758715.1 Archangium sp.
GCACGCGATTGGTTACGCGGAGAAGTTCAACAGCAACCTGAACCGCGCCGCGTACACGAACCTGATGGCGCAGCAGACCGGTGGCCCGCAGCGCCCGCCTCCTCCCCCCTTGGGCAATCCGTACCCGACGCAGCAGCCGCCCCCGCCGCCCCCGGGCAACCCGTACCCCAATCAGCCGCCGCCCCCGCCCCGTGGTGGCGCCATGCGTGACTGCGGCACCGGCCCGCAGGATCCCGGGTGTGGCCTGCGCCGCAATGGAATGTGGGCGATGGAAGCGAACGCCTGGGTGGGTTTCTACGCCTCGCTGCGCGCGAACCCGAACGAGCTGGTGCGCAACTCAATGGTGCAGCAGACGCTGATGAGCCAGGCCATCACCGCCGCGCAGCTGGGGCTGTTGATGGATCTCTTCGTCAACGAGCTCACCCGCCTCGAGATGGCGAAGTTCTGCGCGACCCGGGTGGTGAACCCGATGCAGGCCATCGGGCTGTCGACGAAGTTCCGCAACTCGCTGCTGGCGCAGGATTTTGTGACGGTGATGGGCCGCCAGCAGTAAGGGGTTGGGGGCGTCATGCGTCCCCTGCTCCTCTTGACCGTGTTGTCGCTGCCCGCCCTCGCCGCGCCCCGCGATCTTCCCTTCACGTGGACGACCCGCACCTCGGCGTCCGGGCAGAGCAGCCTCGAGGCCTGGTTCACGCCGCGCCTGGTTCGCACTGACGATTTCTTTCAACTCGATACGCGCATCGCCTGGACGCACGGGGTGACGAAGAACGTCGAGTCGCAGCTCTCGATGGACATGGACTTTGCCCGCACCGAGAAGACGCAGGGCGTCGATCCAAAGCTGACCTCGTTGTGGCGCTGGACCACCTGGCGCGAGAACACGCCGTTCGCGGTCGGTGGGCTCGGCCGGGTTTCTCTGGGGCTCGATCAGTTCGTCGCCGAAGCGCGGCTGATCGCAGACTGGCGCTACGAGAAGGTGCTGCTGGCGATCAACGTGTCGGGCGAGAAGACGCTGTTCTGGAATGGGCGCGAAGGCGTCGACACCCGGCTCGAGGAAACCTTCGCGGCCCGCTATGCGATTTCGTCGGCGGCCGCGGTGGGCGTCGAGCTGCGCGCGAAGTCAGCGTGGAAGCAGCGGGAGTACCAGGGCACGGCGATCTATCTGGGGCCCGCGCTGACCTTCACGCACTCGAGGTTCTGGGTGAGCATCGGCGGCTACACCCAGGTGGCAGCCGACAAGGCGAACGCTGACCGCTCGCTGGCCGAGCCCAACGAGCTGCGCGACAACGAGCGGTTCGTCTTTCGAGTGGCCGTCGGGGCCGACACGAACTGAAGGCGGCTCAGGCAGCGGCCACCGAGAACTGCACGTCGAGCGGCCTTGAAGAACGCGGTCGGTTCGGATTCGCGCCGTTGCTCAACGCGATCGGGCCCTCGGGCTCGAGCAAGGACGCTCATGTCGCCTGGTCGCTTCTCTACGGGCGGCACGACCAGGGGTGCCCTCGCTTTTGCGAGTAATGGATCATGACCGCGCGGTAATGGTTCATGACTCGCGTGGGAGACCGTGCCCCCCGGGGAGCCTGAGTCAGCATCACGAAGCCAGGTCACCTCGTGACCGAGGTCGAGGTGAGAGGCTTGTTCGCTACGCGCGCGGCCGCTCGCACCCGGACCCTCCACGCACATCAAGGTGTTCCTCCTCCACCCAGAAGCACTCACTCCTTCGCGAGCTGCTTGAGCGCCGCCTCAGCCGCGGCCTGACCACATTCCTCCTCGCCCTTTTTTCGCGGGAGCGCCTTGAGCTTCTCGAGCGGCGGCATCGCGTCAGGACTGCGGAAATCGACCAGGCGCTTCACCGCCACCCGCCGCACGCCGCAGTCGCGATTCTCCAGCGCACGCACGTAGAGCTCCATCAGCGGCAGGCCCTGCCCCGCGTATTCGAGATCGACGAACCGCAGCGCGCCCCACTGCGACCAGCGTGACTCCTCCCGAGCGAGCCCCTGGAAGGTCGGCAACAACATCGCCTTGGGCAACGTGGCGATCAGCTTGCGCAGCTTCGGCGTCTCGGCGTGGCCGAAGTCGTCGGCGAGGGCTTCGAGCGCGAGCGGCTCGAGTGACTCGTTTTCCTTCGCGCTGCTCATCACCTTCCACTCTTCGTCATGCCGGCCGACCTGGTGCAGCGCGGTCGCGCGGAGCTGCTGGAGCGGCCACGATTGTCCCTTCGGGTCGAGATCCTCGAGCACCTGCAGCGCTTCACTGCCGCGCCCGGAATCGACCAGGCGATGAGCCTTGCGCGCGGGCTCGTTGAACCAGCTGAACCACAACCCCAGCGCCGCCCCCACGCCGACCACCGCGCCGATGAGCACCGCCTTCATCGCCACCGAACGCCGGGGCGCCCGCAGCACTGACGGCGGCGGCGCGAGGGTGGAGAGCGTCAGCGGGCGCGAGGTGGAGAGCAGGGTGAGCGCGCTCGCGGTCTGCGGGCGATGCGCGGGGTCCTTCTCGAGACACCCCATCACCGCCGCGACGATCGATGGAAAACCCGAGAGGTGTGGCGCGAGCTCGATGAGCCCCGGGGGCGCCTGGTGAATGTGCTGCGAGATGAACTCGCGCGGCGAGGGCCCGGTGAACGGGTGCCTGCCGGTGAGCGCGCGGAAGAGAATCACACCCAGCGCGTAGAGATCGCTGCGGGCATCGAGAGGCTGGCCGAGCGCCTGTTCGGGAGAGACGTACTCCGGCGTGCCCAGCACGATTCCCACCTGCGTCACCGAGGCCTTCGCGCCTGTCTCTTCGTCAGCGCTCATCAAGCGCGCGATGCCGAAGTCGAGCAACCGGG
>JAYVNA010000839.1:0-2824 GCA_043758715.1 Archangium sp.
AGGCGGCTGCCACGTGCGAAATGGACCTCGGCTTGAACGCGACCTCGTCAGCGCGCACCACCACCTCTTCGGCGTAGCAGCCCATGCGGCGATGGCTAGGTGAAGCCACCACCTGGTCGCCGACCTTGAAGCGGGTCACCTCGGCGCCGACCTCGAGCACTTCCCCCGAGACGTCCATGCCGAGCGTCCACGGAAACGAGAGCCACACCACCGCGCGTTGAGCGCCCGAACGAATCTTGAAGTCGACCGGGTTGATGGCGGCTGCGTGCACGCCGATGCGAAGGTCGTGTGGACCGGGCGTGGGTGCCGGCACCAGCTCGAGCTGCAACACCTCGGGGCCGCCATAGCCGTGCATGCGAATCGCGCGCATCAGCTCATGCTCCGGACCAGCGCGAGCACGCCCTCGGAGAGGCACACCGTGATTGCGACCGGCACGATGAGGCCAATCATGCTGCCCACCAAATGGTGATCCCGCCGCACCGGAGAGAGGGCGAGCGCGTAGTTGAGCGGTGGCGCCAGCATCAACACCGCGCGCAACACGGCGATGGTGAGCACCGGTCGGCGCTCGAGCCCCGCGAGCACCTTCCGGGCGAAGGCCCACTTGATTTCACCCAGCGGCTTGCCGCCGACCGCGCGCACGAAGAGGAACACCAGCGTCGCCGAGATCACCGCGCCCGTGGAGGCGCCGGCGAAGCCCCAGGTTGGTCCCCACGCGGCCCGGGCGCCGATGATGATGATGAAGACCGCTCCGGGGACCTGGAGCAGCTGCCCCGCCGTGAACGCGGCGAAGAACACCACCACGCCGAACCAGCCCGCGGTGGTGACGACCTGTTGCAGATTTTCCTTCGTGAGCCATGCACGCGCGCCGGTGAACCAGCCGGCCAACAACAGCACCACCACGATGACCACCAGCACGGCGAGCCGCTTCATGAAGGTCCCCGACTTAATCCCCGAAGAGCCCCCACGCTCGCGCCGGAACCGGTCCCTATTCGCTCGGTGGTTTGTGGTAGCCACCCGCCCGTGACGACGAACTTTTTCGAAGAGCTCACCTGGCGCCGCATGTTGCACGACTCGATGCCGGGCACCGACAAGTTGCTGAACACCGAGAAGGTCCGCGGCTACATCGGGTTCGACCCCACGGCTGATTCACTGGGCGTGGGCAACCTCGTGCAGGTGATGACGCTGCTGCATTTTCAACGCGCGGGGCACACGCCCATCGTGTTGGTCGGCGGTGCCACCGGCATGGTCGGAGATCCCTCGGGCAAGTCTGAGGAGCGCAACCTGCTCAGCAGCGATTCGTTGCAGCAGAACCTCGCGGGCCAGCGCCGCCAGCTCGAGCGGTTGCTCGACTTCTCCGGCAGCAACGCCGCGGAGCTGGTGAACAACTACGACTGGTTCAAGAACATCAGCTTCCTCGACTTCATTCGAGACACCGGCAAGCACCTCTCCGTCAACTACATGATGGCGAAGGACTCGGTGAAGAAGCGCATCGCCGGCACCGATCACGAAGGCATGAGCTTCACCGAGTTCAGCTACCAGTTGATTCAGGGTTACGACTTCCTGCACCTGTACCAGCAGAAGGGCGTGAAGCTGCAGATGGGCGGATCGGATCAGTGGGGAAACATCACCACCGGCACCGAGCTCATTCGCCGCAAGGTGCAGGGCGAGGCGTACGCGCTCACCACCAACCTGCTGCAGAAGGCCGACGGCACCAAGTTCGGCAAGACCGAGAAGGGCAACCTCTGGCTCGACCCGAAGCGCACCTCTCCGTACGAGTTTTACCAGTTCTGGCTCAACGCCTCTGACGAGGACGTGAAGAACTACGTGCGCATCTTCACCCTGATGGATCGCGAGACGGTCGAGGGCATGGAGAAGGAGCACGACACCGCTCCGCAGAACCGCCTGCTGCAGAAGGCGCTCGCCAAAGACATCACGGTGCGCGTGCACGGCCAGGAAGAGCTCGACTTCGCGCTCGCAGCCACTGACCTGCTCTTCGGCAAGGGCACCATCGATCAGCTCACCTCACTGAGTGAAGAGCGCTTCGTCTCGGTGTTCGTCGGCGCAGGCGTGCCGGTCGCCGAGCTGCCGCGCGAGGCGATCACCGCGGGCGTGAACGTGGTCGATCTCTTCACCGACAAATCGCAGCTGATTCCCTCCAAGGGGGAGGCGCGCAAGCTGATGCAGGGCAACGGCCTTTCCTTGAACAAGGAGAAGGTCACTGATCCGAAGTTGAGCATCGGCGCCGACAAGTTGATCAACGGCCGCTACCTGCTGCTGCAGAAGGGCAAGAAGGACTACTGCCTGGTGAAGGTGGTCGGCTGACCGCGATGTCAGCGTTGCGCAGGTCAGAGTGGTGCATGGGCGCGGCACCCTTCCGAATTCGGGGGGGTTCCGCTGGTACGCGCCGTGCTGACGGGGGGTGCAGCCAGCACTCCCACCACCGGAGATCCTATGACTCGACAATCGTTGCTGTCACTCGTCACGACCGCCCTCGCTCTTCTTTCCTGTGCCTGTGCACCGGACCCCAAGGTGGTCGCTGAGCGGACCGCCACCGACGTGCAATCGCTGGTGCGCGAGGCCTGGGTTTCGGCGGAAGGGACCAACCAATGGCCCACGCTCGACTCCAGCTTGCTCGCGTTGGGTGTGAGCGCTGAAGCGCGTGCGTCGTCGGCGCGGGTGCCGGCGGTCACTGCCCTCGACACCTCACTCGACAGCCTCAAGAAGCGCGCCGACAAGATCTTCGCGGAATCGAACATCGTCGATCGCAGCGGCGGCGCGCTCACCTTCACCGTGCGCGGCGTCGACGTCTGCACGGCAGACAGCG
>JAYVNA010000840.1:0-8820 GCA_043758715.1 Archangium sp.
GTAACCGTTCACGGGGATCATCTCCATTGATGGGCGCGATCACCGCCGGCAATGCAGAAGAGGCAGTCCGGCTCGCGGAGGTGGCCGCGATGTGATCTACGGCCGCGGTGTCCACCGACGTCCGCGACCAGCGCATCGCAAAGCTCGAGGCGTCGGTCGAGGCGCTGCTTCGGCGCGTTGACGGCCTTGAGATTGAGAACCGCGCGCTGCGCGTCGAGAACGTGGCCCTCCGCGCCGAGAATGCGGCCCTTCGTGTCGAGAACACCGACCTGCGTGCGCGCCTCAACCAGAACTCCAACAACTCGTCGATGCCGCCTTCATCGGACCGGCCGGGGGTCGAGCGGCAGCCGAAGAAGCCGCGCACGGGCAAGAAGCCGGGCGGCCAGCCAGGGCATGACAAGGCCAGCCGCGAGTTGCTGCCCGTCGAGGAGGTCGACCACGTGGTGGAACTCACCCCCGACAAGTGCGGGCGCTGCAACAGCCGGCGACTGAAGCGGACGAAGGCCGAGCCACGTCGACACCAGCAGACGGAAATTCCTCGACCGAAGCCCGTGGTGACAGAGTTTCAGTGCCACTCGGCATGCTGTGACGACTGCGGCGCCATCACGGAGGCTGAACTTCCGCCGGAGGCGGTGCCAACCTTCGGCGAGCGGTTGACGGCGCTGGTCTGCGGGATGATGGCCCAGTACCGGCTGTCGAAGCGCGGCGTGCAGGCCTACCTGGCTGACGTCCACCAGGTGCCCCTGTCGTTGGGCATGGTGCCGAAGATGGGCGCCGAGTTGGGTGCGGCGTTGGCCACGCCCGTTGCAGACGCGGAGGCGTATGTCCGCGAGTCCGAGGCCGCGACGCACGCCGACGAGTCCGGTTGGTACGAGGGAAAAAAGGACGGGAGGGCCCGCCGCGCATGGATATGGACCTTCGCCACGGCCCTCGTCGTCGTCTTCCGCATCAGCTTGAGCCGCGGTGCCGAGGTGGCGAAGAACGTCCTCGGCGCGGACTTCAACGGCTACCTCTGCACCGACAGGTGGTGCGGTTACAACTGGTACGACTTGGCGCTGCGCCAGATTTGCTGGAGCCACATCACCCGCGACATCCAGGGATTCATCGACCGCGGAGGTGCTGGGGCGCGCTATGGGCGCGAGTTGATGGCCGAGCGGAACAAGATGTTCCGGTGGTGGCACCGCGTCCGCGACGGCACCTTGGCGCGCGATGTCTTCGAGAAGCGCATGGGGCCAGTGAGAGGACGAGTCGCGCGACTTCTTCGCGAGGCAGAGGTGCGCGCGTCGGGCAAGACGGCCGGCATGTGCGCCGAGATTCTGAAACTCGAGCAGGCCCTCTGGACCTTCGTCGACGTCGAGGGCGTCGAGCCGACCAATAACTTCGGCGAGCGGTGCATCCGCCACGCGGTCATGTACCGGAAGACGAGCTTCGGTACCCAGTCCGAAACGGGTAGTCGCTTTGTCGAACGGGCCATGACTGCCTTCACCACGCTCAAGCTGCAGAAGCGCAACGTGCTCGACTTCTTCACGCTCGCGCTTCGCGCCCACCGCACCAGCGCCGCTGCGCCATCCCTTCTGCCTCACCTTCAGCTCGAGACGCCCGCCATCGCCGCGTAGGCCCGTGAACGGTTACCACCGCTGAAGTCGCGTCGGTGGGCGTGGTGTAGCCATAGCGCGCGTAGACCGGGAAACCGTCGAGCGCGTAGCCCACCAGCGTCATCGCCTGGCCGCGTGCGAGCTGCGTGAGCGCCGCCTCGGGCATGCCGTGGTAGTGGTACTCGCCTGTCGGCTGCACGTGCGCGTTGCTCGAGTCGACGCCGAAGTTGAAGCTCGATTGTCCGAGCGCCTCGATGTTCCAGCTCCCGGTGTTGCCGACCAGCGTACATGAGGTGGCGCTGCACGAGCCCGCGGTGCCCGGGTCGAACTTCACGCCGTTGTACGCGTAGCCCACGATGGCGATGGGCGAGGCGGTGCCCGTGTTCACCGGAGCGAGCGGCATCGAGGCCGCCACGTTGTACGCGGAGATGGTGTTCGGGCAATTCGCGTTGGGGAAGACGCCGACGGTGTGATCGGGCAGGCCGTTCGATGCGACGGAGCGCGTGGTGGCGGTGCACGTCCACGCGACGGTGCTGGTGGCGTTGACCGAGGCGGTCGCGTTGAACCCGCTGTGCGAGTAGCCGCAGAGGTCGAAGGCTGTGCCGGCATCGCTGCCGCTCCCTCCGCCAGTGGCCGTTCCGCCGCCGGTCGCGGTGCCGCCTCCGGTGTTGCCCGCGTCGTCGACGCCCGTCATCGCTCCACACGCCGCCAGCACAGACAGCGCACACCACATCGGGACCAGACGAATCACGTCGAACCTCCTCGGGGTTTACAGCCGGTGCGCGACCTTCCAAGGCGCGTGCCAGCTGCGTTCGGGGTTCGCCCTCTCCCCAACCCTTTCCCCGCGGGGGAGAGGGAGCCCGCCCCGCAGTGCGGATTCCGCACTCCCGGCTGCGCTTCCCGCACGCTGCTGACTTCCCTCTCCCGCAGCAGACAGGGGGAACGCTCCGTGCAGCGCGTAGACTGAAGAGGTCCCGTGCAGCGCAGGCTCCGTTCTCAGTGGGTGGTGGTGGCATTGCCCGGGCTCGGGGCGGTGGCGATGTTCGCGGTGATGCTGTTCGGCTGGACGCAGACGCGACGGTCGGCCGAGCTGCTGCTGCGCGGCGAAGGCGATCAACTGATCGAGCGCGTGCAGCGCACCTTGCGTGACGCTGGCGAGTTCCCCACCGACGAAGTGCTGCAACGCACGCTGAAGAACATCGACCCTCCCGGCATTCAGTTTCTCGCGATCGTCAGACCCGATGGCGAGGTCCTCGCGTCGGCTGGGACGCAGCCGTCTGGGTTCTCAGAAGCCCGCGTGCAGCGACCGGGCGAGCCGCTGCGCCGCGGGGGCCTGGCGTGGATCCGCTCGCGCCCACTCCCGGGGCCTGGGGGGCCGGGCTTCGGACCGCCGCCGGGAGAGGGACCTCCGGGGCGCTTGCCTGATCGCGGTCCCTCGCTGCTGCTCGCCTTTGAGCCGAGGCTGGTCGCGCAGCTCGATCGCGCGGCGCTGGCGACGCTGCTCGCGGGTGCGTTGGGCGCGCTCGGTCTTCTCGGGCTGAGCCTGTTCGCACGACGGATCCTCGCAGGCCGTGACGAAGCGCTACGTCGCCTCGAGCACGAGCGGCGCCTCGCGAGCCTGGGTACGATGTCTGGCGTGGTCGCTCACGAGCTGCGCAACCCGCTCGCCTCGCTCAAGGGCCACGCCCAGCTGCTCGCAGAGTCGCTCGAAGAGCCGCGGCAGAAGGCCCAGGCGCAACACGTGGTGGACGCCGCGTGGCGGCTTGAAAAATTGAGCGAGAGTCTGCTCGAGCTCGCGCGCACCGGAGCCCTCACGCCCGAGGCGACGGCTCCGGTGCGGTTGGTGCGAGCCGCGCTGGCGCAGTTCGACGCGCACCGCACCCGCCTCGACGAGAGCGCTGCGCCGGCCAGTTGGTCCCTCGACCCGGTGCGCTTTCAGCAGGTGGTCACGAACCTCGTCGGCAATGCCTTGCAGGCCTCCCCGCCCGAAGCGCTCGTGGAGGTGCGGGTGAGCGAGTCGAACGCGCGGCTGGTGATCGAAGTGAACGATCACGGCCCCGGAGTTCCCGCCGCCGATCGCGAGCGCATCTTCGAGCCCTTCTTCACCACCCGAATCAAAGGCGTGGGGCTGGGCCTCGCGATCGCGCGCCAGGTGGTGACGCTGCACGGTGGCTCGCTCACGGTGCACGACGCTGCCGGTGGCGGAGCGTGCTTCCGCGTCGAAGTGCCGCGCGCGGCCCACGGTGTGCACTGAAGACGAACGGCCGGACCCCACCAGGAGAACCATCATGAAGAACCTCCGTCGCAGCCTCGCCTTCGTGTTCACCGTCTCGTGCACCGCGCTCGCCCAGCCTCAGCCGGGCCAGGGAGGCGCTCCCCGCCGGCCCCCGCCCGAAGCGCTCGCCGCCTGCGAGGGCAAGGCCGCGAACGCCGCGTGCAGCTTCTCTCACGAAGGCCGCAGCCTGACTGGCAGCTGCTTCACGCCGGCCAGTGACAAGCCCCTCGCCTGCAGGCCCGCGGGAGGTCCTCCGGGTGGCGAGAATGGTGGGCCTCCGAAGCAGGGCGGCTGAGCGTAGAGTTCACCCATGGCGCGGCTGCTGATCGTCGATGACGAGGAAGGGCTCCGCTCGTTCTTCGAGGCGGCACTGGTGAGCGAAGGCCACCACGTCACCCTCGCGGTCGACGGCGCCGATGCGCTGGCGAAGCTCGAACGCGCGGGCTTCGACCTGGTGCTGACGGACCTCAAGATGCCGCGCGTCGACGGGTTGGCGGTGCTGCACCACGTTCGCGCCGAACACCCCGGCACGCAGGTGATCGTGCTCACCGCGTTCGGCACCGTGGAGACGGCGGTGGAGGCGATGAAAGCCGGCGCCTTCGATTTCCTGCAAAAGCCCCTGGGCAGTCCCACCGAGCTGCGCCTCGTCGTCGCGCGTGCCCTCGAGCGCCGATCCCTGCTCGATTTTCGCGAGAGCGTGACCCGCCAGTCTGACGAGCTGCCGCCGCTGACGTGGGGCGCGAAGTCGATGGTGCCGGTGGTCGACGCGTTGGCGAAGGTCGCGCGCACCGAGGCCACCGTGTTGTTGCTGGGTGAGAGCGGCGTAGGCAAAGAAGTCGCCGCCCGCGCGCTGCACGCCCAGAGCCCGCGCGCGAAGGGGCCCTTCGTGGCGCTCAACTGCGCGGCGTTGGCCGAGTCGCTGCTCGAAAGTGAGCTCTTTGGTCACGAGAAAGGCGCCTTCAC
The DNA here is from genome assembly GCA_043758715.1 of Archangium sp. Taxonomy (GTDB): domain Bacteria; phylum Myxococcota; class Myxococcia; order Myxococcales; family Myxococcaceae; genus Archangium_A. The sequence goes on from JAYVNA010000840.1 coordinate 4,834, forward strand.
CGGGGCCACCGCGCAGCGCCGGGGCCGCATCGAGCACGCCGCCGGAGGCACCTTCTTCCTCGATGAAGTGGGCGAGCTGCGCATCGATCTCCAGGCCAAGCTGCTGCGCGTGCTGCAGGAGCGCACCTTCGAGCGCGTCGGCGGGCACCGCACCCTGGCGGCGGAAGTGCGCTGGGTGGCGGCGACGAACTGCGATCTCGAGGCGATGGTGCGCGACGGCAGCTTTCGCGAAGACCTCTTTCACCGGCTCGCCGCCTTCCCCTTGCAGCTGCCTCCGCTGAGGGAGCGCCGGGAAGACATCTTGCCGCTGGCGGAAGTGCTGCTGCGCGACGTGTGCCGGGAACTCAAGCGGCCGTCGTTGACCTTGTCAGACGCGGCGAAGGCGGCGCTAGTCAGCGCACCGTGGCCTGGGAACATTCGGCAACTGCGCAACGTGCTCGAGCGCGGCGCGATTCTCAGTGAGGGGAGTTTGTTGACCGAGCTCGAACTCCCCGCGGCGAGTGCGGCCGTGGCGACCGCGCCGCTGGCCCTCGAGGGCCTGGAGAAAGAAGCGATCGTTCGCGCGCTGGCCGCCTCATCGGGAAATCGCCGCCGGGCCGCGCAGGCCCTCGGCATCGGGCTGCGGACGCTCTACGAAAAACTCAAGCGCTACGGCCTCACCTGACTCCCTCTCCCCGCGAAGCGGGAAGACGTGCGGGTACGAGTACTCGATGCGCACCACCACGTCCTCGAACTGGCTCCAGTCGATGCGGGTGTTCTCGCCCACGCCGGGCGTCGCGCGAAGCTGAGGCCAGCGAGTACGGTCGACGAGTGTGGTGCAAATTGCGGAGCACGAGGTCACTGCGCGCGCGGATTGAGCGGCGGCCTTCCGACGCCGCGGAGCAGATCTGCAGCGGGACCGCGGTGAAACAAGTTCTCATCTCGATTTTTCCCGATGGCCCGTCGAAGCCGCGGGTCGTCGTCTACTGGGCGCCCGCGACACTCGGAGAGATCGTCAAGAACGAGCATTTGACGTCGTCCGTGGCAATCGGGCTTCGAACCTGCAGGGACCGAATTTCGGAAGCACGATTTTCCTCAACTCGCCTTCAGATGAGCCGCCGATCTCGGCCCGCTCGAAGCCGGGGTCGGACGGAGAAGACGTGCTTTGAAGCGGCCTCTCAAAACCAATTCCAAAAGGTCAGCAGCCGTCTGACTGCACTTTGCGCAGCTCGTCGCGCGCCTTCTCGAGATCACTCTTCAGGCGCTCGAGGCTGGGACTCGTCGGCGCAGGAGCCGGCCGGCGGCTTGGCCTGAACCGTGGCATCAACGCCTGGCAGTCGACCCGATCCGCGCTCATGAGCGCGCCGCAGTCATTGCGATACGCAGCCTCACTGAGGAACTGCGTGCGCTCCGCTTGCGCGACCTGAACCTCGAGCTGGTCGACGCGCTTCTTGCCCTGCGCGCAGCGATCGACGCCGCTCCTCTTCGAAGAGACGGGCTTCACCACTCGCGGCATCGCAGGCGCGGCCACCTCGGAGATGTCATCCCCTTCGGTCTGCTTCGCCTGGGCGCCCTTCGGAATGGTGGAACGATCGTCGGTGAAGTGGGTGACGCCCTGGGCATCAGTCCACTCCCAGGTCTGCGCCAGGAGCATCAGCGTGAGCAGGCAGAGCTTCATTTTTGATGAGGGCGTTTGCCTTCCGCCCTCACTTCTTCGTGAGGCGATCGACGACCGCGACGTACGCAGTCATCGCGGCGTCTTTGCTGGTGCCCTTCTTCTTCGTCCACGCGTCGAACTTCGCGCGGCCCTTGAAGTCCATCATGCCGGGGCGTGAACCCGAGACGTCACCGGTGGTGGCCTGCTTGAACAGGGCGTACAGCTCGAGCAGCTCGTCGTTCCCGGGCGATTGCGTCAACGTTTTCACCCGCTTCTGCGCGTCTTCGAACGATTCGGTCAGGGTCATGGAGATCCAGATAGCGCACTCCAGCTATGCTCGCTGCCATGCGGTGGTTCTTCTTCCTGATGGTGTCGGCGACGTTCGCGTTCGCGCAGCAGTCACCCTGCCAGTCGAAGTGCAACCTCGCCGCCTCCGAGTGCATGAAGTCGTGCATGGGCGACCCCAAGGACGCTCAGCGCAAAGAGAAGGGCGAGCACCTGCAGGACTGCCTCAAGCAGTGCGAGGCGCAGAACACGCAGTGCAAGCAGACCTGCCCCGGCAAGCCGTAAGACTCACGGACAATTCTTCGTGAGCCATGCTTCGTAGTCGGGGTGATCCTTACGCCCCGCTCCGCGAAAACCAGCGACGGCATTCTTCGCATCGACGCAGGCCGCCACGCGCTTCCGAGGGGTGCGGAAGTGAATCTGCGCCGCCAGCAACTGCGTCGATGCGAGCTCGCCCTTGCGCTCCGGGGTCTGCTCACCAAACGCGATCGCCTGTGCGACGTGTCCCTCAGCCGACGGGAGATCGCCCGCATCGGCCTCCACCTCCGCGAGGATCGCCAGCGCTGCAGATTTCTCCGTCGAGCCGGTGTCGCTCGCCTGCGTAGCCGCCCACAACACCTGCCCCCGCTTCACGCCTTCAGAAAACCGATTCAGGTCGCGCAGCGTCGCCACCTCGTACTGCAGCGCATACGAGTACGCGGCGGGATCCTTCTTCTCCAAAATCCGCTCTGCCTCCTTCGCGTGCGCGAGGGCTTGCTCGAACTTTCCTGCAGCCCGCTCCGCACCCGCGAGCGGTAGCAGCGCCGTGCCAGTCAACGGATGATCAGGCCCAGCGAGTTCCTTCTGCACCTCGTACGCCTCAGTCGCGGCCTCCAGGGCTTCCTTGAGCAACCCCTCGTTCTGAAAGATGGAGACCAGGTTGCTCGTCGCCTGCGCCACCCGGCGATCCTTGCGGCCGAACACCTTGGTGAAGATCGCGCGCGCCTGCTCGAAGGGTTCGCGCGCACCTTTTGAATCGCCCAGGTCGAAGCGGGCCGTGCCGAGATTGAACAACGCGGTGGCGGTCTGGGGGTGTTCATTGCCGAGGGCCGCGCGGGTGATCTCGAGGCCCCGCTCGACCATCGGAATCGCCTCGGGTGATTGCGTCGCAGCGAGCGTTACCCCGAGGCTCACCAACGACTTGCCCACCAGCGGGTGAGCCGCACCGAGCACGCGCTCGCGAAGCCGCACCACCTCGCGCAGTTGTTCGGCCGCGGCCGTCTTCTGCCCTGCACCCGAGAGCGAGGCCGCCAGCGACTCCCGCGCGGCCGCCAGCTCTTCTCCATTGGTACCGGAGAGCTCGTCGACGATCGCCTGCTCGAGCTTCGCGGCCTCCGCGGGCTTGCCGGTGATGGCGAGCATCATCGCTTCGAGGCGGCGCCGGCGGCGATCGAGTTCAGGTTCCTTCACGTGACTGCCGATGGCCTTCGCGCGATCGAGCAATCGCTGCGCTGCCTCGGGTTGATTGAACATGCCCAGCTGCACCCACGCGGAGAACAACACCGCCCGCAGCAACTCGACATCGCTGCGCGCGGCCTCGGCGGTGAGCGCCGCCTTCTCCAGGGTCTTCCCCGCTCCGGCGGCATCACCGACGGCCAGCTGCACCCGGCCGAGCACCACCTGGCCTTCCGCGAGCGCGGGCTTCCAATCGAAACCTTCCAGCTCGGCCAGCACCGGAGCGGCCGCGGCGAGCGCCTCCCGGGGGTGCCCGAGCTCTGATTGGCTGAGCACGTCGCGCACCCGCGCCCGAATGCGTTCAACCTTCGCTCGCACCACCGCATCACCGGGCACCGCTTCACGTCGCAAAAGACTTGCGGTGTCGTCACACGCTTCCAACCCACCGAGCAGCCGCGGCGCCTGACCAAGCTTCGCCAGCGTCTCCGCGTCCGCCGAGGAGAGCTGCGTCATCACCGAGCGCAAGCCATCGAGCCGCTCGTCGAGACACTGCAGGCGCAGGTCGAGCAACGCCGCCGACTGCTCGTGCCGTCGCTCCGTCGCCTCGCAGGTGCGCTGCCACGAGCTGAGCC
>JAYVNA010000841.1:0-2819 GCA_043758715.1 Archangium sp.
GAGGACCTCTTCAAGTTCGAGCAGTGAAAAGGCACTTGTCGGTGCCTACTGATAGGGTGTTCAGTATCTCGCCATGGAGGGCCAGAGATGCTGATCACACTCAGACTCAAGAACTTTGCGGTGGTGGAAGAGGCGGAGGTCGGCTTCGGCCCCGGCCTCACCGTGCTCACGGGCGAAACGGGCGCGGGCAAATCGATCCTCATTGATGCGCTGGGGCTGCTGGTCGGCGGCAGGGCTGAGCCCGACGTCATTCGCAGCGGCGCCGATGAAGCGGTGATCGAGGGGCTGTTCGAACGCTCCGAGGTGCTCGCGGCGCGGCTCTCCGAGCTGGGGCTGCCCGACGATGGCCCCGAGGTGAGCGTGCGGCGTGCGTTCGGCCGACAGGGGCGAGGGCGGGTTCACGTCAACGGCGCCCTGGTCACGGTCGGCGTGCTGCAACGCCTGATGAAGAGCCAGGTCGACATCGCCGGGCAGCATGAGCACATGGCGCTGCTCGACTCGGCTCAGCACCTCGGGCTCATCGATCGTTTCGGCGAACTCACCGGCGGCGAGGAGACCGCTGCGTACCGCGCGGCCTGGGAACGGCTGCGCGACGCCAATGTCCGGCTGCAGGCGTTGGGCGGCGATGAGAGCCAGGTGGCCGGGCGCATCGACTTCCTCACCTTCCAACTCGAGGAGATCGAGCGCGTCTCCCCGAAGCCCGGCGAAGATCTCGCGCTCGAGGTCGAGCGCAAGCGGCTGTCTTCCTCAGAGAAGCTCCGCAAGGCCATCGGCAGTGCTGAAGAGCTGCTGTCCACCCGCGACGGTTCTGCCAGTGAGTTGCTGGGCCGCGCGTTTCAGTTCGTGGGGGAAGGGGAGAAGCTCGACCCCGCCCTCATTCCCGTGAGGGAAGCGCTGCTGCGCACCCGCGCGGAGCTCGAAGACGCCTCGCACGGGCTGTCGAGGTACTTGAGCGCGCTCGACTCCGATCCCAAGCGGCTCGAAGAAGTCGATGATCGGCTCGACGCCATTCGCCGCCTCTGCCGCAAACATGCGGCGTCTCTCGAAGGCGTGCTCGCCAAGCGCACCGCGCTCACCTCCGAGCTCGATGAGCTGGTGCACCGCAGCGAGCGACGGGTCGAGGTCGAGGCCGAGCGGGCGAAGGCCGAAACCGAAGCCACCGCGGCCGCGGCCCAGCTCAGCGAGGCGAGGAAGGGCGCAGCCACCCGGCTCACCGCCACCGTGATGGACGGCCTCGAGCGGCTCGCCATGGGGCGGGCCCGCTTCGAGGTGCAGTTCGAAGCGGCTGCGCTGAGCGCGGCTGGGGCCGATGCCGCCCAGTTCCTCTTCAGCGCGAACACCGGAGAAGCGGTGCGCCCGCTGGCGAAGGTCGCCTCTGGGGGCGAGGCGTCCCGGGTGATGCTGGCGATGAAGGCGGCGCTGGCGGGCAGCGATGCCTGCGTCTGTTCGGTCTTCGACGAGGCCGATGCGGGCCTCGGGGGCGCGGTCGCCGACGTGGTCGGGCGCCTGATCAAGGACATCTCGGGTCACCGGCAGGTGCTCTGTATTACCCACCTCCCTCAGGTCGCAGCCCACGCCGACGCCCATCTGCGCATCGAAAAGGGCGAAGTGAAGGGGCGAACGCGCTCGGTGGTGGAGTCTCTCGAGGCCGGCCAGGAACGCACCCGCGAGCTGGCGCGCATGCTCTCGGGCGTCGAAATCACCCGCGAAGCCCTGGGGGCGGCCGAAGCGCTCCTCCGATCCGCCCTGCGCCACGTGAAGCCCAGACGCAATCGGAAGAAGCAGGTCGAGCCCCACCGACGCACCGCGTGACCAAGATGAGTGCGTATCCCCGAAAGAGGTTTGTTGCCGGGTGCCGCGCGTGCGCCTAACGTTCGCGACCGTGTCGAAGACGGCTGGCTTGCGCCTCAAAGCAGTGTCGGCTGGGCTCACCGACGTAGGTCGGAAGCGCAACCACAACGAAGACAGCTACCTCATTGATGAGGAGCTTCAGCTCTACGTGGTGGCCGACGGTATGGGTGGTCACGCTGGTGGCGGAACTGCCTCCCGCATCGCGGTCGAGACGATCGACCAACAGATGCGCGGAGCCAAGAAAGCCCCGGAGGACCCGTTTGGGTCCGAGACCCCTCTTCAGGATTCCCCTCTTCCCGAGTTCCTCCGCGGTGCGGTGGAACGGGCGTGCGCCGAGATATTCAAGGCCGCCCAGGAGGACCCGCGCCTCGCCGGCATGGGCACGACGGTCATCACCTTGTGTGTGAAGGGCGAGAACGCGCTCTTCGCTCACGTCGGTGACAGCCGGGCGTACCTGGTGCGCGGCGATCTGATTCAGCAGGTCAGCGAGGATCACTCGCTGGTCAACGAACAGATCAAGGCCGGGATGATCACGCCTGAAGAGGCGAAGCATTCCCGATACAAGAACATCATCACCCGCTCTGTCGGCTTCGAAGAGGAAGTGCAGGTCGACGTGATGGGCCTCATCGCCCGTCCCGGTGACTTCTTCATCCTCTGCTCCGATGGCCTCGCCAACCTGGTCGAGGACAAAGAGATTCAGCAGGTGGTCTCTTCGAACCCACTCAAAGACGCGCCTCGGAAGCTGGTCGAGCTCGCCAATGAGCGCGGCGGCGACGACAACATCACGGTGATCATCGTCACCATGGTCGAAGCGTAAGCCTCAACAAAACCAAGTTTTTAGTTGCTTCGGGGTCCCCTGATCGAGGAGGTTCGCGCGGTTTTCCGGCCCGATTTATGGGGGCCCGCCGCCCAAGGGGTATGAGTGTCCTCGAACGAGAGCTTCACCCTCATCGTCGTTCCGGATCGCC
>JAYVNA010000842.1:0-24737 GCA_043758715.1 Archangium sp.
AACTCACCGGCGAAGAGATCGACCGCCGATACCAGGCCCGCGTGCTCGAGGCCCTTGTCGACCCGGTGGATGAGCTCGCCGTCTTTGAAGGGCTTGGTGATGTAGTCGTAGGCGCCCCGGCGCATCGCCTCGACCGCGGTCTCGATGCTGCCGTAGGCGGTCATCACGATGACCGAGAGCCGCGGGGCGATCTCCACCGCTCGCTTGAGCAGCTGGAGCCCGTCCATCGGTTCCATCTTGAGGTCGGTCAGCAGCAGATCGACCTGGTGATCAGCCAACCACGCGAGGGCCTCTTCACCACCCCCAGCCTCGTCGACCACGTAGCCCTCTGCCCGGAGCAGCAGCGCGGTGGTGGCGCGCATGTTGCGCTGATCGTCGACGACGAGAATGCGGCCCTTGCGCTGCACTACGGGAGCGGGAGTCACGACAGGCCAGTTAGCACAGCTGGACTGCTCGAAGCTCAGCTCTTCCCGGGCTTGCGCAGAAGACGGTCGTCACCCACCCGAAGGGTTACCTTCTCGCGATCAAAATATTCGGCGAGCGGGATGAAAAATTTCCGCGAAAGGCCGGTCAGTTCCTTGAACGCCTGAGTGCTGAGCTTTTCGTGCTGGGCAAAGTGAACGAGCAGCTTCGCGTGCAGCGCCTCGATGGCCGACTTCGCGAAGAAGAGCTCGCCCGCGCGCACCGCCTTGCCTTGCGAGACGAGCGACTGGCCCAGCTCGAGCACCCGTGCCGAGGGCAGGCGCAGCACCGATTCCAGCTCGAGCAGGGTGGGCGGCGAGAGCTGCTTTCGTTCGAGCCATTCGGTGAGCTGAGCCTGCTGCGCAGCGGCGGCCTCGGTGAACGCCCGGCCCCGCCCCGGCAGCCGGAGCAGCTCGTCGACGAGCTCGGCCTTCTTGCTCTCGAGCAGCAGCGCCACCACCCGGGCGAACACGCGTTCGGGCGGTTCCCCCAGGCGCTGGCGCAGCTCTTCCCGGGGCATGCCGGCGCGTTCGGCGCTGCTCGAATGAAAGGTCTCGAGGCGGGTGAGCGCGCGGGCTTCGAGCGCCTTGAGCACCTCGGAGGCGACGAAGCGGCGGCTCTCGCGCTCGACCAACACCACCGCGCCCTTCGCCGAGGCGCGCTCGAGGGCCCGGGTCACTTCTTTCTGCGTCGACTGCGCGCGGGCGAACAGCCCCGCTTCATCGAGCCCCGCGTAACCGGCTTCCGTGAGCAACAGCCGCAGGCGTTCTTCCAGCGGCGCCTCGGCGAAGCGCCTCAGCTTTTCGGCCGCGCCCACCCTTCGTCGCGGGGGATTGACCAGGAGCACCCGGCCTCCGGCGAGCGTGGCGCCCCGGCCTTCGATGGCGCGGGTGCCGCGAAGAATGAAGTGCTGCCCGGGAAGGGCGGCGACCGGCGAAGAGAACCGCAGCTGCGCGAAGCAGCGCTCGCCCGGGCGCAGGGCTTCGACGTCGACCAGGCGCACCACCGCTTCCACCTGATCAGTGCCCAGCGTCAGCTGCTGGCGGGTGCGGCGGCCCAGCGGCGTTTCCACCGAAGGGAGCAAGGTGAGCTCGACGTCGAGCACCTTCGCGGCCGGCAGCTCACCTGCGCGGGTCAGCGCGAGGCCGCGGCGAACCTGGGACAACTCGAGCTCCGGCAAATTCACCGCGACGCGGTTGCCGGCCACCGCCGCGGTGACGGCAGCGCCGTGAACCTGCACTCCGCGCACGCGCAGGGGGCCGGGCAACCCCGGCAACAGGCTGACCTGGTCTTCCAGCGTGAGGCGGCCTGACCAGAGCGTGCCGGTGACGACCAACCCGAAGCCCTTGGCGGTGAAGGCGCGATCGATGGGCAGGAACACCGGCGCTTCGGGGCCGCGGCCGGGCTCGGGTTCGGCGGCGCACCACGCGACCAGGCGATCGATCTCCTGGGTGAGCGCGGGCAGGCCCTCGCCTGACTTCGCGCTCACCGGCAGCAGCTTCGCCTCTTCGAAGGGCGTGCCTTCGACCAGCGCGCGCAGGTCGGCCTCGAGCAGCTCGAGCCAGCCCTCACCCAGGCCGGGGAGCAGGTCTGACTTGGTCACCACCAGCACGCCCTTGCGCACGCCCAGCAGCGTGCAGATGTCGACGTGCTCGCGGGTCTGCGGCATCACGCCTTCGTCAGCGGCGACCACCAGCAGCGCCACGTCGATGCCACCCGCGCCCGCGGCCATCGCCTTGACGAACCGCTCGTGACCCGGCACGTCGATCACCCCGACCGTCTGGCCCGAGGGGAGCGCGAGGTGAGCGAAGCCCAGCTCGAGGGTGATGCCGCGCCGTTTCTCTTCGGGCAGCCGATCGGTGTCGATGCCGGTGAGCGCCTTCACCAGCGAGGTCTTGCCGTGATCGACGTGCCCCGCGGTGCCGACGATCATGAAGGCGTGCTCACCGGCGGCGAGCTACGGCCACCGGCTTCTTCTCCGGCTCAGGCTCGAAGCGCACGTCTTCGACCACGTCCTGGTAGTCCCAGGGGAAGACGAAGAACTCGTCAGAGGTGATCGCGGTGAAGTCGGGCTCGAACTTGCCGGGCCGGGCGATCAACGCTGCGCTCTTGATGGCCTTGGCGCCCTGTGTCCTGGCGAGCCGGGTCGCGAACTCGATGCTGTCGCCAGAGCTGGCGACGTCGTCGACGATCAACACCCGCCGCCCTGCGAGTTCCCTGGGCATGTCGTCGGTCACGCGCGACGAGCGACCGGTGTCGCGGCTGCGGCGGGTCACCCGGACGGGAAAGAACTCGGCCTTGAGCGCGCTGGCGAGCGCACCACCCACGAACACGCCGCCGTGCACGAGCCCCACGACGGCTTCGGGCTTGAAGCTCTTGGCCGCCGCGCGGGCGAGGGCCTGCACCTGGCGATCGAAGTCACCCCAGCTCAGCTCTTTGATCGCCTTGCGCTCGCCGCTGTAGTCGCTGCCGGGAAGACCGCGGGGCACCAGGGGCATGCCTCCTGAAGCGGAAAACTCGTCGACCTCGACGGTCTTCACCCGCGTCGGCCTGCTCGGCTTCGCCCCCCCGATCTTCTTTTTCAAGGTCGCCACGAGGCGGGAGATAGGCCGAAAACGGGCGCGTCCGGAAAAAGAAATGCACGGCCGCACCACCCGGCGGTGCGGCCGTGCATCACCCGCGCTCTCAGTTCCCCGAGAGCGGCAGGGCGGCCGGCAGCGGCGCGCATCGTCCTGCAGCGGTCGAAAGGGTCACGGTCGCTGATTGGGGGCCGCTGAGCAGGGGCTTGGCATAGCTGGCGGCTTCGGTGACGCTGCCTCCGGCCGGCGCGGTCCCCGAAGTCGGGGTGAGGGAGAAGCTGTTGGGGTTCGAGCCGCCCACCGACAGGGTGTAGGGCGCTGCCAGGTTTCCGCTGTTGTTGACGGTGAAGTTCTTCGACTGCCCGTCGGTGAAGCTGAGCGTCGTGGGGTTCAAGGTGAGCACCGCGCCCTGCGCCGTCTCGTGCAGCGCCACCGGGTGCGACTCATTGATGGGCCCGCCGGTGCCGGTGATCGAGAGGGTGCCGGCGAACGCGTCAGGCGCGGTCGACGAGGTTGCGGGCACGGCGCGAGGCGTCACCGTCACCTGCCCCGATGCTCCCGCGGCGAGCGAACTGGGCCCGGTCACCGTGTACGGCGACGAAGCGCCGCCCGAGAGCGAGAAGGTGAAGGCGAGCTGGTTGCTGGAGTTGTTGGTGACCGTCAGCGTCTGCGCCGCCGCCGTGCTGCCGCACGCAACCAGCCCGAAGTTGAGCGCCGAGCCCGAGAGCCCCACCACGTTGGCCGCCGTGCCCAGCCCCGAGAGCGAAATGGCCGCCGCGGGGAGCGGCTCGCACAGCACGGTGGCGCTGGTCTTCGAAATCGAGGCCATGTCGCTGTAGGTCATCTGAGCGGCCGGGCTGAAGGTCGCGCTCAAGATGCTCGCGCTGGCGGCGGCCACCAACGCGTTGCCCGGCATGCCGAAGATCGCCGGCGCGATCGGGGTGAAGACCAGCGCACCGGGCGCATTGCCGGTGTTGCTCACGGTGAACTGGCCGTTGGCCGTCACACCCACCGGTACCGAGCCGAAGTTCACCGACGAGGTCGAGATGGCGAAGATGCTGCCGCGCGCCGTCAACCGCAGGGGGATGTCGTGAGGGCTGTCGCTCGCCACGTCGGTGACGACCGTGAGGGTGTCCCCGTAGAGGTTCGGGGTCACCGCGGAGGTTTGCGGAACGGCGTTGGGCGAGACGGTCAGCACCAGCGAGCCACCGTCGGCGGCCACCAACCCCGAAGCGGGCGCCATGCTCACCGCGTACGGCGAGCCCGCGTCGCGGCTGAGCATCGGGGTGATGGTGTACGCCTGGTTGCCGGTGTTGCGGAACGTCACCGTGCGCGCGGTGGGCGTGCTGCCGCAGTTCACCGCGCCGAAGTCCAGGGCCACGGGCGAGTAGCTCACCGAGCCGCTGGTGCCCTGCCCCGTCATCGAGAGCGCAGCCGGGAGGGGCGCGCACAACGGTTCGCCCCCATCGAGTGAGAGCTGCACGAGCGCCGATTCGGCCACCACTGAGCTGCCGGGCGAATACGTGCCGGTCAGCGGTGTGCTCGCTCCCGCCGCTGCCACCAACGGCCCCGAAGGCGTGGTGACGAACTTCGGGTTGTCGGAGCTGAGGGTCACGCTGGGGCTGGTGTTGCCCTGGTTCACCACCGCGAACGGAGCGCTGGCGGTGTTCTGCACGGGCACCTGGCCGAAGTTCACCGCGGTGGGCGCCAGGCTCAAGATCGCCCCGTTGGCCGTCTGGTGCAGGTTGATCGCGTGGCTGCCGTCATTGGCGACGTCGGTGACGATGGTGAAGATGTCGCCGAACGCATCTTCCGAAGTGAGCGCCGCCGCGGGAATGGCGGTGGTCGAGAGGGTGAGCGTGACGGTGCCGTTGTTGGCCGGCACGGTGCCGCTCGAGGGGCTCACGCTGAAAGGCGAGCTGCTCCCCTTCGACAACGTGCCTGTCCACGAGAAGGCCTGGTTGCCGGTGTTGGTGAGCACGAAGGTCTTGCTGCCCGCCTGGGTGCCGCAATCGACCCGGCCGTTGGCGCCGAAGAACAGGTCAGTGGTCGAGACACCCACGCCGCCGTTGCTGCCCTGGCCACTCATCGGAATGGCGACGACCGATGCGCCACACACCGGCTGCACCACGGTCAGCGCAGCGCCGCCGCTCGAAGGCGTGGTGCGTGAGGCGGAAAAGCCCGCCTGCAACCCGCTCACGCTGGCGCCGGGAGGGAGCGTCACCACCGCGGGCGATCCCGTCCAGTTCAAGGAGAACTGGGAATCCGAAGGCTGGGAGAGCGTGAGCGTCGCTTCGAGGTTGCCCGCATTGGTGAGCGTGAGCGGCAACGGGGCGGCGGCCGTGCTCAGGGGCAGCACTCCGAAAGAAGCCACCGAGGGCGTGAGGGTGAGGGTGACGCCCGAAGCACGCGCGGTGAGCGGGACCTCGTGGCGGCCGACGACACCGCTCGTACTCACGACGAGCAGCCCCTGGTACTCCGTGCCGGCCTGGGCCGTCGCGGGCACGTTGATGCTCACCGTGAGCGTGAGGCTCTGACCCGCCGGCACGCTGCCGGTCGAGGGAGCGACGCTGAAGAAGGGCGAGGTGCCAGTCGATGCGGTCACGCTCAGCGCGGCGCTGCCGGTGTTCTGCACCGTGACGGTGCCGGTGGTCAGGGTGCCGCACCCTGCCTGGGAAATCTCGAGCGCAACGGGAGCGACCATCGCCACCGGCGTGCCCGCGTCGACGCCTGCGTCCCGGGCGCCCGCATCGAGGCCCGCATCGCTCCCGGCATCGGTGCCCGGGTCGACAGGACGAAGCACGCACGCGCCGCGACCGCCGGCAGAAAGTTCGCAGCGGCCCCAGGTGGGGCAGTCAGCGTCGCTGAAACAGGTGATGCCCGGCCCGATTTCGCAGCCCGCGCCCACCATCATCACAACCACCAGGAGAAGACGCTTCATGGGTCGAGGACTCCGCTGAGGACCAACTGCCCGCCGCCTGCTGTGGGCGCGAGGCTGACGACCGGGGCCGCATGCGCCGGTGACGCCGAGGTGAGCAACAGCACCGCCGCCGTGCCGAGGAGCGCTGCCGCGCCCAATCCGCTCCCGAGCGCCACGGTGGCGTCGCGATTGACGGCGGTCTGCGCCCTGGCTTGCGAGGCGTCGAGCAGCCGCCCATCGGCCGGCAGCGCGCCGCGGGCCAGCGCCGCCGACACGCCGAAGCCCGCGCCCACGCCAGCGGCCGCCACGCCCAGACCACCGAGGAGCCAGCCGGCGACCCGGCCCGCGCTCGCGCCGGGCTCGGCCTGTTTCACCAGCAGGGGCTCAGGCGGCAGGGCCGGCACCACCAGCACCAGATCGTCGGCGCGCGGCTCACGGGCAACCGTGTTCACCACGGGCTCCGGTGGCCGGGTTTCCACCACAGGCGAGGCGAGCACCGCTGACAGCTTCTCCAACTCGAGCGCGGTGATGAGCTCACCCAGGGCCTCGCGCGCGGCGTCTTCGAGACGCCCCGCGCGCTTGACCGTGAACGTGAGGCGCGATCTCACCTGCAACCGGTCCTGGTTCACCACCCGCCCCGTCGCGGTCACTTCGGTGCCGGCGGCGTTCTGTTCCACCGAGGCGTAGAGCCCGTAGAGCGTGGCGGCGGTGGTGGCCAGCTGCTGCAGGCACTCGTCGCGCACATCGCAGTCCTGCCGCTTGAGGGCGGCCACGGCTGCTTTCCACTGCCCCCGGGTGGCCACCAGCACCGCCGGATTGCGCGCGAGCAGTTGCCGAAACGTGGTCTGCAACGCTTCCTGCTGCGCGGCGTTCAACTGCAACCGGGAATCGAGCGGGAAGTCGATCAGCGTGGGCTTGCTCTGGGCCCACGCGGGCGCGGCGAGCAGCGCGAGCAACACCACGTGCCTCTTCATCGGGTCATCTCCTGTGCGAGCTTTTGAATTTGTCGATCGACCGCGGCGCAGTTCGCGGAGCTCTCCGCCGCTCCGATGGCCGAGGTGATCGAGCCCTCGACCGCCTCGAAGCGGGCGAACCGCGTCGCGTCACTGGCGGCGAGCTGCTGGAGTTCCTGCAGGTGCGCCCGCGCCGCCGCACGCCACCGGTCGTCGGGGTCACAGCTGACGGCCGCCTCCGCCGCTTCCTTCGGGGCGATGACCTCGACCTTGCGGACCCTGGCCCGCGGCCTGGCGAGCATGTTGGGCAACGGCTCGAGGTCTTCCAACACGGGCTCGGGCATCGGAGCTGGGAGGGTCGGCTGCTCCGCGACCACCGGGGCCGGGCTGGCAACGGCGCTGACCACCTCAGGCACCGGCGCTGTTTCGGGCTTCGACCCGGCGAGCACCACCGCGCCCAGCAGCACCACCACCGCTCCCCCCAGAATCGGCAGCAGCAGCCTTCGCGGAGGCTGAGCGAGCAGCGGCGCGTCGAGGCGGGGTTGGGAGCCTGGCCCCTCGCTGACCGCGAGCAGTGGATTGGGCGCCTGCCGCGTCTCTTCGCGCTGCAGCTCGCGCCCCAGCTTGCGCAGCCGCTGCCTGACCAGCTGCGCACTCTGGGGCCGCAACGAGGGGTCCTTCTCGAGCAGCTCTGCGACCAGCCTGCCCAGATCTTCAGGGAAGCCGTCGCCCAGCTCGGGGGCACGCGTCTCGAGGTGATGGGTGATCAGTTCGCGAATCGGGTCTTTCGCGTCAGGCGCGGCAGCGAAAAGCTTCGCGCCGGTGAGCAACTCGAAGAGCATCGCGCCGAAGGAATAGAGATCGCTGAGCTTGCTGATGCCGCGGCCGCGCGCCTGCTCCGGAGCGATGTAGTCGGGCGTGCCCGCGATGGTGGAGAGCGCCGAAGCGGTCAGCTCAGCGCCGGCGATCGCCTGCGGCTGCAGCTTGGCGAGGCCGAAGTCGAGCAGCTTGACCACCTGCCCGCCTCCCGAGACCCGCGCCAGGAACACGTTGGAAGGCTTGAGGTCGCGGTGAATCACGTCGATCGAATGGGCCGCCTCGAGCCCATCGAGAATCTGGTCTGCGAGCGCCAGCACCCGGGGCACCGAGAGCGTGCCCTGCTCGGCCAACTCGGCCTCGAGCGTGATGCCGTCGAGGAACTCCATCACCATGTATTCCCGGTGAGCGTCGAGGGGCCCGAAGCCCACGATGTCGATGATGTGGGGGTGCTTGAGCCCCGACAACGTCTGCGCCTCACGCACGAAGTTGCTCGAGAGCAGCCGGTCTGAGGCCAGCTCGGGCCTGAGCACCTTGATGGCGAAGCGCCGGCCGAGGAAGGGGTGGCGGGCCTGGTACACCAACCCCATCCCCCCCTCGCCCAACGAGCTTTCAATCACGTAGCCCCCCACCTCACGTCCGACCAGCGGGTCCACTTCGGGGCCGACCATGACGGAAGGCATCGATCTGGTTGCTTCTGCAGGGTCGGACATGAGGGGGTGCAGGGGGCCTCGAGGGGATCAGTTACCCGAGAGCGTCAGCGCGGCCGGCAGCGGCGCGCAGCGACCCGCGGTGGTGGACAGGGTCACCGTCGCCGACTGAGGCCCGCTGAGCAGCGGCTTGTTGTAGCTCGCGCCTTCCGTGACGCTGCCGCCGCCTGCCGCGGTGCCCGACGTGCGCAGGAGGGGGAAGCTGCCCGGGTTCGAGCCGCCCACCGTGAGCGTGTAGGGCGCGGACAGGTTGCCGCTGTTGTTCACCGTGAAGTTCTTCGACTGACCGTTGGTGAAGGCAAGCGCCGTGGGGTTCAAGGTGATCACCGCGCCCTGCGCCGTCTCGTGCAGCGCCACCGTGTGCGTCTCGTTGACGGGGCCGCCGGTGCCGGCGATCGACAGGGTGTCGGCGAACGCGTCGGGCGCGGTCGACGAGGTCGCGGGCACCAGCTTGGGCGTCACCGTGATGGTGGCCATCGCGCCGGCCGCCACGGTGGAGGGACCCGTGACCGTGTACGCCGAGGTCGCGCCGTCAGCGAGGGTGAGGCTGAGCGCCAGCGACTGGGCCGAGTTGTTGGTGAGGGTGAGCGTGCGCGCGGTGGCGGTGGTGCCGCAGGGCACCAGGCCCGCGGTGCCGAAGGTGAGGCTCGAGGTCGACAGCACCAGCACGTTGCCCGCGGTACCGGCGCCCGCCAGCGACATGGTGGTGAACGGGAGCGGCTGGCAGAGCACGGTGCCCGTGGCGGCGGCGATGCTGGCGGTGTCGCTGTACGACATCGCGCCCATCGGGGTCATGGTGCCCGTCTGGCCGGTGGAGGCGTTGGGGCCGACCTGCGCATTGGCGGGCAACCCGAAGATGCCGGGCTGGCCGGGCGTGAAGACGAGCCCGCCCGTCGCGTTGCCACTGTTGCTCAGGGTGAACTGTGAGCTGGCCGTCGCACCCACCGCCACCGAGCCGAAGTTGAGGGCGTTGGTGCTGAGGGCGAAGATGCTGCCGCGCGCGGTGAGCCGGAGGGGAATGTCGCGCGGGTTGTCAGCGGGCACGTCGGTGCGCACCGTGAGGGTGTCGCCGTAGAGATCCGGCGTGACGGCGGAGACCTGGGGAACGGCGGCCGGAGCGACGGTGATCACCACCGTGCCGCCGTCGACTTCCACCAGGCCTGAGGCGGGGGCCATCGTCACCACGAACGGAGAGCCGGCATCGCGGCCCAGCGAGGGCGTCACGGTGTACGCCTGGTTGCCGTCGTTGCGGAACGTCACGGTGCGGGGCGAGGCGGTGGTGCCGCAGTTGACCGCGCCGAAGTCGAGCGCGACGGGCGAGAAGCTGACCGAGCCGCTGGTGCCCTGGCCGGTGAGCGGCAGTGCAGAGGGCAGCGATCCACACAGCGGCTCAGCGGCGTCGAGGGTGAGCGAGACCATCGACGATTCGGCGAGCACCGAGCTACCGGGGGCGTAGGTGCCGGTGACCACCAGGCGGCTGCCACCCATCGCCGCCACCGGGCTGGCCGGCTGCAGGTTGAACTTCGGGTTGCTCGAGGTGAGCGTGATCATCGGCGAGGTGTTGCCCGCGTTGATGACGTCGAACGGTGCGCTGGTGGTGGTGTTGACCGGCACCAGGCCGAAGTCGAGCGTGCTGGGCGCGAACGCCAGCACTGCGCCGTTGGCGGTCTGGTGCAGGTTGACCGGGTGGCTCACGTCATTGGCCACGTCGGTGACGATGGTGAGCACGTCACCGAAGGCGTCGTCGGTGGTGACGGCCTGCGCGGGAATGCCGGTGGTGGTGATGGTGATGATGATGGTGACGGTGCCGTTGTTCGCCGGCACGGTGCCGCTGCTGGGGGTGATGGTGAAGGGCGAGCTGGTGCTCTTGCCCAGCGTCGCGGTCCACGCGAAGGCCTGGTTGCCGGTGTTCACCAGGCCCAGGGTGCGCGAGGGCGACTGGGTGCCGCAGTTCACGCGGCCGTTGGTGCCGAAGAACACGTCAGAGGTCGAGAGCGAGAGGTTGCCGTTGGTGCCCTGCCCCGTCATCGGGATCGAGGCGACCGAGGCTCCGCACTTCGCTTCGGTGAAGGAAATTTCGGCGCTGCCCGCCGAGGGGGTGATGCGCGCAGGCGTGAAGCTCGCGGTCAGGCCGGTGACGCTTGCTCCCGGAGCGAGGGTGAAGCCCGCCGGCGAACCCACCAACCACTGCGCCGAGAACTGCGCGTCGAGGGGCTGGGTGATGCTGACGGTCGCCGGAAGGTTGCCGGTGTTCGTCAGCGTCAGCGGCAACGCGGGCGCGACGGTGTTCACCGGCAGCACGCCGAACGAAGCGACCGAAGGCGTCAGGGTCAGCGTCACGCCGGCGCTCTTGGCGGTCAGCGCGATGTCTTTCTTGCCGGCGGCGTCGTTGGTGGTGAGCGTGAGCACGCCCGAGAAGTCCGCGTTGGCGGCCGAGGTGGCGGCGACCGCGGCGGTGACGGTGAAGGTCGCCGAAGCACCCGCGGCCACGCTCGCGCTCGCGGGCGAGACGCTGAAGGTGGACGAGGTGCCCGTGCTGGCGGCCACCATGAGGGCCGCGTCACCCGTGTTGCTCACCGTCACGTCTTTCGTGGCGGGGGCGCCGCAGGGCGCCTGGGGAAAGTCGAGCGCCGCGGGAGAAATGGCCGCGACGGGTTTGCCGTCGGGAATTCCTGAATCGACCTGGGGGATTACCGGCGAGGGACAAGCGCTCAGCCCCAACACGAGGGTGCAGAATGAGAGCAGACGGATCACGGGGGTCTCCAGTGTGATGAAGGGTCAACGGCCTGGGAGCAGGCCGACGCGGCCACGGCAAACAGGTATTGCGTGACACCGCGCACGTGGATCGCCAGCCCTCGCAATCGTGCGGGAGTGCCCGCAGATCGCGCCGCTGGCGGCCGTCAGCTCAGTAGATGGTGATGCTCATTGCCTGCTGCTGAGTGGCGAGCAGCGAATCGGACACCTTCACCGTGAAGGGAAAGGTACCCGTGGTGGTGGGCGTCCCGACCAACTGCCAGTTCGCTCCGGCGTTGGTGAGGCTGATGTCGGGCGGCAGTGACGCCGAGCCCGTGACGATCGACCAGGTGAACGCGGGCGAGCCTCCGTACGACTTGAGCGGCTGGCTGTACGGCGTGCCCACCCGACCATCGGCGGCGGCGCGGGTGGCGATCGCCAGGGTCAGGTCGAGCAACTTCGTGTCGACGCTGACCATGCGGCTCGCGCTCTGGGGAGGCACCGCGGAGTCGCTCACGCAGACGCCGAATGTGACCATGGTGCTCGCGGTAGGAGCGCCTTGAAGCAGCCCGCCGTCGGTCAGGGAGGTTCCGTTCGGCGGCGTCCCACCGTCCACCACCCAGGTGTACGGCGGCGTTCCCCCGGTGGCGGACAGCTGCTGCGCATATGCCTGATTCTGACGGCCTTCGACGAGCACCCCGCTGGCCACGCGAAGAAACGGGCGCACCTCGAGACTGAAAGGCGTGGTCACGCGCGCGGTGGTGGTGTCCTGAACGGTGATGGCAAAGGGGAACGTGCCGGGCGTGGTGGCCGTGCCCGTGAGCGTGCCGTCGACGATGAGAGAAAGTCCGGGCACGCCGCCGTCGATCGAGAAGGTGTACGAACCCGCCCCGCCGCTGGGCACGAATTGGTGTGAGTAGGGCCGGGTCTCGATTCCTGGAGGCAGGAGCGCTCCGGCGAGCACGAGCCCTCCATCAGTACCCGCGTCGGTGCCGCCGTCCGGGCCCGCATCGGTTCCAGCGTCCAGACCCGCGTCGTTGCCGGCGTCGAGCCCCGCGTCGAAACCGGCGTCGGTGCCCCCGTCTTCGGCCACGCAGTTCTCGCCACACAGCGGCACGCAGCGCTGCTCTTCAGTCAGACACGCCGAGCCCGCGGGGCACTGGCCGGCCTCATCGCACGCCGGAAAACGCGAGAGATCAGGGTTGAAGGCGCAGCTCGTCAGCAGCAGCGCGATGAACGCAACGCCCTTCATGGGAGGTCCACCACCCACAGCACGATCGCTCCCGCGGCGAGGGCGCCCGCGACGCCGAACAACACGTTGGCGGCGGTGGCCTCGCTCTTCCCCGTGCGGAGCTGATCGTCGAAACAATCGCGGTACGCGCTGCCCGCCGAGGGACAACCGGTGGTGCCGATCGAGAGCGCCTGCTCATGGCGCTTCGCCTCGAGCCCCAGAGCGACGCCGAAGCCCGCGCTCGCCACCCCCGCCGAGGCGAGGAGAATCGAGGGCCAGCGTTTCGGCGCCGGGCGCTCGTGGGAGTCCCACTGGTAGAGCAGGCCCAGCGCCGTGCTGAGTTCCGGCTGTGAGGTGGCGGTGCGCGCAGTGCGGCTCGCAGTGCTGCGCGACAGATCGAGGTTGCTGCGCGCTCCGACGCCGACCACCACACCGCTGAGCACTTCGTCGCTGTCGAGCGCGGTCAGCTGCGCAGTGACGCACGCGAGATCTCCACACGGCGGGAGGCGGTGGCGCTCGAACTTCGAGAGCTTCTCGATGGTGGCCGCGCGCGCCTCCACGCAGAGGCCGGGCCGCGCGGCGAGCGCGGTGCGCACTTCTTCTTCGAACGCGCGCGCAGCCGCCGGGGTGGTGGCGAGCGGCTCGAAGGGCGTCACCACCACGCGCGTGCAGGGCGCGGCAGCCAGCAAGAGAGACAGCCACACCGCGATCATGGCGAGAGGTCGGGCTCCGGCGCCGGGCCCACGGGCAGCTCACCGCTGCTCGAGACGAAGCCGCCGTAGAACCGCGCACCGTAGGCGCGCTCGAACAGGTGCTCGCGGAAGCTCTCGTCGAGCGAACCGCCGCGTGACGCGATGCCGGTGGGGCTCCAGCCGAGTTGGCCTGCGTCGAAGAGCGCTCCTGCTCTGGTTTCCAGGCGCGCTTCTTTCTGGGCGGTGCGCACGAAGAACGTGCCGTCAGGCGGGAGGGCGAGCACCAGGGGGCGATCGGGTTCCTTATTGAAGTCCGCGATGCGCACGCCGTGAGCGTCTTCCACCCAGTGCCGCCCGGAGATCCCCGAGGGGAGCAACAGGTACGCGTGGGTCGAGGGGGCGGTGAGATCGGACAACGGCGCCGAACGATCGCGCGCGGGCGGCCGGGCAAACATGTTCACCTTTCCCCGGGGGTCGTCGACCTGCTGATTGGCGGCGGCGACGAACGCGCGCAGCTCGGAGTACTCGACCTTGCCGTCGGAGTTCACGTCCGCTGCGCCCAGCAGCGCGGAGATCACCTCGTGCGAAAACACGCCGGCGTTGATGGCCGCCCACTCGTGGCTTTCCTGCTGGCTGCTGGTCGAGAGCACCACCCCCACGTCGGGGAACTTGTCGAGCGATCGCTCCTCGAGGAACTGCGCGACCGCCACCGCCTGGCCCGCGGCCACGGGTAACGAGCCGCGTTGGTTCACGAAGAAATACGAATCACAGGCATCGATGATCAGGTGCGTGGTGCTCGCCTGAATGGGCTTGAGCACCTGGCTGAACAATTCGGAGCGGGTGAACTGCTCTCCCAGCAGCGCGATCGACCCTTCCCCGGCTTCGCCGCGCTGACCGTGCCCGGTGAAGATGAAGAAGAAGACAGGCTGCTTGCCCTCGAGGCGATCGGCCTTCATCAAGGCGTTGATTCGCGCGAGGGCGTCGCCCAGCTCACGCCGGGTGGGGGGCCTGGTCTGCGCGGCGAGGCCCGGAAAGCGGCGCTGGGTCTCCTCGTCGAGCACGGTGAGCAGCGTCACCTGCCGCGCCATCGGTTGGAATGCAGTGAAGTAGCGGGCCCCGTCGTCATCGGCGAATTGCAGCGAAGCGAGCTTGGGGTCGTTGCTCTGATTGTTGGCGATGATCAGGGCGTAGACCGGGCTGGCGGCACCGAGCGCTGCACTGATTGCGAGGGCGGGGAAGAACACGCCTGCACGATATCTGGTTCGACGAGCCACGCGGCGCGCCTTGCGCAATACACCGATGCCAGCGCTGGCGTCAGATGTGGGAGGACGGTAGGCACCCGGTGGGATGGGTTTCGACCGGGTGCTCCTCCAGCGGTTTAGGGACGGTGAGGCCGATGCCCTGGCAGACGTGTATCGAACGCACGCCGGAGCGCTCACGCGCATGCTGCGTGCCGCGGCATTTCGCGGACAGTCGTTTGCGAGTCTGAGGTCAGCGATGGAGCTCGAGAACGCGATCGTCGAAGTCTTCAGCCGCGCGTTTGAGCCGCGCGCCCGGCACGTCTACGACGGCCAGCGGCCCTACGAGTACTTCCTCATGGGCATCGCCCGCAATTACCTGCTCGAGCTGATGCGCAATCGCGAGCATCCGGCGGGGCTCGAAATCTCTGACGAGCTCGATGCGGCGCTCTCGTTCGAACAGGCCGACGTGCACGAGCTGTTCGAAGATCGCGAGGTGACTGAGCTGGTGCGCAGGTTCCGCGCTGCGCTGGGGCAGGAAGAAGGCCAGCTGTTCGATTTGCGGTACGTCGATGGGCTCACCCAGACCCTCGCCGCTGATCGCCTCGGCCAATCGCGCATTCAGCTGCGCCGCCGGGAACACAAGCTGCGGACGCAGTTGTTGGAATATCTGAAGACGCACGGTTATCTGGGTTCGGTGACGGCGAGCGGTTGGTCCTTCAGCACGGAGGGTGGCGCATGAACTGCGAAGAGGCGCGCGCCGCGATGGACGACGAGTTCTCCGGTGCTGAGCAAGGCGAGCGCGAGCCCCAGCTCAGAGCCCACCTGAAGACCTGTCAGAGCTGCAGCGAGCGTTACGACCGGCTCGCGCGCGTGGACATGGTGCTCGAGCGCGGCGGGCTCTCAGAGCAGCGCATCGACGCGTTGCAGGCCAGAATTCTGGGCAAGGTGGCGCCCGCCCCCCTGACGGCACCTCCCCTGGCCTCCACGCGCGGCTGGAGATCGATGCTCGCCGCCGCGGCCGCCGCGGTGCTGGTCGCCGCCATCGCGGTGCCGGTGTGGCGCTCGACGCGAGACGATGGTTTCACGCCGCGTGGCGGCGGCACGAGCTGGGGCGTGCGCGCGTTCTGCGTGCAGGCAGGCCAGGTGACGGCCGAGGCGAAAGCCGGCGAGACGTTGACCTGCGCACCGGGCTCGCTGGTGCAGTTCACGTACACCGCCCCGGCCCAGGCCCAGCTTTCGATCGCGCTGGAGGGCAGCTTCGAGCGCTTCTTCCCCGTCGAGGGTGAGCGCGCGCAGATCACCGCGGGCATCGACGTCAGTCTTCCGCAGAGCACGCCGGTCGGTGAGTGGCTGACGGGTCCGCGCAAGGTGACCGCGCACTTCACTGATGCATCGGGCAAGCCGGTCGCCGAGAGCGCGCTGACCATCGCGCCGCCGTCAAAATGACCATGGACTGAATTCGCAGATCAGCAAACGTGTGCCCAGGCAGTCGGTGATGAGGGCGTTTGTCTTCCGCCCTCACTTCACTCGAACTGGAGCGGCTGCCAAGGGGCCCCAGTGGGGCGGCCGGGGGGCTGCCTCGCTGGGTGCACCCGTTTCCTTCTTCAGGGCGCGCAGCTGTCGAGCGACACCGAGCCCTGGGCCATCGGCACCCGCAGGCCCGCCACCCGGCAGCTCATGGTGGCATCGCACGCGGTGGCCGCAGTGCACGCCTCGAAACACGCCCGCCCCGTTCCGGTGGAAGGCGACTGCAACGTGCCGCACACGCCGCTCTCACACTCGAGGTGATCGGTGCACGGAGCCCCGCCTCGCAGGGCCGCGCTCGTGGGAGGACGGCAACGCAAGCTCACCGCCCCGAGGGGACTGGAGGGGCTCAGCTCGGCCGCGCACACCGCGGTGCCGCCACCGACGCGGCAGTCATCGTTCTGGCTGCAGCCCGCGCCCGCGCACAGCCGCGGCGAAGCGAACCTGTCATCGACGGTGCCAGCCACCGTGTCGGCGCCGCGGTTGACGAGGTAGGTGGTGGGAAGGCAGTCGAGCGGCATTCCCGCATCGGCCTGGCAGCTGTCTCCTGCGCGGCAGGGGTTCGCGCACATGCCGCCGCGACGAACGCCGCGGGAGTCGTCGAGCACGCACAGGGCGCTGCGGCACTGGCCACTGGCGGTGCACGACGCACCCGCGGGCAACGCGCCGGCCGACGGGCTGCAGGTGGTGTTGAACTGCGGAGCGGTGGAAGAAGAGACCACCCGCGCGCGGCAGGTGACGCCGGCGTCGTAAGCCGCGCAGTCGCGCTCCGCTTCGCAGCGGGGCCGGCAGCCTCGCACGTAGCCTGAATTGCCGTAGGCGGTGGTCGCCGGGAAGTCGGCGTCGCAGACACCCGCGTCACCGCAGTCGGCGTCGGCCCCGCAGCCTTCGAAGCAGTAGTACGGCGCGGTGGTCGGCGTGAACACCAGCGGGTCGGTGACGCAGCTGCCGCTCTTGCACCCGCGGTTGGCTGAGATCACTCCACCATCGCTCAGGCTCACCGGGCCGCACGGCGCGAGCGCTCCGCCATCACCGACGTTGAACTGGCAGACGGTGCCCACTTCATCGGTGTCAGCCGGGTCGTCGTACGCCTGGCAGGTGAGCCCCGGGCGGCAGGCCGCGTCGCCTTTGCACTTGGCGCCGAAGCCGGTGTCGGCGAGGCACACGCCGTATTCGCGGCCGGAATAATCGCCCACGAAGGGCGTGCACTTCTCACCCGCGGGGCAGGTGCCCGAGGCAAACGGGTTGCAGTACGCCCGGCACAACGCCAGCGAGGGGCTGTCGGGCACGCACTGCAGGTTCGGCTGGCAGTTGCTGCCGGTGAGGCTGCGAACACACGGCTCGCGCAGCCCGCGGAAACCCGCGTTGGGCGCGAAGCACACCCCGATGGGCCCCATCGACTCGAACACCAGCGAGGTGGTCGAGCTGTAGTTGAGCGCGTAGCAGATCTGCCCGGTGCCGCAGGTCGGCTGGTAGAGCGCGCAGGCGGCGAGGCAGGTGGGCTGGGTGTTGAGCAGCACGCACACGAGGTCCTGCCCGCACGAGATTCCCTCGGGGCACGGCGAGTTCGAAGGCGCGCCCACGCAGAAGTTTCCCGAGCTGCACTGGAGCCCGTTGGGGCAGTGCTCGTCGACGAGGCAGCCGACGCAGCGGCCGTTGGTGGAGCAGTGCGCGGGACCAGGCGGTTGGCACTGCGCGTCGCCAGTGCACTGCACGCACTGCCGAAGCGCGGTGTCGCAGACGGGACGCTCGGAGGGACAGTCGGTGCTGCTGCCACATTCCGCGCAGGAAAAAGTGGTACCGTCGCAGAAGCCGGTGGCGCAGTCTTCGGGCCGGGTGCACCCGCGGAAGCGGCACTGGCTGCCCACGCAGCGTTCGCCCAGGCCACACTCGAGATCGTCGCTGCAGGGCACATCGGTCTGACAGACGAGCTGGCGGCACACGCCGTTGAGCGCGGCGCAGTCTTCGGGCGAATCGCAGGCCGTCGGCTCGGACCCGGCATCGAGCTCGGGCACCGAAGCGTCGGGGACGGGCTCGGGGGCCGGGCACGCCAGGAAGGCCGCCGCTACGGCGAGGACGAGGAGGAATCGCACGGGGCGCGGAGCATAGCCCGAGTCCCCCGCCGATTCGGCTTCAGCCGCAGAAATGCAGAACCGCCGCCTCGAGAATCTCAGCCGCGCGCTGCAGCTCGGTCATCGGCACGAACTCTCCGGTCTGGTGCGCGACCGTGATGTCGCCGGGCCCGAACACCACCGGCACCGCGCCCAGGGCTGCGAGCTGCGGCCCTTCAGTGCCGAACGAGACGGTCTCGGTTCGTTTGCCGGAAGCCTGTTCCAGAAAGGTCACCACGTCGGCGTCGGCCGGGGTGTCGTAACCGCGATCCATGCGAAGGGGCCGGATGGTGGCGACGAAGCCGGGTTCTTCGGCGCGGCACTCGGCAATCAGCTGCTCCACCGCGCGCAGCACGAAGTCGGTGCTCTGGTTGGGCAGCGGCCGCCACTCGAGCGTCATGCGCATCTGCCCGGGAATGACGTTCTTCGCCTTGCCGCCCGAGGCCATGCCCACGTTGAGGGTGCTGAAGGCCGGGGCGAAGTCAGGGTGGGTCTGCGCCCGCAGCGGCCCCTGGGCGTATTGCTCGAGCTTGGTGAGCAGCCGGGCGCCGCGGAAGATCGCGGAGGCTCCGGTGTCGGGGTAGGCGGAGTGCCCTTCTTTGCCTTCGACTTCGATCTCCGCGAGGCAGTAGCCCTTGTTCGCGCGAATGGGCCGCAGCGAGGTCGGCTCGCCGATGATCGCGCGGCGGGTCTTACCCTTCCCCGCCTCGAGCAGCTTCTTGGCGCCCACGCAGCCGAGCTCTTCGTCGGCGGTGAACAGCAGCATGAAGGGCTTCTTGAGCAACCCGCGGGTGTTCTCGGCAGCGGTGAGGGCGCAGGCGATGAACGCCTTGGTGTCGCAGGAACCGCGCCCGTAGAGCTTGCCGTCACGCTCGGTCAGGGTGAGCGCTTCGGCCCAGCTCGCATCGAAGGGCACGCAGTCGGAGTGGCCGACCAGCGCCAGCTCGGGCAAGCCCGTGCCCACCACCCCGATGAGGTTCGCCTTCTCGACGCCGGCGTCATCGCGGTAGCGCTGAAGCTCGGTGGAAAAACCGCGCGCGACGAGGTGCTTTTCGAGCGCCTCGATCAGGGGGAGATTGGTGCGCGTCGACGTCGAGTCGATCGCGACCAATTCCCGCAGCAGCCTGACCAATCCCGCAGGCACGCTCAGGGGACGAAGCTCCCGAGAGAAATCGTGCGCTGATCGTCGCCCAGGCCCAGGAACGAGGTGACGCCGATCGCGCCGATGCTGGTGGTCGGCGTGGTGGCGCCGTCCTGGTACTCGATGAGCACGTTGGTTCCGAAGACGAAAAAGGCGCGCTGCCCACCCGTGCGGATCAGGTCCCAGAACTCCACCCCGCCGCTGCGGGTCGCGGGGCCGCCGGCATAGCCAGAGGAATTGGGCCGCACCGTGCCCGCGTTCTCATCGAGGACGTAGGAATTGACCGCGTCGTACGAAACCGCCGCGTACCTGGTGATCGGGCCCGTTCCCAACGGCCGCACCGAGTTGCCGGTCAGCGGAACGTTGGTCGCGACCGGGAGCATGCGCACCGGGCCATCGCCCACGTAGGCCCGCCACTGGCTGGTCGACGACTGAGGGAAGTGAATCAGCGGAGGCTTGACCGTGACCAACTGGTTGCCGACATCGGTGTCGACGCTGTCCACGCCGGCCTTCACCAGGTGCATGGTCCGCGGCGCCCCCGACGACTCGTAGGCGTATGCACGCGTAGGCGAGAGCCACCCGATGGCCCAGCCCACCGCGTTGGTGCCGAGGTTCGTGGTCGTCGTCTGAGGGGGCATACCCTCTTCGCGCAGCAGGGTGTTGAGGCCGCTGCTGTGCGTCCAGATCACCCGGTCGCCGGCCTCGTTGAGCTTGAAGGCGATGGGCGATCCCGCGAGGGCGATGTGCGTGCCGTCAGACGACCTCACGCAGAACGCGGTCACGGTGGGGTTGGTGACGTCCTTGAAGCACGGGTAGTCGCCGCGATTGTCGAAGTTGGCCCCCAGCACATTGAAGCTCTGAAGGAAGCCCGAGCCCACGGCCACCGAGGTGTCCCGAAGTGAGGTCGCGTTGCTGGTGGGACCGAGCACCCACAGCTCGCAGGTGAGGGTGCAGTTGGTGAGCGCCCATGCCGTCGGGAGCGCGCTGAAGGTGGTGACGTTGGTGAAGACGCTCGCGACGTCGATGGCCGGCGTCACCAGGCGAACGGCGTTGCTCGAGTCACGCACAAACCAGCGATCGACCGAGCTCGCCTGGATGTCCGCGGCCGAGCCGGAAGGAGGAAACACTTCCGGAGCATTGGGGGTGGCGAACTTGATGCGCGTGAGGGTGACGTTGACCCCGCCACGCTGAATGAAGATCGCCGAATCGTCAGAAGAGAACTCGAACCGGGTGACGGGCTGCACCTGCCCAGGCGAATTGAGCGTCGTAAAGGTCTGCAGCGCCGCGGTGCCGATCTCGTAGACGAACACCGTCTGGTTCACGTACCAGCCCGCGTACTTTCCCGTCTTCGACACCCGATGCCCGTTGCTGGTGCCGGCCGCGAGAATGCGGAATTCGCCGGTGACGGCGTTGACCAGGGCGAGGCGGTTCTGGGTGTCGCTGAAGGCGACCAACGACCACGGCACCGTGTCGTTGACCGGGCTGAAGTTGGCGATGTTCGGGCCACCGCCGATGAACGTCGCGTCCTGCCAGAGGGGGCGCCACCAGGTCACCTCGGCACCCGGCAGCACCTGCACCTGGCCCTCGTTGACGGTGACGCGGCCCAGCAGGCGCGCGGGGTGCTGCGGCGCCGAGGCCATCACGTCCCACACGCCGATGGGGAGCGTGAGCGAGTACTGACCGTTCGCCATCGGGGAGGCGGTCACGCCGGTGCCCGGCGCCGACACCACGATGTCGCGGGGGGAACGCGGGCCGTGAAAGGTCACCACGCCGGTCACCGTGCCGGACTTCGGCGCGTCGTCGGTCAGCGCGATGGCGAGATCAGGGTTCTCGCCCCGCACCACCGTGACCATCTGGGTGTTCGAGCGAAAGAAGGGCGAGGTGCCCACGCGCACCAGCACGGCCTGGCTCCCCGTGGGGACGCCGACCAGCGAGAACTGGCCCATCGCATCGGTGACGGTCGAGATGTTGCTGCCGGTGACCACCACCGGCGCGCCGGGGACGGGCATGGGCGCGCCGGTGCCGACCGCGTAGGTCACCGTGCCCTTGATGCGGCCCACCGGGGTCAGCCGCAGCTCGCCCGCGGCGGCGGTCGGGCCCGAGGCGGTCACGCCCACTGCCACCCGGCCCTCGCGGGTATCGCGCGCCTCGACGCTCACCACGTACGCACCCGCCTTCAAGCCATCGAAGGTGAACGAACCGTCGGCGATGGTGCGCACGCCGCGAGTTTCGGGGCCCACCGCGCTGACGGTGAGGTCACTCGCGGGGCTGCCATCGGCCATCACCACCTTGCCCGTCACCTTGCCGCTCGAAAGGCGGAAGGTGAGCGTCACGTCACCGCTCTGCTTGCCGCTGAGGAGGGTGATGCTGGTGCTCGACTCTTCGACGTCGGCCCCCCGCAGGGTGGCGCGCACGACGTACTTGCCATCTGGCAAGTTGGCGGCATTGAAGGCGCCCGTGTCATCGGTGACGGCGGCCGCGCTCTGGGGCCCGTAGATGATCACCGCGATGCCCGAAGGCGTTCCACCCTCGACCGTGACCTTGCCGCTGATGGTGCCGGCGGGACCGCACGCAGAGACCAGCGCGGCGCCGAGGAGCCAGATCGAATGACGCATGTAGGAGTTCTCCTGAAAGAAGGCTTGAGCCTAACAGACGAGCCCTCAGACCCACGCGTGAGAAGTGAGGGCGGAAGGCAAACGCCCTCATGAACAAGTGAGGGCGGAAGGCAAACGCCCTCATGAACAAGTGATAAGCGGCGGTTCATGGCGCGAATCGTCGAGTGCGTTCCCAACTTCTCCGAAGGCCGTGATGCGGGGAAGATCAAGCAGATCACCTCAGCCATCGAGGCGGTGGGCGGCGTGACCTTGCTCAACGTCGAGCCGGGTGCCGACACCCACCGCACCGTGGTGACGTTCGTGGGCGAACCCGAAGCGGTGCTCGAGGCGGCCTTCCAAAGCATCGCTCGCGCGAGCGCGCTCATCGACATGTCGACGCATCGCGGTGCGCACCCGCGCATGGGCGCGACCGACGTGGTGCCGTTCGTCCCCGTCGAAGGCGTGACGATGGCCGAGTGCGTGGCGCTCGCCAAGCGGTTGGGCGAACGGGTCGCCGCCGAGCTCGGCATTCCCGTGTTTCTTTACGAAGAAGCGGCCGCCAGCCGCGCGCGCAGCAACCTCTCGGACATTCGCAAAGGTGAATACGAGGGGCTGGCCAAGAAGCTCGGCGACCCGGCGTGGAAGCCCGACTTCGGACCGCCGGTGTTCAACGCCAGGAGCGGCGCCACGGTGATCGGCGCGCGCGAGTTCCTGATCGCGTGGAACATCAACTTGAACTCCACCGACAAGAACCACGCGGCGGAGATCGCCTACGAGCTGCGGGAGCGCGGGCGCGTGGCGCGCACCGGCAACACCACTCCGTTCTATTACCGCGGCAAGGAGCTCAAGTACGCGGCCGGCGCCTTCCCCTGCGGCTCGTGTGACTTCGTGGGCAAGACGTACCCCGAGGTGAGGGCGCACTGCACCAGCGCGCACGGCTACGAGCTCGACGCGCTGCTGGTGCAGGCAGGGCTGGAGCTCGGGGCGCTCGAAGGGCAGAAGGTCTATCGCCCGGGCACCTTCAAGCACTGCAAGGCCATCGGCTGGTACGTCGATGACTACAAGCGCGCGCAGGTCAGCATCAACATGACCAACTACAAGGTGACGCCGCTGCACGTGGTGTTCGACGAGGCGCGCAAGCTGGCCGCCGCGCGCGGGTTGGTGGTCACCGGCAGTGAGATCGTCGGGGTGGTGCCCTTTCAGGCGCTGCTCGAGACCGGGCGGCATTACCAGGCGATGCAGGGCAAGAGCCCCGGGGCGCCCCTGATCGACGTGCTGCGCTGCGCGGTCTCGTCGCTGAGCCTCAACGACGTGGCGCCCTTCGAGCTCGAGAAGAAGGTGCTCGGGATGCCGGTGACGAACGCGAAGTCGCTGGTCTCGATGACCGTGAAGGACTTCACCGACGAAGTCTCGCGCGACACGCCGGCGCCCGGGGGTGGCTCGATCGCGGCGCTCGCCGGCTCGCTGGGTGCGGCCCTCGCGTCGATGGTGGCCACCCTGACCCACGGCAAAGAAGGCACCGAGGCGAAGGACGCTCAGCTCGCGCGCATCGCCGCCGGAGCCCAGCGCGTGAAGGACTCGCTGAGCATGCTCATCGACGAAGACACCAACGCCTTCAACGCGTTCATGGAAGCGCGGCGCTTGCCGCAGGGCACGCCGGAAGAGAAGGCGCTGCGGAAGCAGAAGATGCAGGAGGGCCTCAAGATCGCCATCGACGTGCCGTGGCGTACCGCGGAGCTCAGCTTCGAGGCGATGCAGCTCTCGAACGACGTGGCGGCGGTCGGTAACCCGAACTCGCTGAGCGACGCGGCGGTCGGCGTGCAGATGGGCTTCGTCGGGGTGCGGGGCGGGTTGTGGAACGTGGCGATCAACCTGCGCGATCTCGCAGACCCGGCGTACGTCGATGAGATGAAGCAGAAGAGCAGCGAGCTGCTGGCGAAGGCGCGCGCGTTGGTCGAGGAATCAGGCAACGCGGTGGATGCGCGGCTGGAGAAACCGAAGAAGTGATTGCCGGTCAGGCCGGGTAATACGGGCGCAGCATCAAAAAGACGATCACGCCCGTCACCGAGACGTAGAGCCAGATCGGGTGCAGCCACCGCGTCACCTTCGTGTGGCGCTGAAATTCCTGCTTCCACGCGAACCAGAACGCGCTCAGCGACAGCGGCACGATGAAGACGCTCAGCAGCACGTGGCTCGCGAGCAGCACCAGGTAAACAGTGCGCTCCGGGCCGGTGCCGCCGAACTTCGTGTCGCCGTGCACCGCGTGGTACGCCAGATAGCCGACCAGGAAACACGCTGAGGCGGCGAACGCGGACACCATCAGGTACCGGTGCAGCTCGCGGTTCTGCCGCTTGATCGCCACCCAGCCCGCGACCAGCAACGTCGCAGCGGTCGCGTTGAGACAGGCGTTGACCGCGGGCAGGAAGCGCAGGTTCACCTCGGTGCCCTGGATGCCGCCGTGAAACAGGAGCAACCACGACAACAGCGAGAGCGCGGCCACGGAGATGGCGGCGTTGAAAACGAAGAACGATCGATCGGTGGCCTGCACGGGCGCTTCCATACGATAGCTCCGACCTGTGCACACACCCAGTTGATGAATGTCAGATCCACCATTGCGACAGGCAGGAGATCAACGCACACTTTGCATCGTCGATTTGACCAAGCCTGTTTGACCAACCGCGGGGTGGCCGATGAACCGAATTTTCGGAGCGAGCCTGGTGTTGTTGATGGCCAGCGCTGCCTGGGCTGATGGCCCGACGTGTTCCGTTTCGCGCTCGCAGGTGTCGCTCGAGCGCCGACTGCGGCAGGTCTACCTCGACCTGCTGGGCCGTCCGCCCAACCTCTCGGAGTACCAGTTCATTCAGAGCAAGGGCGACATCCTCGAGGAGGATCTCCAGGAGCTGATGGGCCGCGACGAGTTCTACGGCCGGCTCAAGGGCTACCACCGCGCCCTGCTGCGGGCGAACATCAGCAACTCGATCTTCGCCAACGGCGACACCCGGCTGCAGGTCTCGACCGATGGGCTCAAGC
>JAYVNA010000843.1:0-8807 GCA_043758715.1 Archangium sp.
CTGGCGACCGCCGCGACGATCAACTCGGCGGCCACCAACTGGCCGAGCGTGAGTGACTGCTGCACCACCAGCCAGCCGCCGAGCCCCAGCAGCGCGACGCTGGCGAACACCTGCAGTCCGAGCGCTCCGACGGTCTGACCAAACAGCACCGTGAAGTGTTTGCGGCGCGCCTCCAGGTAGCGGCCGGTCAGCGCCTCCGCGCGCTCGGCTGCGAAGCTCGTTCCAGCGGCGCCTCGCAGCGCGCTCCCCGGGCGGGCCAGCTCCTCCAGCCACGCGGCCACTTCGTATTTGGCGTGGCTCTCGTCGATGCTCGTGTCGACGCCGCGCCGGAACGGAATCACCACCACCGCGAGCGCGAGCAGCAACAACACCAGGTCGAAGGCCAGCAACGCCGGGTGGTAAAACGCGAGCACCACCAGGCCGATGCTGATCTGCAGCGTGGTGGCGAGTCCGTCGGTGAGCAGGGTGCTCGCGGTCTTCTGCACGGTCAGCACATCGAAGAAGCGATTGACCGACTCGGGCCCGAAGCCGGCGTCGGCCGTCTCCCGCGTCACGCGCGGAAGGCGCCAGGCGAGATCGGTCGCGGTGCGAACGAAGACCCGTTGCTGGAGCGCCTCCACCACCCGGCTCTGCAGCGCGCGCAACGCAGCCTGAAAACTGAGCGCCGCGAGCAGCATCAACGAGAGCACCACGATCGGCTGCAGCAGCGTGCCGAACGCCACCGTGCTCACCAACGCCTGCACCGCGATCGGCATCGCGAGGGTGAGCAGCCCCACCGCGACCGCGTAGATCACGATCACCTGCAGGTCATCGCGCTCGAGGTGCATCAACGCGAACAGCCGACGCGCGGGTGAGGGATGCCCGTGTCCTGCCGACGCGCCGAGGTCTTCGAGAGGAGCCGCGGGGACGGCGGTGAGCCAGGGGTGCGAGCCTTCACCGAGAATCTCGAAGAGCGCCTCCACAGCCATCCACTCCGCTGCGCGATCAGGCCGTTCCACCAGGTACTCCGAGCGCTGCCGCTCGGTCACCACCACGCCGCCGCCTGCACACGAGAGCAACGGCAAGGGAGCGCTCGCCAGCGTCGCGGGCTCGACGATCACGTGCTGCACGCGAACCCTCACCGAAGCGGCGGTCTGAGCGACGGTGCTGGTCAACAGCTCGTCTGAGACCTCGGCGCGCGCACCGAAGGCTTCGCGCCCGAGCTGCCTCACCCGCAGGGGATCGGTGTCCACGCCCACGGCGACCGCCAGCGTTTCCACGGCCCAGGCGGTCAACTGCGCGGCTTCGTCCAGCGTCAGGCGGTTCTTCCCTGCTTGCATGGGCGTTGAGATAACCAAGTTCTTAAATCGAATAAACAGAAGATTTAGAGCAAAGCCTTCGATAAATTAAATGCATCAGGCCTGCGCGGCCGCCGCCTCGCGGTCTTCGATGAACGGCGCGAGGGCAGGCACCAGCCGCCGTTCTCGAAGTCCAGGTGCTCGCGATGTGCCGTAAGGAATTCCTTGATGGCCGTGCGCAGGCTCGCGCCCTCGTCACTCTCGACGCACCGCGTCACGCGCTCGGCAAGCACTCGGGCGCGGGGAAACTGCACAACGGTCACGACGATTTGAACTGCCATGCGGGCCGCGACTTGCTCACTGCGCATGCCAGGTCGTGTTCCCAGCCGCCTAAGGGCGATCACCCGTCTTAGAAGCTGAAGACCCCTTCGTCATTGGCCGGCAAGGCGACCATCACCACGTTCGAACGCTCGCGCAGCGAGGTGACCCCGCCTTCGCCACGTGCGTTGCCGGCGGTGACGAAGAAGCCCATGCGCTCGCCGACGACCGGCTGGTGACCCATCATCGGACCCCAGCGGCCGTCGTAGGCCCAGTTGTTCGCGAAGTCCGTGAGGAGCGGCGCCCCCGTGCTCGCCCGCCCATTCCACATCTGAATGTAGCCCGACGTGAACCACTGCCCTCCGACGTTCACGACGGCCCACGCCGTGTACTGCAGCGGCCCGTCCCACCCGGGGATGGTGTAGTCGGGCCAGGTCGCGAGCGCCGGGAAGGTGAAGCCGAGCCCGAAGTTGCTGTTCCGCGACATCTCGATGCGGTTCAGCTGCGTGGTGATGGGCCAGCTCGCCACGTCGGCCGGCGAGTTGAAGACCTGCACCGTGGACAGATCGATCGCATCGGCTCCGGGGGGAACGCACGCGGTCGCCACGGTGCGCGCCGCGATGGCACCGAACCAGTGCACGCCGTCTTGGAGCATCTGCCAATCGGTGACGTCGCTGCTGATCGCCGGGCGCCCGGTCAGCGGAATCGAGAAGGTCCTGGTTGCGGCGGGTGCGATCACCTCGCCCTCGCTCAGGCTGACGCGGGTGCTCGGACTGAGCGGATCAGCGTCGCCCACCGCGCCGAGGTAATACCCGGCCGCCTTCGTCCAGGTCGTGGTGCCCGAGTTGCGAATGGTCAGTTGAGCGGTCACCGACTCGCCGCAGCTCAGCTCGGAAGGAAAGGTCACGCTCACCACCTCTGCGTCGTCGACCACCGCGGGAGGTTGGCCCGCATCGAGACCTGTGACGGGCCCTGCATCCACCCCGGCGTCCACCACGAGAGCCGGAGGCGGAGCGATCACCAACTGGCCCGCATCGACCGGGTCGGGAACCGGGTCACCCGAGCTGTCGAGACGCGCCAGGCCAGTGCAAGCCGAGCATACAAACAGGCAGATAATTGCAGATCGCATGCAGATACTTTCTGCACGGCGGAGGCCAGCTTATCGGCGTTCCAAGTGCCCGAAGCTCCGAGGGCCCGGTTGCGCACTGTGCACTGCAGGTGGCTGCGCAAGTGGCGCCTGAAGGCGCGCGAGGCACCCGCTCTCAGCTGCCGAGAGTCGTACGAGAGCTGGTC
Source organism: Archangium sp. (assembly GCA_043758715.1). Lineage (GTDB taxonomy): Bacteria > Myxococcota > Myxococcia > Myxococcales > Myxococcaceae > Archangium_A. The sequence continues at coordinate 2,889 of JAYVNA010000843.1, forward strand.
GATCACGATGACGACGCCCAGCCGGGGACGCTCAGCGAGGACCGAGGTCGCCGCGAGCAGGAGGACTACGCCGAGTCGGTTCACGGCTGGCGCCTCTCGCCGCGTTCCCTCAGTAAGAAGGCACCTTCCGCGTGTCGTTCACACTCGTAGGCGCTGCTGGAATCGAAGGCTGGGCGGAACGACGGCCCCCGCGGAAGGGAATGCGAGGCCCTCACCTCAGGCACCAGCAGCGCGTCCTCGGGGAATGAGCCGCTCGAGGCGAAATGAACTACCCTTTGCGGATGCGAATCCGAAACCTCGTCGGGCTGGCCTCACTCATCGCGCTGCCCGCGTTCGCGCAGGTGCAGATCAACTTTCCCCTTCCCACCATCACCTTCACCGTCCCGCCTCCGCTGGTCGTTATCGAGCCCGGCGTACAGGTCGTGGAAGACAGCGACGAAGAGGTCTTCTTCGTCAGCAACTACTACTGGGTGCGCCGCGGGCAGCGCTGGTACCGCGCCAAGGACCACCGCGGGGGCTGGGTGGTCGTCGATGGCCCCAGAGTGCCCCAGGCTTTGGTGCGCGCGCCCGAGGGCCGGTACCGACGGTACAAGCGGGAAGATCGCCGTGAGGACCGCGAGGGCGACCGCGAAGAGCGAGGCGAGGGCAAGCGCAAGGGTGGCAAGCACAAGGACAAGGACGACGACGACTGAACCGAGGAACGGCTCAGGGCCGCCAGGTAAACGAGAAGTTGTCGGCGGTGAAGGTTGCCCCCGGCGCGGGCAGTTCGAGGCGCGCGCGGATCTGCGCGGTAGCCGAAGGCAGTTTGAAGTGAATCGACACCGTCCTGTTCACTCCGCCCGGGGGCGCGGTTCGGGCGACGCTGTCGAGTTCCACGCCAGCCGCGTCGTAGGCGATCAGCCTCAGGGTCGCGGTGCTGGCAGAGCTCTGCAGGTCGGCCGCCACGATCAGGTTGCCGGTGCCCGCAAGGATCGGGGGCGAGAGCGCGTAGACGCCGGGGTACATGCAGGTTCCTGAGCACTGCAGCGTGAAGGAGGTCAACTGCAGCGCAGCGTTCGCCCGGACGCGTGTGCCCGGGGCGCACGAGGAGCAGTTGGTGAAGGTGAGCCACGCGTTCTCGTCGCCGCTGCTCGAGAAATCGAAGCGCTGGAGCGAGATCGGCGCGCAGGTGCCTCCTGTGCAGGCCCCGATGGGACACGGCGACCCGTCTGGCCGCGCCGTGCACGAACCCGCGCTGTTCTGCGACGCAATCAAGGCGAAGGTGAGCCCGTCGCCAGCCTCGATCGAATAGCAGGTGGGCACCGCCGCGCAGAACTGATGGAACTCGAAGGCCCAGAGCGCAGAGAGCGGCACCTGCTCGCTGACCAGGGTGTCGAGCACTCGTCGGGTCGCCGCGGCGCCCGGGTCGCCGCCACACTGCTCTGTGGCGCCGCAGACCGCCGTTCCCGCGCGCGGCTCGCCGTACTCTCCGACGTAGAGCGTCTTTCCCATCGCGGAGACCAGCCCCTGGGTGGTCTGGAGCAAGGACACCCCCGCAGGGTCGATGCTGCCGAAGCGCATCGCATCATCACCCGGGTAGTGGTGAACCGAGACGAGCTGAACATTTCCAGGGTGCAACTGCGCCAGCGTGGCCTCGTACTGGGGCACGGTGTCGAGCGTCCAATCACACCCGGGGCACGGGCTGCGCGCGAGGTGCCAGGCAGCGGGCCTTGGGTAGGCGTTGCCCGAAGACACCGGCCGGGCCGGATCGATCGACTGAATGAGCGTCGCCATGGCTCCGGTGAATTGACCGAGGTCCTGCGCCGCGCTCAAGACCCCTCTGCAGCTGTTGCACGAGAACAGCTGGTCAGCGGCGGTGCGCCGACAAGGCGTACCCAGCGAGGGCGCGAGCGTTCCACAGCCGCTCGCCGCACCTGCGCAGACCGTGCAGGCTGAAAAGTCGAGGTCCGCCAGCAGGTTGAGCTCGTTGCCTATTTCCCAGGCAAAGATCGCGGGCTCCGCACGGTAGCGGGTGACGAGCTCGGCCAGGTACTGCTCAGCCATCTGCCGCGTCGGCGTGCCTGGAGTGAGGAGCGCCGACAGCGGGGCGTTGTTCAGGTCAGGGAAGAGGAAGGCGTTCCAGAACACGCTCGGCACCAATCGCAGCCCGCGCGCCCGCGCGTCAAAGACCATCTGGTCGAAGCTGGCCCAGTACGCGGCCGGGGCGGCCAACCAACCGTTGCCGGTACTCATGTTCGTGGGCCAGTAGCCGCTGGCGATGAAGCGCACGTGGGTGAAGCCTGCTGCGCGAGCTCTGTCCATCTCGAGGCGCGCGCTCGCGGGCGTGCCCGGGGCCTGCCCGAGGTACTGGAACAAGAGGTCTGGCATGTTGACGCCGATCGGTCGGACCACCCCCGCGTCGAGGCTCGTTCCCGCGTCCTGTCGGTTCCCCGCATCTGAGTCGCCCGCATCTGAGTCGCCCGCATCTGAGCCGCCCGCGTCTGAGCCGCCCGCGTCCTCGATCGACCCTGCATCAGCCCCCGCATCGATGCGTGGGCCGGCATCCACCACGAGTCCTGAATCACCGGAAAACCCCGCGTCGCCGCCCGGTATCTTGATGATCGCGGTTCCCGGGCACGCGAGAAATGCCGTGACGGCCAACAAACCGGCGGCGAATTGGAGGCGTCGCATTGAGGCCGGCGAGCATCCCACGACCGGGACCTTCAGGTCGGTGATGCCTTCAGATCTCGTTCACCACACGCACCTGACGAGTCGCGTGTCCCCGCCGCCATTTCGACGAGGTGCGCGTTCTTCTTTTGCTGTGGCTGTGCTCTCGGATCGGCTGTCGGCTCGTGCTGCAACCCGACCCGGTGATGACCTCGGTGCGAGATGAGCTGAAGGGCGGCAGGGCGAAGTGCCTCGTGGTCTTTCTGCCCGGCGTTCGCGACGGAGCGGAAGACTTCGACGAGAAGGGCTTCCGCGCTGCCGCGATTGACTGCTGATGGTGTCGGTTGTGCCGCCGGAGCGAGCGTAGGCGGCCGAAGCTTCGAGGGCGCAGGCGCAGTTGCACCACTTCTCAGCGCGCGAGAACTACTCGGACCGCATCGCCTCGATGGGATCGAGCTTCGCCGCGCGCGCCGCCGGGTAGATGCCGAACACCAGCCCCACGCCGCTCGACATGCCCAGCGAGATCACCACGGCCCAGAGTGGCACCGACGTGTAGAGCCCGAAGGTCCACCTGCCGAGGAAGGCGAGGCCGAAGCCTATTCCGATGCCGATGATGCCGCCGACCAGCGAGAGCACCACGGCCTCGGTGGCGAACTGCATCAAGATGCGGTTTCTGCGGGCGCCGAGCGCCTTGCGGATGCCGATCTCGCGGGTCCGCTCGGTGACCGACACCAGCATGATGTTCAGAATGCCGATGCCGCCGACGATCAAAGAGAGAATGCACACCCCGAAGGTCGCCGCGGTCACCACGTTCGACAGATCGTTGAGCGACTTCGCCATCGACTCGTTGGTCGAGACCTCGAAGTTGTTCTCGTCCATCGGGCCGACGTCGCGGCGCTGACGCATCACGCGCGTCACCTCTTCCATCGCCTTGTCGATGTGCTCCTTGTCGATGGCCTCCGCGCTCAAGGAGACGTTGCGGCGCTTGCCGTACGCGCTCAGGAAACTGGTCATCGGGATCATGACCTGGTTGTCCATGTTGAACATGCCCATCAACTTCCCGCGCCGCTCCATCACGCCAATCACCGTGTAGGGCCGGTTCTTGAGGCGCACTTCCTGACCCAGGGGATCGAGTGAGGGGAACAGCTTGTCGGCCACGTCAGGGCCCAGCACCACCACCCGCCGCCCATCGACCTCTTCGGTGTCGTTGAAGGTGCGGCCGGTGGCGATGGTGATGCCCGAGGTCTCCGGGTACTCGACGGTCGCGCCGATCACGAAGACGTTGGGCTGCGTCTCGGACATCGCCGTACGGACCTTCTGCGCGGGCTGCCACGACGAAGCAGAGGTGCGCAGCACCGAGGGGCACTGCTCCGCGAGCGCCCGCTTGTCGGCCACCGTCAAGATGGGCCGCTTGCTGATGCGGTTCCAGTCGACCCCGCCCCCGCCGAAGTGGAAGCCCTGCGGCCACTTGTCGATGCGAAAGACGTTGGCGCCCAGCTGGCTGAAGTCCTTGTTCACCTTGACGCGCAGGCCCTCGAGCAGGGCCATCATCGTCATCACCGTGCTCACGCCGATCACGATGCCCAGCAGCGTGAGCATGGTGCGCAGCGGGTGGGCCACGAAGGTGCCAAAGGCGAGCGCGAGGTTGTCGAAGAAGGCGCGAATCATTCGTCCCTCAAGGCTTCCACGGGGTCGAGGTTCGCCGCGCGCGCCGCGGGCCAGATACCGAACACCAGGCCGACCAGCGCCGCGAAGCCCACCCCAAAGAACACCGTGCCCGGCTTGACTGTGGCGGCAAGCGGAGTGACCAGGCTGACCACCTTCGCCCCGCCCAGGCCCACGAAGGTGCCGATGGCGCCCCCGACTGCGGAGACCAACGTCGCCTCGAGCACGAACTGCGTGATGATGGTGCGCTTGGTGGCGCCCAGCGCGCGGCGAATGCCGATCTCCCGGGTCCGCTCACGCACCGAGACCAGCATGATGTTCATGATGCCGATGCCGCCGACCAACAGGGTGATGAAGCCGATGCCCAGGGCCACCCCGTAGAGCGCGCCGGTGAGCTGCTCGTAGGTGGTGGCGAGCTGCTCGGGCTTGTTGATGGCGAAGTCGTCGGGCTTCTCGGGGGGCGTGCCGCGCGCGCGCCGCAAGATGCCGACGAGCTGGTCCTCGGTCTGGTCCATCGTCTCGGGGTCCTTCACCTGGATGCCGATCTCGATCGAGCGGCGACCGCGGAAGAAGGCCTTGAAGGTGTTGAACGGAATGATGACGGTGAGGTCCTGGCTCTGATCGAGGATCTTGCCCTTGCGCGAGAGCACGCCGATCACCGTGAAGGGTTTGCCGGCGATGCGGATGCTCGAACCGATGGGCTCGGTGCCCTCGGGAAAAAAGGTGTCGGCGATGTCGGTGCCGATCACCGCCACCAGCCGGCGGCCTTCGTTATCAGTGTCGTTGAGGAAGCGGCCCTTGGTGGTCTCGAAGCCGCTGACCGTGAGGTACTCGGCGGTCGAGCCCGTGATGTCCACGAAGGTGAGCGAGCGGCCCATGAACTCGACGTCGTCGTTGTCGCTGAGCAGCGGCACCACCGCTCCGCACAGGGTGCACTGGGCGCGCACGGCTTCCATGTGCTCGAGGGTGAGGTTCTGGCGATTGCGAAATTCCCACCAGTTGCCCATCTGCACCCAGGGCTGCTTGGCCACGTAGACCGACGAGCTGCCGAGGCTGGCGAGCTGAGCCTGAAAGCTGGTGTCCATGCCCTGCACGATCCCCAGGATCGCCAGCAGCGTGGCCACGCCGATGCCGACGCCGACCGTGGTGAGCAGCGTGCGCAGGCGGTGATTGGCCAGCGATCGGACGGCGATGCGCATGCCCTCGACCAGATCGATGCGCAGGCTCATGAGGCGGCCGCCACGGGAGGACGCGGCGAATCTCCGTACGCGATGTCCGCGCCCGGGCCGTCACCCACCACCTTGCCGTCGCTCAGGCGAATCGCTCGCGGACAGCGCGCGGCCAACTTCGGCTCGTGCGTGACCAGTACGATGGTGTGGCCCAGCGAGTGGAGCTCGGCGAACAGCTTGACGATCTCCTCGCCCGTGGCGGAATCGAGGTTGCCGGTCGGCTCGTCGGCCAGCAGCAGCGACGGCGTGCCTGCCAGCGCCCGGGCGATCGCCACGCGCTGCCGCTGACCGCCCGACAGCTCGGTGGGCTTGTGGTGCATGCGCCCCTCGAGCTTCACCTTCTGCAGGGCCTCGACCGCCTTGGCCCGGCGCTCCTTCG
>JAYVNA010000844.1:0-24733 GCA_043758715.1 Archangium sp.
CTCCACATCATGGTGGCGATGCGCTGGCAGGTTTGCCACTGCGGCGCGGGCTCGGTGCGTGCGACCTCGTGAGCCCAGTTCGCGATGGTGGCGAGCATCTCGGGGCGGGCGACCGAACACCCATCGCTCGAGAGCTGCTGCATCGCACGCACGGCGCGGCCACAACGATCGACGCCGTCGCCATCGCGCACGAACTTGGCGAAGTCATCGACCAGCGGCAGCGCGCGGGCCTCGAGGGTCGAGGGCTGCGGCAGCTTCGAGGCCACCCACGCGCGGTACGAGGGGTCGCCCTGGGTATCGGCGAGGAAACAGCGGTGCAGCTTCGAGCGCGCCGCCGCGGACAGCTCGGCCAGGGTGGTCTGCCCCTTTTCCTTCCGGCTCACGGGGAAGTCCTGCAGCCACGCGCGCACGGTATCGGGACCCAGCGCGTCACACGGCGTCGCGTACATCTCGTCGATGCGCCGGCGAATGATGAGCGGGCCGGTGTTGTCGAGCAGCTCCACCAGCTGGCGCGCGCGGCCGCACTCGGAAGAATTGGGGCGCGCTTCGCAGTCCGCGAGCTGGAGGTAACTGAGCGTCAGCTTGAGCGCGGCCGAGAGCGGGGTGCCGGCAGGGCCCGCGGGCTCCGGGTGATCGCCGTTCGCTTCGGCCATGAACGTCTCAGGCAGCGGCCCGTGCGAATCGAAGAAGGCATCGAGCGCGACCGCGCCCTGACTCTTCAGGCGGTCCCAGGTGTTCGGGGCGGTGAGCTTGAAGGCTTCAATCAGAATGCGGCGGTTCCACAACGGCGTGCCCGTGCGCGCGCCCAGCAAGTGGGCCAGGTGACGCTCGGGGTCGGTGGTGCCCAGCGCGCGCGGCACGACGTCGGAAGACCCGGTGCCGTACTCGTCGAGCTGCGCCAGGGCGCGGGAAACCGAGAACCACCCGTTGAGGAGCGTCTTGAGCTGGGCCTCGGTCTGCTCGGGAATGCAGGCCCCGACGTTGCGCACGCTGCCCTGGAGCATCGACGCGGCTTGCACGGCGGCTTCCTGGCAAAGGGCGTCTTTCTGGGCGACGCAGGCCTCGACCTTCCCCGCAGCCGCGCCGAGTTTTTCTTCGTTCTGTTCCAGCTCCGCCACGCACCGTTCACGCGCAGAAGACTCACGCCGGGTGGCGTCGGTGCAGGCGGCCAGCGTGCGCTGGGCACTCTGCAGCCGCTGCTCGACTTCGACGCAGCTGACACCTGCATCGGTCGCGGCCGCGGCTGGGGTCGACAGGAATAGGAGAACGAGGAGGTACTTCAAGTCGGACCGGAGGAATGCCCTCCTCTGGGCGCTGTGGGAAGCGTGAAATGATCGGTTCAGGGTATAGGGGGCAGGTGGAGTTCCAGAGTGATCGCGCCGCCGGGGTTCGCCGGGGCTTTTTATCCGGTTTGACCGTGGTCGCCTTGCTCTTCGTCGCAGCCTTTCCGGCGCGCCTGGCGGGAGCCTTGCGGGGGTGGGGTTCACTGCTCGGAAAGCTCGAAAAGTCGTTCGCCGGCACGTTGCTCGACCTCTCGGCCGTGGTGATGGTCATTACGCCGCTGGTGGCGCTCGCGACCCTTTTGGTGCCGCTGTTGCTCAAGTACGCCCGGGGGCCCCGGTGGCAGCGGCTGGGCGCGGTGATGTGGACGCTCCCGTTCGGGTTTGCCCTCTGGGTGCTCACGGTGGTCGCGCAGGAGGTGAAGTCGGAGCGCGGGGCCTTCCCCACCATGTTCGATCTGCTCGAGGGGGGTACGAACGCGTCCTTCGTCGAGGGCACCGTCGGCTTTCTTCGCTACGAGCGCATCTGGGTTCCGGCGGCGATCGGCTGCGCGGCCGCGATGGTGGTGATGGCGATCGTATGGCGGCGCCCGGTGGGCGAGCTGACCCCGTGGAAGCGGTGGGCGGCGGGCCTGACCGCGGGCCTGGGGAGCGGCGCTGGCGGGGTGTTGTTGCTCGCCCTCACGCTCTCGTCCCTGGCGAACCGGTTCACCTCGGCGGCCCTGGGAGATCCCATGACGGGGCTCGTCGAGAGCACGTTCGATCTGATGCGCCACCAGGGGCCCGCGACGCCCCGGGACCTCGTGCTCACTGCCGAGTTGCCCAGGCAGGCGATCAACGAGGGCGCGGCGCTGTTGGGGTGGCCGCCCTCTAAGGCCGAGGGGCCGCACCCGCACGCGCGCACGCTCGACTTCGACACTGAACCGCCCACGAAGGATCCCCGGGGCAGGGCGCTGGTGCAGGCCTTCGAGAAGATCGGCGAGGCGTTGTTCGTGGAAGGCGACCCGTCGGTGGCGGTGTTCCACCTGTCCCTCGAGGGCTATCGCGCGGACGACCTTCACGCGCTCAATGCGGTAGCGCCGCGGGAGATCGCTCCGTTCACCAACGCGCTCTACGACGGGCGGCCAGGCGTGCTCACCAGCCGCCGCATGTTCCAGGCCGGAGTTCGCACCGCGCATTGCCTGGGCGCGATGACCTGTGGGCTGGGCACGCTCCCGTACAACTTGAGCTTCATTCGCGATCTGCAGCCGTTCCCCGTGCGGTGCACCTCAGACGTGCTCAGCGCGGCTGGGTTTCAGCACTCGTTCTTCTACGGCAGCGACGGCACCTTCGACGACATGGACCGCTTTCTGAAGGGTCACGGGTATTCGGTGTTCATGGCGCAGGCCGAACTGCCGCCCAATCTCCCGAAAGGCACGTGGGATGGCGTGACCGACTTCGCGGTGTTCGCCCTCGCGGTAAACCACGTTGCGGCCTCGCTGCCTTCGGGTTCGCAGTTCTCGCTGTTGATGTCGTTGTCGAATCACTCGCCGTTCACCCCGCCGCAGGATCTTCCGCCCGAGGTGTCGGCGCGCGTCGACTGGGCGCTTAAGAAAGCGGTCCATCGCGCTGACGCGGATGATCGCCTGAGGTTGATCACGTACTCGTACACCGACGCCGCGGTGGAACGGCTGTTCGCGCAGCTCGAGACCTCGGGCATCGCGGACCGATCGATCGTGATGTTGATGGCCGATCACTCGACGGGTCATTCGTACGTGTGGGGCAAGGAAGATCCCGAGACCGATGTCGCGAAGTCGCAGATTCCGTTCGCGATCGTGATCCCTCCGCAGTTCCTCGCCCGCGCGAAGGACCCGGTGGCGCTCGCCGCGGCGCTGGCCGAGGCCCAGGCGTTGATCGAGGCCGGCCCGCTTTCGCAGAACGACGTCCCGACGCTGTTGCTCGCGATGTTGAAGGCGCACCCGTCGATGAAGGCGCTCCCCGCGGAAGCGCGATGGCACACCCTCGGTGGCCAGGTGACGAGCCCGTGGTTCGAGCCCGGAGGAAACAAGGACTCGTACATTCTGGGCATCAACGGCGTCAGCGAGCTGTTCACGCTGGATCACAATGGCCAGCGCGTGGGCAGCTACGAAGACTCGGTGTTTCTGAAGACCCGCGCGGATCGGTATCGCGTCACGCCGCGGCTGATTCCGATCACCGCGACGCTGATCGAGACGATGAACTCAGCGAAGTAACTTCTCGACCCAACGCCCGTCTTTCCGCTCGTAGGTTTCGACGAAGAACACCTCGTCTTTGCGGGCGAACGACGTGAGCCACGGGCTCAGCTGCGATCGATACAGGTTGATCGCGGCGAACTTTCGCTGCGCATCGACGGGCACCCGCTCGGTCGGCACCATCGACGCGTACTTCCCCGGCATCGGCGGGGTCGGAAGCTCGGGGGTGAAGTAGGTCACGCAGTCCGACGGCCAACACTCGCCCACGTGCACCACCCCGCGATGAACGATCGGCGCGGTCGGGAGCCGATCGAGCGCCCGCCGGAAGAACGTGTACGTCGCAGAGTGATCAGGGTGCTCGTCGATCACGTGCGGCAGGTAGACCGCTTTCGGAGCCAGCCGCTCGAGCAGCGCCTGGAGATCTCCGGTCAGCGCGTCGGAGGTCCACTCCCCGGGCTTGCCGGTGCGCGCGGTGTGTTCGTCGAGGCGGCCCGCGCCGCGGTCGGCGTAGGTGCTCGTTCTGGCCACGCACTGGCCGGTGGCGTCTCGAAACTCCATCGGCGCGTGCGGCACTTCGGTCAACTTCGACAGCGCCCCATCGGGGTAGCCGAGGAAGTGCACTTCGGTGACGCCCAGCAACTTCAGCGCCGCCACGCTCTCGGCTTCCCGCAGGTAGCCGTCGCGCTCGCAGGTGTAGTCGCCGTTGGTGACGATGATCACCGCGACACGCCGGCCTTCACGCACCGCGCGGTCCATCACGCCACCCGCGAGCAGGACCTCGTCGTCGGGGTGCGGAGCGATCACCAGGACGTCGACTCCGGGTCGCTCCCCCACCCGGACACAGGCGGCCAGCGCGAACAGGACGATGAGGTACCACTGCTTCACCTGGCCAGAATGCGCCATGTGCCGAAGGTGCGCTACTCGCACGAGTTTGTGAAAGAAGACGGAGGTGAGCTCAGCACTGAATTCCCCCGGATCGATCATGATCGACGGGGCCAATGGGGTGACGACTGCCCCCCGGGCGCACTTTCCCCAGGCGGGCGTGTGGTTGGCGCTCGCGGTGATCGTCGCGGTGCTGGTGCGGGTGGTCAAACGCCCCGCGATCATCGCCGGGGTGCTGGCCGTCGCGGCCGTGCCCGGCTTCGTGCACGTGCTGGCGCTACGGGCCGACGCGCCCCTGCAGCGACCTGCGCTGACGTCAGCGATTGGAACGACGCTCCGTGATCTTCAGCAGCGCGCGCCCTGGCCGGAACGTCAGGTCGAAGTGGTGAAGGAAGAGGACGACGTGCTCTTCCCCCTCGGCCGCTATGCGCTTCCCAGCCGGCCCGAGGTCAGCGGCACGGCGATCGAATTGGAGCTGGGCGCAGGTCCCCTCGGCGCGGCGTGCCGCCAGCAGGACGCTCGCGTGAGCTGCGGGGTTGTTCCGTGATCGCGCTGCTCGGGCTCGTCTTGCTGCACGCGTGCGGGGCGGTGATTCGGCAGGTGCTCACGCGGTGCGGGTGGCGGGTGGCCTTGAGGTCGCCTTCGTCGGCCTGGTTCGCGGTGGTGATCGCGTACGCGGTGTCCCTGGGTGGTTCCGGTTTTTTTGTTCTGGTGGGTCTGGCCGTGGTCGCGTCTCAGGCGTCCGCCCTCTCCCCAACCCTCTCCCCCGCGGGGGAGAGGGGGCTGCTGGGGCTCAGCGCGATCGTGCTCGCCCGCCCGTGGATGCCGACCGAGTGGGACGAGTTCGTGTGGCTGGGCAAAGCGCGCTTCGAGTCGCTCGGTTTTGGGGCCGGCGTGCAGGCCGCGCTCGATCCCGCGCAGCACGTGATCCCCGCCGGGTATCCACCGCTGTGGCCCTCGATCGTCGGCTGGCTCTCGTTGGGTCATGACTCGGTCACCACGCAGGTGCTGGCGGCGAGCCTGTTGGTGTTGCTCTGCGCGGCCACCGCGCTCGAGTCGATTCCTTCGCAGCGGCCGGCCGTGCTGGCGATCGCGGTGCTCGCCGCGGCGCCGCTGGTCTGGGTGCACGCGCGCTCCACCTATGTCGATCTGCCCGTGGGCCTGCTCGGCGTCGCGTTCGTGAGCCTGCTGCTCTCGAGCGAGCGCCCGCCGCTCCTCGCCGGGGTGATCGCAGTGGTGCTGGTCGGCTTCAAAGACGACGGCCTCGCGCAGGTGCTCGCGGGCACCGGGGCGGCGCTGCTCGTTCAACGCAAGTGGCGGCTCGCGCTCCCGGCGATCGCCGCGCTGATCGCCATGGCCACCTGGCGCGGTCTCGTGCTTTCCCATGGGGTGCCGCTGTTCGATCACGCGCTGGGAATGCCGCAGTGGAGCTGGTTCCCCACGCTGCTTCGCTTGCTCGCCGTGCACGCCTCGGACTTGTTCTCCTGGGGCGTCTTCTGGGCGGTGACGCTCGGGGTGTTGCTGATCCCCTCGAAGGATCCCTCGGTGCGGGGGCTCAAGGCGATGTTGGGGCTGCTGCTGTTCTTCACCGCGGTCGCCTTGCTCTCGGGGCCCGAGCGGGTGCGGGTGTTCGCGGAGAACGGGACGCTGCTCAATCGCGTTTTGCTGCAGTTCTGGCCGAGCGCGGCTTTGCTGGTGCTGCTCGGCCTGCGTGCTACTCAGCCCAGACCATGACCACGCTCCGAACCGTTCTTTTCGTCGCCGTCAGTTCTTTGTCGTTCGCCTGTGGCACCCCGACGGGCTCGGGCACGGGCGGCGGTAACGGCAGCCAGACCTGCACCACCAACCACCAGTGCACCAACGGCGCGTGCACGTGTAACGGCGGCTCGAAGGCGGGTCAGTCGTGCTGCGACCCGAACGACTCGTCATGTTCCGCCGCGCAGCAGTGCCCCGACTTCTGCCGCACCTGCATGTGAGCGCTTGCGGGTGAGGGGAAATTCTTCCTTCACCTGACTCTCGCCCCACATCTGCGCGAGCGTCGGGCCTTCCTCGGTCCTTCGTTCGCGGAACAGGTAGTTCGCCCACTCGAAGAACCAGACGCGGCGCCCGATGCGGTAGTACCAACGCTGGGCCTCGCGCAGCTTCGGGTCGCGGTGCCACAACCGCCGCAGCGCCTTCGGGCGAAGCTGCATTCCGACCTCCATCGCCTTCACGAAGGTGATCACCAGCCACGAAGGCAGGTGCCTGGTCGCGAGCACCTGGTGTTTGTAGTCCCACCGGCGTTGATCGAGCTGCAGCACGCGGCGGTTTTTCGCTTCTTCGAAGAAGCCGGTCCAGCGATGTGGGGTGACGTAGAGCATCTGCACCTGATCGGGGTCGGCTTGCAGCAACTGCCGGAAGCCGCGCCAGTAGTCGGAAGGCCGCTCTTCTTCGAAGCCGACCACCCAGGTCGCCAGCGAAAGAATGTCGTTCTCGCGCAGCAGGCGAATGGCCTCGTGGTCCACCGCGGTGGTCGAGCCCTTCTTGATCTTCTGCAGCGTGGCCTCGTCGGTGCTCTCGGTGCCGAGGAGGAAGCGGGAGACGCCCGCGCGTTTGTAGAGCGGCAGCAGATCGGCATCGCGCACGATGTCACCCGCACGGGTCGAACCGACGAGCTCGACGTCGACGTTCTCGGCGATCAGCGCTTCGCAGAATTCCTTCCACGCCTTGCGCTGCGAGGTGGGGTTCTCGTCGGCGAGGTTGATGATCTCGACGCCTTGTTCGCGGTGCAGCCGGGCGATCTCCCTGGCGAACTTCACCGGGTCGCGATGGCGCCACCGCGTCCAGAAACCGCGTTGACCGCAGTAGCTGCACAGGTGAGGGCAGCCCCGCGAGAACTGCATCACCACGGCGCGTTTGCCGCCCCAGTAGTGGTAGCGCGTGAGGTCGACCAGCTCCCAACCGGTCCGGTACGCATCGAGGTCGCGAATCATCTCGGCGTCGGGCGAAGCGAAGGGCACTCTCAGGCGGCGGTAGGCGATGCCGCGAACGCTCTCCAGCTTCGCGCCGCTCTCGAGCGCGGCGATCAACCGCACGATGGTGTCTTCGCCTTCACCGCGCACGATGAAGTCGACCTGCGGCTCTTCCTGGAGCACCTCGCGCCAGTGATACGTGGGGAACACCCCGCCGTAGATGAGCCGCAGCTTCGGCAAGCGGGCGCGCAGGGTGCGGGTGATCAGCACCACCGTAGGGTGCGCCGAGGTCGAGCCCGCGTGGCCGACCAGCACGGCTTCGGGCTCACGCCGGCAGATCTCCTCGACGATGCGCTCGGGCGCGAGGTTGGTGAGGTCGGCGTCGAGCAACTCGACCTGGTGGCCGGCGTCGATCAGCGGCCCCCCCAGCGAGAGCAGGCCCAGCGGCGGGAGGTGATCGTCAGGAACGCAACGGCTCCCGATCGCGGTGTGCGGCGGGTTGAGAAGGAGGATGCGCATGGACTGACAGTACGAACCGTCGAGCCCTGCGATTCGGGGTGAAGGGGTGAGCGGTCGGGAACCGGTCCCGGGCGGTCACTTTGCCTGAATCACCCGGTGTCCACTGGCCGCGGGCGGGCCGATGACCGCGTTGAGCGCGTGGTGCAGTTCGGTGAGCCGGACCACGTACAGCGTCACCGTCGACTTCACGGTGCTCGGCATGTCTTCGGTGTACCGCACGTACCAACGCAGCTCGTTGAGCGTGTGATGGAAGGCCTCGACCGCGGCCTGCTCGGTGGGCTCGAGGCGCACCAGCTCGCTGAAGGTGATGGTGCCGAAGTTGCTCTTGCACAGCTCGACCATGCCCTCGCGCGTGCGCAGGCGGCTGAACAGGCCTACCGCTTCGTCCTGCTTCGAGGCGAGCCGCTTCATCACCGCGTCCGCGTCGAGGGAAAGCAGGTGCCGAACCTTGTTGGTGTCCGCTTCCCAGCGATCGACGCCCGGCCTCGACAGGCGCGCGAGCAATCGGGCGAGCTCTTGTTCGGCCGCCACCGGGGCGGGGCGCTTCTTCGGCTTCGCCTTCGCCTTCAACGGGGTCTCCGATCGAGCGCCTTGATGATCGACGGGTATGACTCGGGCAGCAGCCGCGACATCAACTGAATCAGCTGGGCGTCGGCGCCAATCATCACGCGGCGCTTCTTCTCGTACACGCCACGCATGATCACCGCGGCGGCTTCTTCGGGGGTGGTGCGGGCGACCTGGGCGAACTGCGTCGCGAGCTTCTCTTTCTCCCCGGCAGTGGCCTTGCTGCGGGCGTCACGGGCGATGTTCGTTTTGATGCCGCCGGGGTGCACCGAGATGGCGGTGACGCCGGTGCCGTCGAGCTCACACCACAACGACTCGGTGAAGCCGCGCACCGCGAACTTGGCGGCGTTGTAGGTGCCCTGGCGGGGGAAGCCGATCATGCCGAACACGCTCGAGAGGTTGACGATGGTGCCCTCGCGCTGCGCCAGCATGGTCGGGAGGAACGCCTTGGTGCCGTACACCACGCCCCAGAAGTTGATCCCGAAGAGCCACTCGAAGTCCTCCATGCTGACTTCAGCGATGGTGGCGTCGACGGTGACCCCGGCGTTGTTGATGACCAGGTCGATCCGGCCGTGCCGCGCGATCACCTCAGCCGCCATCGCCTCGACCGCGTCGCGCTTGGAGACGTCGAGCGTCACCCGCTGAGAGCCGCGCTTGAGCAGCGACTGGGTCTCGCGCAGCGCGGGCTCGTTCACGTCGCACAACACGAGGTGGTACCCCTCGGAATCGAGCTGCTTCGCCAATGCGCGACCGATGCCACTGCTCGCGCCTGTCACCACTGCGACGGGGGTCGTCATCGCGTTGACCATCGCACAGCGTGCTCAGCGGAGCGGGGGAAACCCCATGGCCTCGCGCAGGCGCTGGAAGTCCGGCGTCCACTGAGACTGAGCGTCGCGCACGGTGATCGAGTGTCTTCGTTCATCCCCCTCGCGCTCGAAGGCCATCACGTCCACCATCACCAACACGTCTTTGCCTTCGCGTGGCACCACGTCGAGGTGTTCGATGATCTTCAAGCCCGCCTCGCGCGCGGCGTTCACCACCCGGCCAGCCTCGAGCGCCGCGGTGCAGACCACGAACCGGCCTTCAGGCGTGAGCCAGCGGGCGGCGGCCAGCGCGTAGTCTTCGATGCCTCCGCGCGTCTCGAACCGGCACGCGGCGGCGTGGGTCTTCTCGCTCTCGGGGCCGGTGCCCTGGGGGAAGTAGGGCGGGGTGCCGGTGATCAACGGAAAGCGCGTGCCTCCCGGGAACGTGTTCGGGTCACGCAGATCTCCGTCGAGGATCCGGCAACGTGACTCTGCGCCGTTCCAGGCGATCGATCGCCGGCCCAGCGCGGCCCGATCGTCCTGCGCCTCGATGCCGGTGACGTCGGCTTCCGGAAAACGCCACGCCATCATCAACAGCACGCTCCCCAGGCCGCAGCCGAGGTCGAGCATGTGGCGGGCTCCGAGGGCCTCTGCATGGGGGGCGGCGACGGCCGCGGTGACCAGATCGTCGAGGCTCCAGCGGTGGCCGCGTTGCTTTTGAAACAGGCGCCACTCGCCGGTGAGGAAGCAGAGATCTTCGTCGTCAGCGGGCTGGAACTCGGGCCTGCCATCGTCGCCGCGCGGGCGAGGGCCAGGCGCAGTCCACCCTGCGGGTCTCTTCGGGGTGCGAATGATGCCGGCCACGCGGCCAACCTAACTCAGCGACCCTTCCCGTTCTCCACGAACGAGTCGAACAGCCACCTGCGTCGAGTGTTCCTGGCACCCAACCCCTGTGGCCTTCGACTCGTTCGCGCAGACCGCGAACGCACCGCTTCTTCACACTTCGCAAGGCACCGAGGCATCCGGCGTTTGGCTACCTGCCGGAGGACAGGGCCGGCCCGAAAAGAGAGGTTCTTCGGGCGGCACCGGGGTGACCTCGTGCTGGTGCACCTGCATCGAGACCTCGGGTTCACCTGCGAAGACGGCGAACACGCCCGCTGCGAGCGCGGTCCACCCGACCAGAATCAAAAGCGCGAAGAGAATGAGCGTGGAGTTCTTCATGGCGAACTCCCCTTGAGCAGCCGCCGTGCCGAGCCTGTGCGCTCTGAATTGGAGTGGTTACCGGGTGTGAAACTCACGGCGACGGGTGTTGCACCCGTTGCAGGTGTTCCACCTGTTGCAGGTCGACTGCTGAGGCTTCAGCTCGCCCGGAAATCGCGCGGGTCCAGCCCGTACCGCTCCATCCACCGCTGAATCTGCATCCGCGCCTTGCCCATCGCGCGCGCCACCGCCGACACGTTCCCCGCGTGCTGCTGGAGCAACCCCGCGAGCTCGGCCTTGCGCGTCTCATCGATCGCCTCGGGCTCGCGGCGCCGCGTCGCAGCGGGCTCGCGCAACTCCGGCGGCAGGTGCGAAAGCTCGATGACGCCCCCGTTCGCCAACACCAGCGCCGTCTCGAGCGCCTTCTCGAGCTCGCGCACGTTGAGCGGCCAGTCGTACGCGAAGATCGCCCGTGCCGCCGCGATGGCCAGCTGCACCGAGAACACCCGCTGCGGCGCCAGCCGCTGAAGCAGCGAGCCGATCAGCAACCCGAGATCTTCCCTGCGCGCGGCCAGCGCCGGCAGCTCCGCCCGGTACCCCGTCAACCGCGCCCGTAAGTCGTCCCGAAACAACCCCTGCTCGCACAGCCGCTCCAGCGTGCGGTGCGTGGCCGAGATCACCCTCAAGTCCACCGGCAGGGGCCGCGACCCACCCACCGGCATCACCGCCCGTTCCTGCAGCACCCGCAGCAGCGCCGGCTGGGCATCGAGCGGCAGATCGCCCACCTCGTCGAGCATCAACGTCCCGCCGTGCGCGGTGCGAATGAGCCCCGCGCGCTCTTCCAACGCCCCGGAGAAGGCGCCCTTGCGATGACCAAACAGCTCGGATTCCACCAGCTCGTCAGGCAACGCCCCGCAGTTGACCGCCACGAACGGCCCCGGCCGCCCACTGAGCAGGTGGAGCGCGTTGGCCACCACTTCCTTCCCGCTCCCCGAGGGCCCACACAGCGCGATGTTCACCTGCGACTTCGCCAGCTGCGCGAGCTCTGCGAACTGCGCGCTCAACGAAGGCGACAAGGTGTTGAGCCCCGAGGCCAGCGGGGTCAACGTCTCGCTCTCGAGATCGGGCGCCAGGGGCTGCTCCGCCCGAAACACGAAGAAGGTGCGGCCCAGCTCGACCACGTCACCATCGGCCAGCTCCGCGCGCTGCACCTGCTCGCCGTTGCGGCGCACACCATTCTTCGACTTCGTGTCCTCGAGCACCCACGCGCGCATCACCCGCGAAAGCCGCGCGTGCTGCCCCGACATCCATCGATCGGCGATGCCCAGGCGCAGGGTGCGTTTGCCCGCCTCGTCGCTGCGCACCGAGAGCCGCGAATCTGAGCGGCCGAACGCCACCTCATCGACCGCGTCGAGACAGAAGCGGCCCGACGGGCTCGCAGGTCTGTCCGCGTCGAGTACGCGAAAGAGGAAGGCCGACGTCTTCGCGCCGGTTCGGGCGCCGCCGAGGCCTTCCGTCAGCGTACTGGTCACGTCAACGGACTCCTTCGAGGAGGAACAGCTCATCCAACTGCTGGTTGACCGTATACACGTAGTGTTTGCCGTCAGGGGTGAGCACGCCTTCTCTGACGCCCTGCATGCCGACCGGATCTGGTGGATCGAACCAACCGATGTGCGTGAGGCGCGCGGAGCCCAGCTCGTACTTGAGCAGCTCGACCCCCACGATCCCGCTGCCCTTCTTGGGCCAGCGCTGAACCCACAGCGCCTTGCCGTCGGCGGTCCACTGCAGCGGCAGGTCGCCCAGCGCAAAGTCTTTGAGGGCCGTCTGGTCGCCGCTCTCGACGTTCACCAGCACGCTGCGCTTGTCCTTGGCCCGGGCGGCCAGCCACTTGCCGTCAGGTGAAGGCCCGGCGGTGAGCACCAGCTCGTCTTCGGCGACCTGTTCCGGGTCGGCGCTGGCGTCGCTCTCGCCGTCACGGGGCAGCACCGACTGCACGTAGAGATGGCACTTGTTGGCCAGGTCGATCGCCGAGAAGGCGATGCGGCGGCCATCGGCGAAGTAACGCACCTTCGTGATCGCCTGAAACTCCTGGGGGTGCGGCAGATCACGCTGATCGCCGGCGCCCGTCGGCACCACCCTCAAGGTGTTGAAGGGCGGGGTGGGGTTGATGATCGCCCAGCGTTTGTCGGGCGACAACGCGCGGCCCCAGCCCAGCGAGAGCAGCACCGGCGTGTCGTCGGCCGCATCGAAGCGGCGCAGCCAGGTCTGCACCTCCGCCCCCGCGGGCCCGAAACCTTCGAGAAAGAGCATCACCTTGCCGTCGGTGGAAAGGTCGAGCGGCAACGAGCCATCGAGCCAGCTCAACGAGCGTTCTTTCACCTCGTTGTTCACCTTGCCGAACATGCGCGAGCGCACGATGCCGCTGGTGGCGAGCACGCGCCCCTTCGAGTCGACGTCCATCAAGCGCAGGCTGCCGGCGGTGCCGTAGACCCGGCGCTGCTCACCTTTGATCGAGAGGGCGTGAAGCTGCCGCGACACGTTCTCGTAGCCCGCCGAGTACCAGACCTCCCGCCCGGAGGCGGACCACGCCAGCCCGTCCAGCGTCCAGGCCTGGGTCGAGGCGGCGAGCTGCTTGCCGGTGAGATCGACGATCTCCACCCACCCGCGATCATCGCCGCGCACCGGGTGCCGCTCGAGCGCGATGTATTTGAGATCGGGGGACAGCCGCGCCATGCCCAGCCCCTGGGTGCTCGTGAGCACCACGTTTCCCGGCGGGTATTCCACCTGGTAGCGCCCGTCGCGAATCCGAACGAGCAACAACGAGTCATCGGCGCCGAAGTCGGCCGTCATCACGTTCTCGTAGAGCGGCCGGGGCGCGCCCCCCGCGAGCGAGGCCCGGGCCAGGGTGCGACCGTCCTGCATGTTCGATTCATCGAGCGGCGCGGCGATGGCCAGCTCGTCCTTCGACGAGATGTCGAACAGGTACACCCCGGGATCGCTCGCGGGCCGCAGCTGCGCGCCGTCGAGCACGCCCGCGTAGATTCGCATCGGCGTGGCCTCGAGGGTTCCCGAGTACGCGACGCCGCGGCCATCAGCGGTGAAGCGCGCGCTGTAGATGCTGCCGCTGCGGAAGCTCACCCGCCGGCTGGTCACCGCGGGGCTCTCCCGGGCCGCTTTTTCCACCGGCGGGGCCACCGGCGCCGGCGGGCGAAGCAGCAGCGCCAGCCCGACCAGCACGAACGCCAGCACGGCCAGCCCCGCCCCCCGCAGACCCTTCGACCCCGTCGCAGGCGGCGGAGGGACGACGCCCGAACCTTCGTTGACCGCTTCGAGGGCGTAGACGAGATCGCGCGCGTGCTGGAAACGCTGTTCCGCGTTCTTGTCCAGACACCGCCGCAGGACCCGCAACAGCGCAGGCGGCACCGGAGCGAGCGGCTCTTTCGGCTCGGCGTTGAGGATGGCGTAGCCGCGTTCGACCGGCGACTCCCCGGGGAAGGCCATCTGCCCGGTGAGGCACTCGAAGAGAATGGCGCCCAGCGCGAAGATGTCACTGCGCGCGTCGGCGGGGCGGCCGCGCACCTGCTCCGGAGACATGTAGCCGGCGGTGCCCATCACCGCGCCGGACTGCGTGAGGGGCAGGGTGCCGGCAGGCGGAGTGCCACCCTCGACCGTGCGCGCCACCCCGAAATCGAGAATCTTCACCTGGCCATCACGGGTCAGAAACAGGTTCTCGGGTTTGAGGTCGCGGTGAACGATGCCCTTCTCGTGCACGGCGGCGAGGCCCTGGGCCACCTGCATGCCGAACTCGATCACCTTGCGGGGCGAGAGCCTGCCTTCGGTGATCCGCTCCCGCAGGGTCTGCCCCTCGAGCAGCTCGGTCACCAGGAACGGGGTGTCGCCTTCGCGGCCCACGTCGAACACCACGAGCACGTTGGGGTGGTTGAGCGCCGAGGCCGCGCGCGCTTCCTGCTCGAAGCGTTGGAGCCGGGCGGGATCAGTGCGGCTGGACGGAGGGAGGGTCTTGAGGGCGACTTCGCGGCCCAGGCGTGAATCACGGGCGCGAAAGACGATGCCCATTCCGCCGGACCCCAGGGGTCCGAGAATGTCGTAGGGGCCGAAGCGCTCACCCGGCGTGGGACCGACGCTCACGTGTCACCGAAACGAAGGGGGGAGACGAACTCCGGGGGACGGGCAGAACGACCGCGACCTCACACCTATTTCATTCAAAAATTTAACGGCGTCGCGAACCCTTGCCGCTGGGCTTGGCGGCCGGCGTGGGCGCCTCTTCGGCTTTGCCGGAGCTGTCGTTGCCCCCGGCAGCCTCGAGTTCCCTGGCGGCCTCGGGGGGAAGGCCCTTCTCGACCGGAACGGTGCCGTCGGCGTTGGCCTTCTCGTCGAGGGTGACCGGGTTGTCTTCGGAGACCCCGCGCTGCACCTCGACCTCTTTGGGGGCGTCGGCGTCAGCCTTCTTCTTCGCTTCCGCGACCTTTTCCTTCTCCTCGAGGTCCTTCACCAGCTGCTTGCCCTCGGCGTAGGCGGCGCGGTCTTTCTTGAGCGACTCGCGGGCCCACTGCTTGGGGTCGACGCCGTTTTTCTCGAGCACGGCCTTGTCGGCGTTCGCGAGGTCCCTGGCGAGCTGGCCCCGCTCTTCGCGGCTGAGCTCGGTCAGCTTCTTGTTGCCGTACTTGGCGCTGACCTCGGTCTGCGCCTTCTGCTGCTCGCGCTCGATGACCGCCGACTTCTCGGGCGCGAGCGGCTCATCGGCCCCGAGGGCGAGACACAAGGTGAGGAGGGTGATCGACATGCCTTGGCAGAAGGCTAGCGCACCTTTCGTCTCACTTCTTACAGGTCGAACAGGCCTCGTTGAACCGGGCGCACTCTTCCTGGGCCGTCACACAGCGCTTCTGGTAGTCGGCGCGATCCGCACTCCGGCCGGCGATTTCACACGCGGTCTCCGAGAGCTTGCAGACCTTGTTCTTCAGGTCGCAGGTCTCGTTGCACTCGCTGTTCGTCTTGGTGCCGTACTCCTCGAGCTGGGCGGCGAGGCTGTCCATCTTCTCTTCGTCGGAGCCCCCGAGGTTCGGACCGCCGGTGCTCTTCGGGCAGGCCAGGAGGACGAGCGCTGCGGCGAGGGACGCGAAGAAGAGCCGGTTCATGAGCGGGACTCGTAGACCGCGGGTGGGAGCACCGCAAACTCTTTACGGAGTGAAGGGCGCCGTGGTGGTCGGCCGCTTCTGGGGAGGCGGGTGCGGCTTGTTCGCCTGCTGAAAATAGAAATACGCGGTGAGGGCGAGCACCACGGCGATCGCCACCCAGCGCAGCCGCTCGTCGCGCACCCGATCAGGCGAGGCCTCGAACGCGGCGGCGGCCCGGGTGAGCTGGGCTTCGAGCTCGGCCCGATTCGCGGTGAGGCTCTGCCAGAGCCTTCGAAGCTCGGCGCCTTCGCCCTGGGCGGCCTGGCGTTCCCCCAGCATCACCTCGGTCTCGGTCGCTTCGCGTTCATCAGGCACCCGGGCCGTGCCGCCGGAGAGCACGTCGAGGAAGGACCGAAAGGCGAGCCGCTGCATGCGCGGCACGTCGAGCCCATAGAGCGCGGCGAGCTCGGGGAAGCTCTTCTGGCTCAGGGCGACCCGCTTGACGATCTCGGCCGACCGCGGCGGGGCGGCGGTGAGGAGGCGGAAGAGCGCGTCGACGTCGGACATGAAGTGAACGTACTCCTGCCAAATTCTTGAGCCCGTGTCGTGGGTCCCTACGCTGTGGGGATGCTGAGACTCCAAAGCGTGATCCCCCTGATGGGGCTGATCGCATCGACCTCGTTCGCCTCCGAGACCATGCGAATCGCGGTGGGGCCGGAGTCATCGAAGGTGGTGCTCGAAGGCACGGGCCTGCGGGTGGGGGCGGACGCCGATGACGCCAGGTTCGAGCCGTTCGCGGCGACCAAGGTGACGCTCACGTGGGTGGGCGGCAAGTTGCTCGTGGAAGGCGAAGCCACCCCCGCGATGGCGCTGCGGTTTCGCTCAGGAGAAGACGGCGAGGGGGTGATCCTGGTGAGCGGCACCCGGGTGAAGGGCGACGTGGTGGTGTTGCCGGGCAAGACGCAGCTGGCGGCGGTGAACGTGCTCGGTCTCGAGGACTACCTCGTGGGCGTCATCGGCAGCGAGATGCCGAAGTCGTTTCCCACCGAGGCACTCAAGGCCCAGGCGATCGCCGCCCGCACCTACGCGCTCAACAAGAAGCTGGAGCAGTACGGCCAGCCGTACCACCTCGGCAGCTCGGTCATCAGCCAGGTCTACAAGGGCCTCGACGCCGAAGACCCGCTCACCCGCGACGCGGTGGAGTCCACCCGCGGGCTGGTGATGACCTGGCAGCTGCAGCCGATCGAGGCCTACTTTCACGCCAGCTGCGGAGGGCGCACCGAGACGGGCATCGACGCGCTGGGCCGCGATCTCCCCTACCTGCAGGCGGTCGATTGCCCCTGTGGGAAGTTGGCCACCAGCCATTGGACCCTCGACCTCAAGCCGGCCGATCTGAAGTCGATGGGCGGGGCGGCGAAGGGCGGGGCGGTGAAGGTGCAGGGCCGCTCGACGACGGGCCGGGCGCGCCGGGTCGAGGTGGGCAACCGCAGCGTCGACGCCGTCACCTTCCGCGAGCGCATCGGGTACATGAAATTGAAGAGCCTCTCGTTCGAGATTCAGAAGTCGGGCGATGGGTGGAAGGTGCAGGGCAGCGGCTTTGGGCACGGCGCGGGGCTCTGCCAATGGGGCGCGCGCGTGTACGCGGAGAAGGGCTGGGATTACCGGAAGATCCTGATGCATTACTACCCGGGCGTGGAGCTTCAGACGTTGTACGAATGACCCGGAGGCGAGCCGGTAGCAGCCGTAGGCTGCGCGAGACGACGCGGAGCGAAGCGGAAGCGTCGGCCGAGGTGAGACGACCATGAATCAGCGTTGGGAGCTCGAGTCACACGAAGGCCTGCCGTACCGATTCTCACTGCCCACCGGCTACGACCCGGCGAACACGCGCTATCCGCTGGTGGTCACGCTGCATGGCAGCCGGGAGCGCGGCACTGACACCACCTCGCACCTGACCAACGGCGTGCAGACGCTCGAGTCGTGGCCGGTGATCGCGGTCGCTCCGCAGTGCCCGGCGGGGGACACGTTCGGGGGCAGTTGGTACGGCGGCGAGTCTGCCACGCAGCGCAAGGTGGTGAGCTTGGTGCGCGAGCTGGCGAAGCGGCGCTCGGTCGATGCGCAGCGGATCTCGATCATCGGTTATTCGATGGGCGCGATCGGCACCTGGGACCTCATCGAGCGGCACCGGGACCTGTTCGCCGCGGCGGTGCCCATCGCCGGCGATCTCAACCCGGAGTCAGCGCGCGGGCTGGTCGATTTCCCCATCTGGGCGTTTCACGGCGAGGTCGATCGCACGGTGCGCAACGAAGCGACGCGCCGGGTGGCGGCGATGATGAAGCAGCTCGGCGGCGTCTTCCGCTACACCGAGCTTGCGGGCGTGGGTCACGATTCGTGGAAGGGCGCGTTCGAGAACGCCGAGCTGCGGCCGTGGTTACTTGCTCAGCGTCGGTGAACCGGCGAGCTGGCGCAGCTTGGTGGGGCCGGCGACCTCTTCGATGGCCGTCTTCACTTCGAGGCGCAGGCCGAGGGCGAAGCCGACTTCGGCGGTGACGAAGAGCGGGCCGACCAGCAGGCCGACCAGGTCGTCGACGAACGCGGGCTTCTTGCCCTCGTAGTAGTGGCCGATGAACTGAATCACCCAGCCGACGATGAAGAGGCCAGCCGAGGCGATGAGCCAGACCAGCGTGCTCTGCGCGGCGATGAAGGACGATGCCACTCCCGAGAGGGTGAAGAGCGCGATCATCGTGAGGCCGAAGCGCACGTCGAGGCGCAGGTAGAACACCGCGACGGCGGCGAGCACGAACCAGAAGGGCGAGAGCGCGAGCCCGAACAACTCGAACCCGGGGCGCGAGAGGAACGAGGTGACCCCCAGCACGATCAGCGGGACCCCGATGAAGTGGGTCGCGATGTTGCGCGGGTCGCGGTGGTACTGCGCGTACTTGCCGAGCTGACCGATGAGCGCGTTCACAGGGGTCTTCATATGCGAGAGTGTGCCCTGTCTCCCATCCCCACACTGTCGGGCGCGCGACACTTCCTGCACATGGCCAAGTCTGCTCGTGAATACCGGGAGTTACTGCTCACCGGGCGTTGGTTTCAGGGCGTTCCGGCGGCCTTTCAAGACCGGCTGCTCGAGGCAGCGGAGATGCGGGAGGTGCCTGCCGAGTCTCGCTTGTTCTCCCGGGGCGATGCGCCTGACGGGCTGTATGCGGCGCTGTCGGGGAGCATTCGGATCGCGGGTCTTTCCGCGGCGGGGAAGGAAGCGGTGTTGGCGGTGGTCGAGCCTCCGCAGTGGTTCGGGGAGATCGCGGTGTTCGATCGGTTGCCTCGCACGCACGACGCCATCGCGGGGGCGGACACCAGGGTGCTGCACGTGCCTTCGCCTGCGTTGGATTCGATGTTCTCGGAGAATCCGGCGTGGTGGCGCGAGCTGGGGTTGATGGTGACCAGCAAGCTGCGGCTCGCGTTCACGGTGATGGAAGACATGGCGTTGCTGCCGCTGCTTCCCCGGCTGGCGCGGCGGCTGGTGTTGATGGCCGAGGGGTACGGCGAGTGGAGTGATCGGTCAGCGCGCGTGGTGAAGGTCAGTCAGGAGACGCTGGCGGCGATGGTGTCGTCGTCGCGGCAGTCGACGAATCAGGGGCTCAAAGAGCTCGAGGCGCGCGGGCTGGTGAAGGCGTCGTACGGGGAAATCGAGATCGTCGACCTCGAAGGGCTCCGCGCAGCTGCGAACGGGTGATCGCGAAGCGGCATGGAAGAAGGCGGTCGTGAGGGTCGGCGTACTTCGTTGCTCGATCCGTGCGGGCCTCTTTGCACGTCGCTCGGGTCACTCACTTTACTCGGCTTCGTGGTGGTGACTCAGGGGGGCACTGAGCACTATGCGTGAATGTCACTCGAACGCGCTCTGTGTGACATCTACGCAAGAAAACCGGATTGGGGCTGCTCCAGAGTGGTGCACCTGGCGCTCGTTTCACTGCTCACGGCGCCTCAAAATTTCAATGAGGGCGTCCCCAATGGGGCTGAGTGACATTTACGCATAGTGCCCCGAGGGGTCGGCCCGCCTCCGTCCTGATGTGACCATTTCGAAGCTGAGTCACGTGCGTCAAAGAAAGCGCGCGCAGAGGGCCTGCTCGAGTGGGCTCACTGCCCGACCTCTCTCTTGAAAGGCACGGCGCTGCGCCCGTCGCGTCCCTTTCTCAAAGGCGAGGGCCCCCTCGGCCAGACTGCTTCTTCAAGGCGCTTCTGGCAGCTGACGCCGACCTGGCTTAGGGCGACCTCGCCGTGCACACCGATGACTTCGACTTCCAGCTCCCCCCGGAGCTGATCGCCCAGGCGCCCCTCGCAACGCGCGACGCGAGCCGATTGCTGCACGTGCGAAGGCCCAGTGGGCAGGTGCAGCATCGACTCTTTCGCGAGCTGCCGTCGCTGCTGCGTGAGGGCGATCTGCTCGTGTTCAACGACTCGCGCGTGATCCCCGCCCGGTTGATCGGCAAGAAGCAGGGCAGTGGCGGCCGCGCTGAGCTGTTGCTGGTTCGGCCCGCGACTGACGTGCAGACGGAAGCGGCGCTCAAGTCCCACGCCGGTGGGACCGTGTGGACGTGCCTGGGGCAGTCGTCGAAGGGTTTTCGCCCGGGGATGGAGCTGGAGTTCGACGCGGGGCTGACGGCAACGGTGATCACCGCGCCCGGCGGCGGCGAGTACCAGGTGAAGTTCACCTCTCCGATGAACACCCTCGAGGAAGCGATCGCACGGGCAGGGAAGCTCCCGTTGCCGCCGTACATCACGCGCGATGTCGAGCTCGCCGATGCCGAGCGGTACCAGACGATCTACGCCCGGCAGGTGGGATCGGTCGCCGCTCCGACCGCTGGGCTTCATTTTACGACTGAGACGTTTGCCGAGCTCGAGAAGCGCGGCGTGCAGAAGGCGTTCGTGAGTCTCGAGGTGGGGCCGGGGACTTTCATGCCTGTGCGTGAGGGGCCGGTCAGCGAGCACAAGATGCATGAGGAGCGGGCCTTCGTCAGTTCGGACACGGCGACTGCCATCACCACTGCGAAGAAGGAAAAGCGGCGGGTGATCGCGGTCGGTACGACGGTGGTTCGGACTCTGGAGAGCTGGGGTTTACGCCCTCTCCCCGACCCGCTCCCCCGCGGGGGAGAGGGAGAGAGGTTTGCGACTTCGATCTTCATCACGCCCGGGTTTCAGTTTCAGATCGTCGACGCGCTGATCACGAACTTCCACCTGCCCAAGTCCACCCTGGTGATGCTGGTGAGCGCCTTGCTCGGCCGCGAGAACACGCTCGCCGCCTACGCCGAGGCGATCCGTGAGAAGTACCGCTTCTTCAGCTACGGCGACGCCATGTTCATCGAGTCCGACTCATGACCCTTCCTGCACCCGATCAACGTGGCGATCAGCGCGTCGCTCCTTCGCTGGTGAAGTTCGAGCTGCTGCACGTCTGCGCTCAGACCGGCGCCCGCCGCGGCAAGCTGCACACCCCGCACGGCGTCATCGACACCCCGGTGTTCATGCCCGTCGGGACCGCCGGCAGCGTGAAGGCGATCGCCCCCGACGATCTCCACACGCTCGGCGCGAACATCATCCTCGGCAACACCTACCACCTGATGCTCCGCCCCGGAGAGCAGCTGATCGGTGACCTCGGCGGCCTGCACAAGTTCATCTCGTATGACCGCGCCCTGCTCACCGACTCGGGCGGCTTTCAGGTCTACAGCCTCGCCGAGAAGCGGAAGATCACCGAAGAAGGCGCCGCCTTTCAGAGCCACATCGACGGCAGCAAGCACCTGCTGACGCCCGAGCGCAGCATCGAGATTCAGGAAGTGCTCGGCGCCGACATCATCATGGCCTTCGACGAGTGCCCGCCGGCCTGGAGCGAGCGCAGCTACATGGAAGCCTCGATGGCCCGCACCACCCGCTGGCTGCAGCGCTGCGAGAAGGCCTGGCACCGGCAGCGCTCGTCCCTCTTCGGCATCGTGCAGGGCGGCCTCGATGAGGAACTGCGCAAGCGTCACGCCGAGGAGATCTGCGCCGTCGACCTGCCCGGCTATGCCCTCGGCGGTTTTGCCGTCGGTGAAGAACCGGTGCAGATGCACGCCGGGGTCGCCTTCTCAGCCGCGCTGCTCCCCAAGGACAAGCCGCGCTACCTCATGGGCGTCGGCACGCCCCTCGATCTCGTGACCTGCGTGGGCTCGGGAATCGACATGTTCGACTGCGTGCTGCCCACCCGCAGCGCCCGCAATTCGTTGCTCTTCACCAGCCAGGGCAAGCTGGTGATCAAGAACGCCCGCTACGCCAAAGATGACCGGCCGCTCGACCCGAAGTGCGCCTGCTACACCTGCAGGAACTTCTCGCGCGCCTACCTGCGCCACCTGTTCGTCTCGCAGGAACTGGTCGCGATGCGCCTCAACACGCTCCACAACCTGCACTTCTTCCTCAGCCTGATGGGACAGGCGCGCGCTGCGATCGAAACCGACCGCTACGGCGACTTCCTCAAGGAATTCCATTCCCGCCCGAGCACGCCCGAGGCGTGATTACTGAACGGGCCTGCAGGCGCTCTCGGTGCCCGTGGAGTGGGTCAACACGCACTCGAAGTTGATTCGGCAGTCGGCGCTGGTCTGGCAGGGCTTGCTGCACACCTGCTGGTCCTTGCCGAAGTTCGTGCAGATGGTGCCCGTGGGGCAGTCGCGCGTCTGGCCAGGCTCGGTGCAGCCCCGCGAACAGAAGCCGCCGGGCGCGGTCAGGCACTCCTGCCCCGGTTCGCACTCCTCGCGCGTCTCACACGGAATTCCGACCGCGGTGAGGTTGCAGCCGGTGAGCACGAGCGCGAGCAGAAGAAATCGATTCATGGGCGTGCGCGCGTAGCACAAAAAAACCTCCTCAACAGGAGGACACGTGTGCGCTTGCCGCGTACCCCCCCGAGGGCTATACGGCCCGCCTCTTGATCCCCATGTCACTGCCGAGTCTCCCCATCGTGCTCGCCCAGGCTGCTGCTGGTGGTGGGGGCATGAACATCGTCTTCTTCGCGGCGCTCTTCGCGATCATGTACTTCGTGCTGATTCGTCCTCAGCAGAAGCAGGCCAAAGAGCAGCAGACCTTGATCGCCGCGCTCAAGAAGGGTGATGACGTCATCACCTCGAGCGGGATCCTCGGCAAGGTGTATGCGGTGGACGAGAAGGTCATCACGCTCGAGATCGCAGCTGGCGTGAAGCTGCGAATGCTCAAGAGCTCCGTGCAGGGAAAAGTCACCGTGGAACCCCGGACCGACGCATCGTCCGAGCCCAAGAAAGAGGAGAAGTGAGCGATGGACCGCAACTGGTACACGCGACTGGGAATCATCATCGCCGTCAGCCTGGGAACTCTCTGGCTGCTGGTCCCCACCTACTATTCGTTCTTCCGCCTCGAGCGGGCTGATCGAAACAACCTGGCCAAGCTCCAGGAAGTGCTGCCCGCCTGGGCGCCTCCCGCGAACTACCGCCTCTCACTCGGCTTGGATCTCCAGGGTGGCATTCACCTGGTGATGCACGTCGACATGAAGACCGCGCTCACCAAGCGCGCCGAGCGCCGCGCCTCGCAGATGGTCAGCTACGTGACCAGCAAGAAGCTGGGGGAGATCGAGATGCCCACCGTCGACCCCGAGAACAACCGGGTCACCGTGATGGTCAAAGACCCCGCGACCGCCGAGGCGATCCAGAACGGGTTGCTCGACATGTTCAAGGACTTCACCTTGAAGGGCCGCGACGGCGCCAAGATCGAGCTCGCGCTCGACGAGAGCTCGCTCGAAGGCATGAGCACCGAAGCCCTCGACATGGCGCTCTTGCGCATTCGTGAGCGCATCGACAAGTGGGGCGTCGCCGAAGTGCAGATCGCCAAGCTCGGCACCGATCAGATTCAGATCTCGTTGCCCGGTCAGTCCGACCCGGAGCAGGTCAAGCAGCTCATCGGCACCACCGCGCAGCTCGAGTTCCGCCTGGTGGCCACCGATTCCTCGATCTTCCAGAAGATCTACACCGACAGCCCTCCGGCCGACCCGAAGCTGATTCGGCTGGTGGAGCAGGGCAACACGCCCGACAGCCCCGGCGGTCCGTTCATCGAGTCCGAGAGCCGCGCCGACCTGCTGGCGTACCTGGACACCAAGGTGCCCGCGCCCCAGAAGATGCTGCTCCACTGCGTCACCGAGGCGGGCCCCAAGCGCAAGTGCCTCAAGTACCAGACCTACCTGATGGACACCCAGTCGGTGGCCGGCGATCTGCTGAAGACCGCGTGGTTCCCCGGCTCGCCCAACAACCAGGGCCAGTACTACGTCGCGTTCGAGATGCAGCCTGACGGTGCCAAGCAGATGGGCGAACTGACGGGCAAGAACGTCAACCGCAAGATGGGCATCATTCTCGACGACAACGTGATGTCGGCACCGAACATCCAGTCGGAAATCACCGACAGCGGCACCATCACCTTCGGCCGCATGGGCCCCGAGGCGAAGGACTACGGCAAGCTGCTCGCCACCACCCTGCAGTCCGGCGCGCTGCCGGCGCCCGTCACCATCGGCGAGATTCGCCAGGTCGGCGCCTCGCTGGGCGACGAGCTGATCAAGAAGGGCACCCTGGCGGCCATTCTCGGCCTCGCCCTGGTGATCTTCTTCATGGCGCTCTACTACCGGGTCTCCGGCCTGGTGGCCGACGTGGCGCTGGTGCTCAACGGTGGCCTCATTCTCGCGGGCCTCGCGTTCATGCACGCCACCCTGACCCTGCCGGGCATCGCCGGCTTCGTGCTCACCCTGGGCATCGCCGTCGACGCGAACGTGCTCATCAACGAGCGCGTTCGTGAAGAGCTGGCGGGGGGCAAGACGGCCCGCGCCGCGGTCGACGCGGGTTACGAGCGCGCCTTCTGGACCATCTTCGACGCGCACGTCACCACGCTGATCGCCGGCATCGTGCTCGCGTTCACCGGTACGGGCCCGGTGCGCGGCTTCGCCACCACGCTCATCATCGGCATCATCGCTTCGCTCTTCACGTCCATCGTGGTGACGCGCCTCATCACCACCTACATCGTGCACGGTCGCAATTCGTCGACCGTGTCGGTCTGAATCGGAGATCGCCATGCAAATCATCAAGGGCAAGACGAACTTCGACTTCATCGGCAAGCGCAAGATCGCGCTCTTCATCAGCTCGATCATCAACATCGCCATCC
>JAYVNA010000845.1:0-8785 GCA_043758715.1 Archangium sp.
GCATGGTGGCTCAGAGTCGTGCTGGCGTGTGCGGCGGCCTCGGTGTGCGCTGCGTTCGCGCAAGCACCACCGCCGGTCAACCCCAAGTCCACCCTCACCCTGCTTCCCAACCCCCTGGTGGTGAAGCTGCTGGCCCGCAGCCAACTCGAGTTCGCCGCTGACCTCTTCTGGGTTCGAATGGCGAACATGGCCGGCAACGCCGCGACCGTCGACGAGTGCGCTGCCCTGCTGCCGATCGCGAACCTGATCGCCGACCTCAGCCCGGCCTTCAAATACCCCTACTTCGTCGGCGGAGTGATGGCGCCGTACCGGCACTACCAGCCCGGCGGCAACTCGACCTACGACAACGTCGAAGGCGCTCATGCCCTGATGACCCGCGGCCTGCTGGCGGTCCCCGGCTACACCCGGCTGGCCATTCAAAAGGCGTACACCGAGCTCGAGATGATGCACGACCCGGCGGCCGCGGGCCGAACGCTCAGCCAAGCGGCGACGCTCCCCGATTCGCCCCCGTTTCTGCCCAGCCTCGCCACTCGCCTCCTGACCTCGGCCGGTGAGTTCGAAGACGCCCGGGCGTTCGCGCAATCGATGGCCCAGTCAGAAGACCCGCAGGTGCGCGCCGACTTCGAGCTGCGCATGAAACAGATCGATCTCGAAAAAGTGTTGGTCACGGTGGAAGCCGCCGCCGCCAGCTACGCCGAAAAGGAAGGGCACCGGCCCAGCGACCTGGAGACGCTGGTGCACGCCGGTCTCCTTTCAGAAATTCCCAGCGACCCGTTCGGAGGGGTGATCGAACTCACCGAGACGGGCGCTCGTTCGTCGGTTGAATCTCGCCGGCTCCAGGTTCATCTTCCGCCGGAGTAGCCATGACCGAAGTGATTCGTGCTGATCGCCTGAGCAAAATCTACAAGCTGGGCATGTTCGCGAGCCGGAAGGTGCAGGCGCTCGACGGCTTCTCGCTTTCCGTTCAGGAAGGCGAGGTGTTCGGGCTCATCGGCCCCAACGGCGCGGGCAAGTCGACGGCGATCAAGATTCTGCTCAACCTCATTCAAGCCACCGCCGGCACCGCCGCGCTGTTCGGCATCGAGGTCAGCGACAAACGCGCGCGCGCCCAGGTGGGCTTCGTGCCCGAGAACCCGGCGCCTCACGAGTACCTGTCGGCCGAAGAATACGTCGAGCTGCAAGCGGTGCTCGCGGGCCGCAGCACCCGTGACGCGAAGGTGCTCGCCAGCAAGGCCCTCGACGCCGTCGAGCTGGGGGCGATGCGCAAGGTGATCATCAGGCGGTATTCGAAGGGCATGACGCAGCGGACGATGCTCGCGGGGTCGATCGTCGCCCAGCCGCGGCTGCTCATTCTCGACGAGCCGACCTCCGGCCTCGACCCCCTGGGCCGCCGCCTGGTGCGTGACCTCATTCTCCAGCAGCGCAAGGCCGGGGTGACGGTGCTCTTCTGCACGCACATCATTTCCGACGTCGAGTCGTTGTGTGACCGGGTGGCGCTGTTGGCCAAGGGTCAGGTGGTTCGCGCAGGCGCCATCGTGGACATCGTGAAGACCGGCGACGCCATCGTCGAGCTGATCTGCGAGGGCAGCACGCCCCCCGCGGTGACCGCGCTGCTCTCAGACCTCAACGCCACCGTCGAGCCCTCGTCTCACCTGCTGATGGTGCGGCTGCCCGACCCGCATCTGCAGGAAGCGTTGCGCCGGCTGGTGGGGGCCGAGGTGAAAATTCGCCGAATTCAGCCGCACCGCTTCGGGCTCGAAGACGCGTTCATGAGCGTGGTGCAGGGCGCGACCAACGACACCGTGGGAGGCGTGCTGCAGTGAGGATCATCATCGCGCTGGCGTTGGCGGGTTTCCGCGAGGCGATTCGCAACCGGGTGACCGTGGTGGTGGGCGTGTTCGCGGGGGTGATGCTGCTGCTGACCACCCTGATGCTCAACGTCACGCTGTTCTCGCTCGACCGCATCGTCACGGACTTCGGCCTGTCGGTGATGAGCCTGCTGCTCTCGGGCCTGGCCATCTTTCTGTCGAGCGGCCTCATCTCGAAGGAGATCGAGCGGCGCACCATCTTCCTCGTGGTCTCGCGCCCGGTGTCCCGCACCCAGTTCGTGCTGGGCCGCTTCCTGGGGAACGTGCTGACGCTGGGCACCCTGCAGCTGGTGATGGGCGCGCTCTTCCTGCTTCAGCTGGTGCTCTTCAACGTGCCCAAGACCGAGGCGCAGTTGGCGGCCATGCTCGGGCTGACCGCGGAGCTGGTGTTGCTGACCGCGGTGGGGCTGTTGTGCTCGGTGCTCTCGAGCCAGCTCATCTCGGCCCTCACCTGCGTGGGCCTCTACCTGCTGGGCCACCTGGCCAATGATCTCTACGCCATCGCCACCAAGTCACCCTCGGGGGCGCTGCAGAACGCCGGAAAGTTCGCGTACTACCTGCTGCCGAACCTCTCGCGGGTGAACTTCAGGGGCGCGGCCGCCTTCGAGCAGGCCATCGACTGGAGCGCGTTCGCTGGCTCCATCGTCTACATCCTCGGGTACACAGTGGTGCTCTTGCTGCTGACCACCTTCGCGTTCGATCGCCGCGACTTCAAATGATCGAGCCCGGGGCTCGTGCGCTCCGGCTGCAGGCCCTCGCGGTGGCCGCTGCGGCGCTGGCAGCGTTTGCCACCAGCGCGACCAACCCGTTCATTCCGTGGGACGACGATCTCTACGTGAGCGCGAACCCCCGGGTGCAACGCGCGGGGCTCGAGGGCCTTGAGGCGCTGTGGAGTTCCGATGACGTGTGGGGAGGCCGGTTCATCGAGTTCTTCCCCCTGAGGGACTCGGTCTACTGGGCCACCTGGCAGCTCTTCGGCAATCAGCCGACGGCCTTTCACCTGGTCAACATCTTCGCGCACGCGTTGGTGGCGTTGCTGGTGCTGCGCCTGGGCAGACGCCTCGGCCTGAGCGCGGCGGCGGCATTCTGGGGCGCGCTGCTCTTCGCGGTGCACCCGGTGCACGTCGAGTCGGTGACCTGGGTCGCGGCGTTGAAGGACCCGATGTTCACCGGCCTGATGGTGGGCTCGGTGCTCAGCTTTCTGAGCTATCGGGAAACGGGCCGCGCCCGGCACTACGCCCTGTGCGTGGTGTTGATGGTGGCGGCGCTGCTGACCAAAAGCATCGCCCTGGCGACGCCGGTGCTGCTGCTGATCATCGAGCGATGGCTCGAGCCGCGCGAGCCCTGGCGCAGGTCTCTGGCCCGCGTCGCCGGCCCCGGGGTGATCGCCCTGATCTTCCTCATTCAGTTCACGTTGATCGGAAAGATCACCGGCATCATCCTGCCCCCGCACGGAGGGTCCTGGGGGCAGCACTACTTCCTGATGGGCTGGGCGCTCGTCCGCTACGTGCAGCAGGTGGTGGTGCCGGCGACCTTTCGCATTCACTACTGCTTCGCCCCGCTGGAGAGCGGCTTCGACTTGCGTCTCCTGGCGATGGCCGCGGTGCTGGTGCTCTCGATCACCGCGCTGGTCTTCGCCTGGCGGCGCCAGCGGCTGATGGGCGTGTTCATTCTGTGGTTCTTCGCCTGCCTGTTGCCGGTGGCCAACCTGGTGCCCTTCCCGGCGATCATGGCCGACCGGTATCTCTACGCCCCGAGCGTGGCCGCCTGCCTGCTGCTCGGTTGGGGGCTCACCGCGCTGACCGCGCGCCGCCTGGTGCTGGGCGCCATCGTCGCCGTGCTGATGACCGTCACCTTGGGCCGCGGTGTCATCTGGAAGGACCACCGCAACCTGTGGGCCGAGGCGATCGAAGACGACGTCTGCACGCAAGACGGCGAGTACTCCGCGATGATGATGTACTTGAACCACGCCAAGTGGTCGCCCGATGGGCCCGTGGCGCTGGCGTCGTACGAGAAGGCGTTTGCTCACCCCCGCTTCAAAGACGTCAGCGTGAGGGATCGGGTGGTGTACCTGCGCAAGGCCCAGTCGTTGGCGCTCTCGCTTGGAAAAAAGGAACTCGCCGAGCGCATCACCGAGCAGGCCGTGCGAGCCGACCCCCGCGACCCGTATGTGTGGATCAGCCGGGTGGCCCTCATGGGTGATGACCCTCAGGGAGCGCTCGAAGCCGCGGAGCACGCCTTCAAGTTGGCGCGCAACGCCGACACCTATTGGATCCTCGGGCTCACCCGCCTCGAGGCCGGCCAGGCCATCGGGGTCAACGATCTGCTGATGGGCGTTCACCTCGCGCCTCGCACGCACTGCACCGCCTTGCTGGGGCTGCTCGACCATCAACTCAGCCAGTACAGCGAGCAACTCAGCCAGGTTCGGCGCGAATGCGAAGCCGGGCTCGCGCGCGACGCGGCGCGCGCAGGTCAGTGACCCTGGTTGCAGCCCTCGCGCAGGTGCTCGAGGCGCGGGTGCTGCAGCGATGGGTTGGCGTCGAGCAGGGCCACCAGCCGCGGGCAATACCGGGCGGGCTCGAGGCTGATCGCCACCGCGAACTGTTCGGCGCCCTGCAGTTGCTGCGAGCGCAAGCGCATGGCGCCCAGCTGCCACATCGCTTCGGCGTCGGGCCGCAGGGCGATCGCGTCACCGAGCCAGGCGGTGGCCTGCCCCTCGTCACCGGCCTGCCGGGCCGCGAACACCGCGCCTGTGAGGTAGTTGGCGCGAGAGAGCGCATCGAGATCGCGAAAGGCGCGGTGGGTGACGCCCTTGCGGTAGGCCACCAGCGCGCCCGAGGGATCCTCGGCTTCGATCGACTCGCCGTACTTGAAGTACATCACCGCGGCCTGCGGCAGGTGGTCTTCGAGACAGACATCGCCTTCGACCGCCTCAGCCCAGAGGTTGCCCTCCACCTGCCAGAACAGGCCGCGGCCGAGCGTGACCAGCCCGAAGATGACGACGATGGCCACGCGCACCAGCCCCTGGAGCCGCGGCGCCACCGACTCCAGCGCCCACGCGAGCGCGAGGCACGCGGCGACCGAAGGCAGGTACAGGTAGCGGTCGGCCATGATCGCCGGGAACGGAATGATGTTCGCGACGGGTGCGAGGCACGCCAGGAACCACACCAGCAAGAAACGGCCTCGCGGTTGCGTGCGTGCGAAGCGCAGCGCCAGGCCGAGCGCGATGAGGACGGCGGCGATGCCCCACAGCCTCGGGTCGAGCGCGCTCTCGAGGTTCGGAAAGCAGTAGTGAATCTTGAAGGTGGCCGGCACCACCGACTGCTGCACGTAGCGCG
Source organism: Archangium sp. (assembly GCA_043758715.1). Lineage (GTDB taxonomy): Bacteria > Myxococcota > Myxococcia > Myxococcales > Myxococcaceae > Archangium_A. The sequence continues at coordinate 5,207 of JAYVNA010000845.1, forward strand.
CGAAGGCCCACCCCATCAGGAACACGTGCTGGCCCCACGAGCCGCCGTGAGGGGGGTTGAGCACGCCATTGGCGCGGCCGATCGCGAGGAACTGCGCCAGGAAGACCGCCGAGATGACCGCCGGGGCGAGCAGCCGCGCGAACGAGGCCCGCCACCCACCTCGGGGCTCGAGCCAGTCGAAGGCGAGCAGCAACGCGGGCGTGACGAGGCCCACGCTCTTGCACAGCAGCGCAGCCACCATGAACGCCAGACACCAGGCGTAGTCACTCCGCCGCCCTTCGCGCCGGTGCCGGGCGTAGCTGAGCACCGAGGCGATCATCAAAAGCCCGCAGAGCGGATCTTTGAGGCCCGCGACCCAGGTCACCGATTCGACGTGCACCGGGTGCACCGCGAACAACAACGCGCCCCAGAAAGCGGCCTTGCGGGAAAAGCCGATCACTACCCCCAGCTCGAGCACCAGCAGCGCCACGCCCAGGTGAACCAGAATGCTCAGCAGGTGAAAGGCCGCCGGAACCCCACCGACGAGCTGCCACACTGCCCAGTACGCTAGGTCGCGCAGGGGGAAGAACTCGATGCCTTCGCCGCTTCGGGCGGCGGTCGAGTCCCACAGCTGGAGGAAGCCCGCGAGCCCGGGCGTCTGGGTGCGCGCGCTGGCCGTCACGTAGATGGGGTCGTCCCAGAAGATGAAGGGAACCGGCAGGCTGGTGCAGAAGACCGCCGCCACGGCGAACGCGATCACCGCCCGCTGGGCCCACGACTTCTCCATCAGACTCACGGGCTCGAAAGGTATACTGATCGGGCGCGAATGGTTGCTTCGACCAGCCCCCCGACACGGTCATGAACAAGCGGTTGCTGCTGTACTGCTGTGGCCTCGCCGCGTTGTGCCTGCTCGCCTACCTGCCCGGGCTGACCAGCACCTTCACCGCGTACGACGACGGCCTCTACATTCTGGAAAACCTCGACCGGCTCAACCAGGGCCTGGCGATGCAGTGGAGCGCCGAACGCGCGTGGAACGGCGAGTTCGTGGAATATTTTCCGCTCCGCGACTCGGTCTACTGGTTCATCTACACGACGTTCGGTCTGCGGGTTTTGCCGTTTCACCTGGCCAACCTGCTCTTCCACATCACCGCCACGCTGCTGGTGCTGCGGCTGCTGCTCGATCTGGGCCTCGAAGAAAAAGCGGCGCTCTTGGCGACGCTGCTGTTCGCGGTGCACCCGGTGCACATCGAATCGGTGGTGTGGATCTCAGGGCTCAAAGACCCGATGTACCTGACCTTCATGCTGCTCGGGCTCAGCGCCTACGCGCGCTACCGGCAGCGAGCGAGCACCGGAAGGTACGTGGTGATGCTCGCCGGGTTGATCCTGGCGTTGCTGGTGAAGGCCGTGGCCATCGTCTTCCCGGTGTTGATGCTGGTGATGGAGCTGTTGCCCGCGCCGAAGGTGCGGTGGACCACCGTGGCCGCGCGGGTGGCGGGGCCGGCGATCATCACCGCGCTCTTCTTCGGCACCTTCATGGGCATCGGCCGGGCGAACCGTTCCATCACCGGGCCCCATGGCGGCTCGCTGATGTCGCACGTGGTGCTGAGCTTCTGGGCCCAGGCGAAGTACCTCAAGCAGGTGCTGATGCCGACCTCGTTTCGAATGATCTACTGCTTCGAACCTCCGACGGGCTGGCTCGACTGGCGGCTCTGGGTCGGCGTGCTGGCGGTCGCCGCCCTGGGCGCGCTGGCGTGGCGGTGGCGCAAGCAGCCGCTGCGCCTGTTCCTGATCACCTGGTACGCGGTGACGATGCTGCCGGTCTCGAACCTGATCCCCTTCCCGGCGATCATGGCCGACCGCTATCTCTACGCCCCCAGCGTGGCGGCCTGCGCGCTGCTGGGCATTCTGGCGACCCAGCTCTCACCTTCGATGGTTCGACTGATCGCCGTCTCGGCTGCGGTGTTGCTGACCAGTGCCACGGCCGCACGAAGCTGGGTCTGGCAGGACCAGGAGCAGCTGTGGATCGAGTCTGATCTCGACCCGGCCTGCGTGCTCGACACCTCGTACCCGGCCGCGCAGTCGCACGTGCTCCGGTCGATCACCACCAAAGATCCCTACGAGCGAATGCTGGCGCTGGAGCGCGCGCTGCTCTCTCCGGGCATCGGGTACACGGGCAAGAAGATGTTTTGCGAGTCGCTGCTCGACGCCACCGAAGGCGCCATCAACCTGGGCGAGCCGGAGCGGGCCACCAACTGGGCGAAGCTGGCCAACCACCACTGTCCCGAGAACGTGCGCGGCTGGAACCTGGCGATGATCATCAACCTCCACAAGAACCCGCAGGTGGCGGCGATGGCCGCGATCAAGGCGTTCCGGCTCGATCGCAACCCTCAGACCGAGCTGTTCGTCTGGCTCACGTTGCTCGAGCTCAATGGTGACGAGCGCGCTCCCCGCGAGGTGCTGCGGCTCGCCCGGCTCAGGCAACCCGCGGTCTGCGACAAGATTCTCGCGTGGGTGGTCGACGTGCCCCGCGTGGGCCCCATGCTGGCCGAGTCGGTCGAGGTCTGCTTGCAGCGCTGAGGCGCGCCTACCTGGGGCAGAACGCGGCCGCCTTCGCCACGCTGTCGGCCAGCTGGGGCGTGACCTCTCTTCGCCAGGTGCCGAGCGCGGGGCAGGTCTCCGTGGGCGACTTCGAGACGATGTCCGTGACCTCTTCGGCCCGTGAAGCCTCGAAGCGAACCTCGAGCGAGGTGAGCACCTCGAGCAGCAGAAAGAACGGGGCGGGCTTGAGCTTGGCGGCCCGCTCTGCCGCGGTGTGCGCCAGCTCGGGCGCGCGGTGCAGGGTGGTCAACATCGCCGCGTTCCACGCCTCGGCCCGCTTGGGACACCCACGAATCGCCTGGCGGGCCCACTCGAGCGCCTTGTCGTTCTGATGAAAGTTGAGCGCGATGGGAATGCCCGGCACCAGCAGGTCGCAGCGGGGTTCGGCGCTCGCGGGCAGGTTGTAGGCGGGCGAAGCCAGCCCGCGCTCGATGGCCTGCAGCTTCACTTCGGGGGTGGTGGCGGTCCACGAACGAATCAGGTGCGTCTGCGCCGCGGGGAATTCGGGGTCGATGAGGCAGGTCGGGTCTTCATCGACCGCGGACCACAGATCGTCTTCGTGCTGCCAGAGCGAGGTCCGGTACGCGGTGGTCAGGCCGAAGGTCACTACGATGGCCGCCGCCAACCCGTTGGTGAGGCGCAGCCGGTTCGCGTCGAGCAGCGAGGCCAGCAGCCAACACGCGGCCACGCTGGCTGCGTAGAGATAGCGGTCGGCCATCACCGCGGGGAAAGGCACCAGGTTCGAGACCGGCAGCAGGCAGATGAAGTGCCACGAGATGAAGAAGACCCGCAGCGGTTGGCGGCGCCACCCGAAGGCGAGCACCAGGGCGAGCGCCAACGCGCCGAGGCCGGCGATGAAGCGGGGGTCGGCGTAGCTCTTGGCGGGCTCGAAACACTCGATCAGCTCGAACGTCTGCGGCACGTACGACTGCATCAAGTAACGCGCCTGCGCCCACGCCGTGAGCACCCAGTGCGAGGTCCATGTGCCGCCGTGGGGTTGAC
>JAYVNA010000846.1:0-8783 GCA_043758715.1 Archangium sp.
ACGCGCCTCGAGTTCCTCACCTGGGTGCCGCTGGGCCTGGGCATGGCGCTGATGGCTTTTTACGCGTTGTCGAATCACGTCACGGTGGCCGGTCAGCCGGTGGCGGATCTTTCGGGGCTCTACGACAAGCTCGCGCCCTGGCCCTCCGTGTTCCGCAGCTCAGGCCGCTTCGTGTGGCCGCTCTTCGCGTGGCTCACCATGACCGCGGTCGTGGGCTTGTCGCGGGTGCAGACGAGCTGGGTGCGGCACTTCGTGCTCGGGGGCGCGGTGTTGCTGCAGCTGGCCGACTTCGACGTCACCCGGACGCCGCTCCACAAGCAGTACCCGGTGTTCCACCCGCTGAAGGACCCCGCGTGGAAGTTGATGGCCGGCTATCAGCACATCGTGATCCACCCCGTTCAGATTCAGTGGACCTGTCCGTTCAACCACGAGCTGGTCGCCAAGCTCTCGTGGGAAGCGGTGGTGCAGCGCCTGACCATCAACAGCGGTCACGTCGGCCGCGCTCCTCCCGGCACCGATTGCAACCGGCACATCACGCCCGCCGAGCTGCGTGACGACACCCTCTACCTTCCGTATTTCGCCCCGTTCCTGCCTGACTTCCAGACGGCAGGGTTCGTGTGCGGGCCGATCGAGGGCTCGACCGTGTGCGTCTCTCCCCGCCGGGAAACGCCGCTGCTGCGCGAGCTTCTCCGCAGGGTCGAGCCGAGGTAGGAGACCGCATCGCATGGACGCCTCGCCGCCCGATTCTCGCAAGCTCGTGACCATCGTTTGCCCCGTCTTCAACGAGGAGCAGGCGGTGCCTCTGTTCTATGAACGGCTGCAGAAGTCGCTGGCGACCATGGAAGACAAGGTTCGCTTCGAGATCCTGTTCGTCAACAACCGCTCGACCGACGGGACCGAGGCGCGGGTGATGGCGCTGCGCGAGAAAGACCCGCGCGTGCAGTTGCTGACCATGAGCCGCAACTACGGCTACCAGGCCTCGATCTCCGCGGGCATGCGGCACGCTTCGGGCGACGCGTCGGTGAACATCGACGTCGATTGTGAAGACCCGCCGGAGATGATCCCGAAGTTCATCGAGCGCTGGCTGGCGGGCGCCGACATCGCCTACGGCATCCGAGCGCGGCGTGAAGAGTTCGTGCTGATGCACCTGGCCCGCAAGCTCTTCTACCGGGTCACGCGGGTCGTCTCGGATCACGAGATCGTGCTCGACATGGCGGAGTTCTTTCTCATCGACGCCAAGGCCAAGCAGGCCGTGCTCTCCACCCGCAGCACCTTCCCCTTCGTGCGTGGGCAGGTCGGGTACGTCGGCTTCCGCCGCGAAGGCATCGCCTACAAGCGCGAGAAGCGCATCATCGGCGAGACGCACTACAACCTGATCAGCGCCATCCGCTTCGGCATTGCGGGCATTCTCTCGTCGTCGACGATGCCGCTGCGCACGCTCGCCTACGTGGGCGCCCTGTTGTTCGCGATCGACCTGGTCGCCGCGCCCGCGCTGGTGCTCGCTCCGGCCCGGTCAGCCGACCTGGTGCTTCGGTGGTTCGCCGCCGGCATCGCCATTCACCTCGGCTGGCTGGTGTTCGCCGTGGGGATCCTCGGGATCTACCTGGCGCGCGTGTACAAGGACACCATCGGGCTGCCGCTGTACGTCGCTGACCCCAAACACTCCACCATCACCGTTCGGCGGCACCATGAGTAACTCCGTTCTGATTTGCCCGATGTGCAACGGCACCGAGATGGCCGTCGAGTTCACCTCGACCGCCGGCTACGACATCGTGCGTTGCCGCGACTGCCGCCTGGTCTTCACCGACGCGCGCACCGCCCCGCCGCCGTCCGAGCTCTACCCAGCCTTCGAACAGAGCGACACCGCCGCTCAGCGTGGCGCCCGTTCGGCGCTCTCGCTCTTCACCTTGCAGCGCGCCCGGCTGGTGGAGTCGGCCCGCGCGAGCGGCCGCCTGCTCGACTACGGCGCCGGCGCCGGCCAGTTCGCCCGCTTCATGTCGGGCCGGGGCTTCGAAGTGGTGGGGCTCGAGCCCTACAGCCTCGGCACCACGCTGGAAGAGCCGAACCTGCGGCTGGTGCGTGCGCCCCTCGCGCAGGTGAAGGAATCGCTGGGCAAGTTCGACGTGATCACCATGTGGCACGTGCTCGAACATCTCGAGCACCCGGTCGAGCTGCTCACCGATCTGCGCTCGATGCTCGCGCCGGGCGGCGTGCTGGTGGTCTCGGTGCCCAACTTCTCGAGCTGGCAGGCCGAGGTGTTCCGCGGTGGTTGGTTTCACCTCGACCCCCCGCGTCACCTGCTGCAGTTCGAGCCGTCGACGCTCGAAGATTGCCTGCGCCGCGCCGGTTTCTCGGTCACGCAGAACGTCCCGTTCCTGCCCGAGTACGGCACCAGCGGGTGGATTCAGAGCGCGCTCAACCGCGTGCTCCCGCACAAGAACTTCCTGTATGAGTGGGTGAAGGATCGCGGCGCCCTTTCATCGATGTCGATGACCGAGCGCGCGGTGCACTTCGCCGCCTCGGTGGCGGGCTCGGTGCCGTTGTTTGCCGCGTCGATTCCCGTCGAGTTCATGGCCGCGCAGCAGAACAAGGCCGCCGCGCTGACCGTGGTCGCTACGCCGGCGTAGTCGGGGTCGCTTCCTGGGGCTGGTCGCTCAAGGCCGCCGCGGCCGCGAGCGAAGAGAGGCCCAGCAGGGTGAAGTAGTAGTTCGCGAACGCCCACTTGTTGATGACGAAGAACACCGTCATCGCAGCCACCGCCGCCATGGTGAGTCTGCCGAGCGACTTGCGCCCCTTCCATGCCGCCAGCCCCGCCACGATGAACGCTCCGGGGAAGGCGAGTGCGTAGGGGATCTCGACGTTGAACTTGCGGCGCACCCACGTGATGTACGTGAGCGCGTCAGGCCGCACGGGCAAGGCGTTGAGGAAATCGAAGTTGGCGAACTTCCACGCCTTGAAGTCCCAGATGAGCCACGGGAGGAACGTCGCGAGGCTCACGCTGCCCGCGAGAACCCACTGCCGCCAATTGAAGCGCAGCCCCAGTCCGATGAGCCCGGCGAAGAGAAGCATCGTCTGCTTGGCGCCTACCACCAGCCCCACCAGCACCGCGGTGGCCCACGGCCGGTTCCAGGCGGCGACCAGCACCAGCAGGCTGCACCAGAAGATCTGCACCGGGTCGACCCACGCCTGCTCGAGAATGAAGAAGAACTTCGGCGTGAACCAGATGAAGAGCGACGGCGCGTCTTCGATGATCGCGGGCAGCTCTTTGGCACCAAATCGAGTGGCCACCGCGCGCACCGCGAAGCCCAGCAGAAGCGCCGCGGCGAGAATCGCGAAGCGAATGTCGTTGGTCAGCTTCCACGCGATCGCCGTCACGTACAGCTGCATCGGCGGGTACACGTAAGGCACGTCGTTGGCCGTGCGCGGCCCGGTGTCACCGACGTGCACTTCTTGAAACGGGTTCTTCCCTTCGAAGAACACGGCCGCGCCCTGCTGCTGCACCGTCCACACGTCGATGCGGGGCGTGGGTGAAGTCCGGTAGGTGTCGACCCCTGCGACGGCGATGCAGCCCGCGAGGAAGGCGAAGCGCACGTGGCGCACCCAGCGCGGCTCGGGCCACTTGAGCATCGAAGGCAGGTAGGCGATCAGCGCGATCAGGCTCCAGCCCTGCGCCTTGCGGCCGGTCTCCCAGAACTTCACCGGGTAGATGATGATCTCGGCGTCGTTGTAGGCAGTGAAGGCGATCGCGATGCAGCAGCCCCACGCCAGCGGAGCGAGCACGCGCGCGGGGATGAGATCGAGGCGCCCCTTGAAGTCGACGACGTAGCGCCAGCCCACGACGATCGTCGCCAGCACCACCATCGTCATCGCCGGGTCGGAATAGGCCCCGCGCGAAGGGGTGATGGCCCAGCCGAAGAGGAAGCTGGCGAGCAGCGCTGCTGCGTAGCCGACGGGAACCTGACGATCCATGGGCTGGCCGTATGCCAGAAACCGAGTCATCTCCAGTTAAGCGAGACACGGTCACAGCGGCCTTCTAACCTCGTGCGGGGTGAGGCTCATGGGTCTTCGATGGGGCGTAGTGGCGGTGGTCTTGTGCGGTTGCGTCGGAGCTGGTCCAGACGCGAGAGCGCTCGACGTGGCGCTCTCTCCCGGAGCGTTCAGCGCGCGGGTGACCGAACTGACGGTCACCATTCACGCCACCGACAGCAAGGGCCTCGTCGGGAAGGGCGCTGTGACGCTGTCCGTTGACGTCGGCACCATCGACCCCGGGCAGACCACGCTCGACGTGTACGGCAGCGCGCGCGCGAAGTGGACCTGCACCATGGGCTGTCAGTCAGGCGGCAAAGTGACGGCGGTCTGGGGGGCGGAGAGCGCGGCCGCCGAGCCGACGAGCACCACCCGGGCGGCCACGTTCGAAGCGCCCATCGGGGTGACCGGAGGCGGGGCGGGGGGCGGCGGAGGCAGCGGCCCCACCACGACGACCGTCTCGACTGATGCGAACTGGCGGGTGACGGCCGCCGCCCCCACGGGCGCGTGGCAGATTCAGAGCTTCAACGATTCAGCCTGGGGTTCAGCGGTGGTCATCGCTCCGGCAGGGCCGGGCGTCGGAGCGCCGTCCATCTGGGACCTGGGGCCGACGACGCAGTCCGGAAGCCTGCAGATCTGGACCCGTCACCTCTTCATCGTGCCAGGCCAGACCGTCGACTCCGCGCTGCTCGACGTGGCCTGCAACGACGACATGTCGGTCTGGATCAATGGAACGCAAGTCGTCAACGACATGAACGGCGTCAACACCTTCATCCAGGCGCAGGACCTTCGCAGCTTCGTGGTGCCGGGCGACAACGTGATCGCCGCGACCTGTCGCGACGTGGTGCTCCCGGATCACAGCTTCTGGAGCAAGCTGGTCATTCGCACTCACTGAGCCGCAGCCGGTTTCGTCGAAGCCTGGCTGGACTCGAGGTGGCCGACCGTCGATCCTCTGAGAATGCGCAACGGGGTGGTGTCGGTCGTGGCGGTGTTGTCGGTGCTCGCGCCTTCGGGATGCCAGTGCCTGGTCCCGGTCGATGAGCTGCCCCAGACCAGTGCATTCGACGGTGGAGGTTCAGGCGGCAGGGTTGCCACGGGCGGCGGGGTCGGGGGTGGTTTAGCGACCGGCGGAGGTGGAGGCGGCACTGCTGCGGTCGATGCCGGCCAGCCGACGGTGACGACGCTGCCGGCGACGCTGCCCGTGGGTCTCCATGGAGCCGCCGCGGCCTTCGATGGCCGATCCGTGTGGATCTTCGGTGGCCTCACCCCTTCAGGCGTCTTCTCAGACGGCGTGTTGCGCTTCGACCCGATGACCGAGCTGGTCGAGACGACTTCGTACCACCTGCCGTACGGCCGTCAGGCCAGCTCGGCGGTGTACCTCGACGGCTTCATTTATTTGTTCGGGGGGCGAAGCACGATGACCGCGCTGATGACGCAAATCGTCCGCTTCAACCCCACGACCGGGCTCTTCACGCCCATGCAGTCCACGCTCCCGACCGGGCGCTACAACATGGGGGCCGAAACTGCCGCAGGCCGGATCTTCCTCTTCGGCGGTTACGACTACACGAAGGTCTCCGACATCATCAGCTTTGACCCCGGCACCGACGCGCTCACGGTGCTCTCGACACACCTCCCCACGGGTCTCGAGTCGCCGGCGTCCGCGCTGTTGGGCAGCACGGTGTTCTTGCTGGGTGGTTCCGACGACTCGGGTCAGCTCAGGCAGATCCTCAGCTTCGAGACGGCCTCTCACCGGCTCACGATCTTGACCGCAGCGTTGCCGTACACAGCCTGGCAGCCCTCACCCCTCACCATCGGCACCGCGGCCTATCTCTACGGTGGCGACGGCGTGCAGACGATCGCTCGCTTCGACTCGGTCACACAGCAGGCATCGACGATGGCCGGCGTCAGCGCCGCCGCACCTCTGGCAATGAGTTCCTGCAGCGTCTCCCTTCCCGGCCGGGGGTACGTCTTCGGCGGTTACACGCAGAATGGGGCCATTCTGAACCGCATCGTGCGCTTCGTCCCCTGACGGCCATCTGCTACAGCCACGGGTCTCATGATCGAAGGCGTCATCGTTTCTCCCCGCCGTGTGATCGCGGACGACCGCGGCAAAGTGATGCACCACCTCAAGGCCACGGACCCCGAGTTCGTGAGGTTCGGCGAGATTTACTACTCGACGATCTACCCGGGCATCGTGAAGGGCTGGCATCTCCACAAGGAGATGATCATCAACTACGCCGTGCCCTTCGGCATGATCAAGCTCGTCTGCTACGACGATCGCGAGGGCAGCAAGACCAAGGGCGAGATCAACGAGATCTACATCGGCAATGACAACCACGTGCTGGTGAAGGTGCCGCCCTTCGTGTGGAACGGCTTCAAGTGCGTGGGCCCCAACGCCGCCGTGGTGGCGAACTGCGCGAGCATTCCTCACGACCCGAATGAGATCGTCAGGCTCGACCCTCACAAGAGCCACATTCCCTACGACTGGGCGACGAAGGATCGATGAACGGGCGGCTCCTCGTGGTCGGCGCGTCGGGGCTGGTCGGCTCCGAGGTATTGCGGGCGGCCTCGGGCTGGACCACGCACGGCGTGGCGCGCCAGGTGAGCGGGCTTGCCACCGAGCCGATGGATCTGCTCGACCTCTCAGCGATCGAACGGGTGGTCGGCCGCTTCAGCCCTGAGGCCGTGGTGATCGCCTCCGCCTGGCCCTGGGTCGACGGCTGCGAGCAGGACCCCGCGCGCAGTCAGCGCGAGAACGTGCAGACGGTGAAGAATCTGCTGCAGGTGCTCGGGCACCAACCCCGGGTGGTGTTCTTCTCGACCGAGCACGTGTTCGATGGCCTCGCGCCCGCGTACGACGAAGCGGCGCCCACGCACCCGTTGAGCGTGTACGCGAAGCACAAGCGCGAGGTCGAAGAGGTGCTGCTGACCCGCGGCAACAGCCTCATCGCGCGCACCAGCTACGTGTTTGGGGCAGAGGTCCGCCGGAAGAACTTCATGTACCGGGTGATCGACGCTTCCGAGCAGCGCGCGCCCCTCAAGGTTCCCAGCGCGCAGGCGGGCATGCCCACCTGGTCTCGCTGGCTCGCGGAGTCTTCCCTGAACCTTCTGAGCCGGGGCTTCGAGGGCATCGCCCACCTCACCGGCCCCGAAGTGCTCACCAAGGCCGAGTGGGCAGGGCTGCTGGCGAAGGGTCTTTCGCTCCCGAACGTGGAAATCGTCGAAGTCCCGTGGCAGGAGTCAGGGCAAATTGCGCCCCGGCCGGAGCGCGTGCGACTGCTCTCGACCAGACACGAACTGCACCACCCTCCGCTGTTGGAGTTGCTGACCCGGGAGAGGACTTCGCTCCTCTCGAAAGTGAACTGAAAACATGGCCACCCCGATCCCGAACTGCCGCATCTGCGGCCAGGCGAAGCTCGAGCCGATCCTCTCCCTGGGCGACATGCCGCCCGTGAACAGCTTCCTCAACGGCCCCCAGGACTTCGCGCGTGAGACGAAGGCGCCCCTGGCGATCGCGTTCTGCGCCACCTGCTCTCACGTGCAGCTGACGCACCAGCTCGACCCCAAAGACGTCTTCACCGACTACATCTACTTCTCGTCGATGTCGGAGACGATCGTGCGCTGGGGCCACCAGCTGGCCGCCCGCTACGCGAAGGAAATCAAGCTCGAGCAAAAGCACCTGGTCGCTGAGCTCGCCAGCAACGACGGCTGCATCTTGAAGCCGTTTCAGGCGCACTGCCGGGTGCTGGGCGTCGAGCCCGCGAAGAACATCGCCGAGGTCGCCAACAAGGACGGCGTGCCTACGGTCGCCGAGTTCTTCAACTTCGAGATGGGCAAGCACCTGCGCGAGAAGCACGGGCCGGCCGAGCTGATCATGGCGCGCAACGTGCTCGCTCACGTGCCCGACCTCGTCGACTTCGTGAAGGGCGTGCACCACTGGCTCTCGGACGACGGCATCTTCCACGTCGAGGCGCCGTATCTGAAGCCGATGGTCGATCACCTCGAGTTCGACACGATTTACCACGAGCATCTCTCGTACTTCTCGGTGACGGCCCTCGACCGGCTCTTTAAAGAGGCGGGGATGGTGCTGTGGGACGTCGAAGAGATCCCGCTCCATGGCGGCAGCCTGATCGCGCGCGGCAAGCGCAACGCGGCAGCCAAGCCCGCGGTGGCCGAGTACCTCGCGATGGAAAAGGCGCAGGGCTACACGGCCAACGGCAAGCTGCACGCGTTCGCCGAAGGCACCCGTAAGCTGAAGACCGTGCTGCCGGAGTTCCTGACCGACCTGAAGAAGAAGGGCACGCTGGCGGCGTACGGCGCGGCGGCCAAGGGCGTGGTGCTCACCAACTACTGCGGCATCGGCACCGACCTGATCTCGTGGGTGGCCGATCGCAGCCCGCACAAGGTGGGCAAGCTGATGCCCGGCATGCACATTCCGGTCGTCACGGCAGACCAGGTGCTGAAAGAAAAGCCCACGCACCTCGTGGTGCTGGCGTGGAACTTCTTCGACGAGATCGTCAAGCAGCAGGACGCGTACCGGCAGGCCGGCGGGAAGTTCGTCGTGCCGGTGCCTTTCCCCAAGGTGCACTGATGGGAATCAAGGCCGTCATTCTCTGTGGAGGGCAGGGCACGCGCATTCGCGAGGCGAGCGAGTCGATGCCCAAGCCCATGCTCCCCATCGGTGGGAAGCCCATCGTCTGGCACATCATGAAGATGTACGCGGCGCACGGGATCACCGAGTTCGTGCTCTGCCTCGG
>JAYVNA010000847.1:0-2795 GCA_043758715.1 Archangium sp.
TCCGACCACTCGTGCACCACACCCGCGCGCCGAAAGCCGGTGACGCGGCCGAGTGCCTCGACCGGTTGAGGGTCGAGCACGCCCACGCTGGAAGAGGTCTGCAGCGGCTCGAGCGAAGCCACCAGGTGCGCCGCCAGCACGCCCCCCGGAAGCCTCACCACCGCCACCTCGCCGAGCCGAAGCGCAGCGGGTTCGACGCGCTCGACCCGCAGCGAGTCACCATCACGCAGCAGCGGCCACAGACTCTTGCCCGAGGCGCGCAGCCACATCACCGCTCCCGGCGCGAGGCCACGGAGCAGGGTTTCATGAACGTCCACTGCCTTAAGCGGCCTTGTTCTTCCCGCTCAGCGCCTGCTCGACGTACTTGATCCCGTTGGGGGTGATCTGCGGCCCCTTGGCGGTGCGGCGCGCGTAACCGACGTGCTCGCGCAACGCCTTGGCCACGTTCGGCGCGGCGTACGTCACGCCGTGCTTCGCCCAGAACTTCGAGGTCAGGCCCGAGGAGACCTCGACCACGCCCCGGCCCACGTAGAGCGGAATGAGCGAGCGCAGCAGCTGATCCTTCTGCTTGCCGGCCTTGATCAACGCCGCCTTCTTGGCGTGCGAGTCGAGCGCGCCCAGCAACGTCGCGAGCGGGTCCGTCGCGGTGACGGCCTTCTTCGCAGGCGCGGCCTTGCGAGCAGCGGCCTTCCTGGGAGCGGGCTTGGTCGCGCCGCCAAACGCCTGCTTCAGCTCGGCGAACTTCTTCTCGATGAACGCCTCGAGACCGTGAATTTCGAACAACCCCGACTTTGCCTTGGATGCCTTGAAGGCCATGAATGACTCCTGGTGCGTGACGATTGGGCGGGCACCATACACTTTTCGAAAAACGCGCGCGGGCCGAAAAATCGGCCCCTGGTGCGAAGTTGACCTGCTCTGATCAGCTGCATGATTTCTTCGTTGGTGCTGATCAGCGTGCTGCTGGCGCCCCGCGCTCCCGCCGATGCCGAGGTGGTGGCGTATGTGCCCAAACTCTCGGAGGCCACGCAGTTGCTTCCGTTCTTCTCCGCCGCGGGCTCGCGCTCGCCGTTGCTGCGGCCCGAGTCGTGGCGCTCCGATGCCCACCCGCTGATCGACGTCGACGTCACCAACAAAGACTCACTCGCGTTGGTCGGCATCGACGCCGCCGGCAGCCTCACCAGCTCGCGCATCGGGGACACCTCGATCGCCTGCGTGACCGTGAGCGACGTCGACAAGTACCGCAAGGCGGCCGATGCCCGGCTGGCGCGGCTGGGCGAGGTGTTCGAGAAGGTCGAAGGCGGCGTCTCGGTCTACGCCTCGCGAGATCCTCTCGGCCGGGTGCTGGCCGCCTACGTGCTTCACGGCAAAGAATCGTGCGCCATCACCGGGCACGGCCACTCGGTCGAGCCGCAATTTCCCCAGCTGACGAAGATCGTCACCAAGACCGCGACGGGCCCGGGCGTGATCATGGCCGCGAAGGTGCCGGGGGTGGTGCAGGTGATCGCGCCCTCGGGCAACTCCCACGGGGTGGTCTCGCTCAACGCGAAGAACCTCACCCTCACCGTCGACGGCAAATCAAAGGGCGTGCCGATGGCCCAGCTCGCGGGCGCCGGCACTTCACCCCTGGGCACCTTCACCGCCAGTGGCATGGCCGTCTTCCGCGCCCGGGTGGCGAAAGCCCAGGTGCCCGCGATGGTGGAGCAGGCGGTGCGCATGTTCCCCGGCGCCAGCACGTTGCTTTCGCTCGCCAGGGAAGCGGCCCCGTACTTCACCGGCAACGCGGCGGTGCTACTCAGTCACGCGAAGGTGGGCTCGGGCCTGCGCACGCGAGAGGCCCGCTTCTTCGCCCTCAAGGGTGTGCTGGTGGCCGAGGTGAGCGACGTGCCCGCCATCACCGCGATGCTCGACAAGCTCGACCCCAGGACCCTCGTCTTCCGCGAAGGCACGCTCACCGTCACGCTCGAAGGCTCGCTGCTGGTGGTCTCCAATGACGCCGAGGTGCGCGCGCGCGCCGTCACCGCGTTGGCCACGGCGAATGGAAAACAGGCCCACGGCCTGGAATTCGAGGTCGATCCCCGGCTGGTCGCGCGCGGGCTGCAGCAGGTGCCGCTGCTCGAGGCCGTTCAGGCGCCCGAGCTCGCAGGGCTGGTCGCCGTGGGCACCGAGCTGGGCCCCCTGCTGCTGGCTTCGGAGAAGATCTCAGGGTTTCTCGATTCGCCGGCGCCGGGAATGCACGCCGGACGAATCGTGTGGCAACTCGACCCCGCGAAGTTCACTCCCGACGCGGGGCCGTGAGGCTCACTTGCGGCTGCTGAACGCGTGCTTGATGGAGTCCTTGAAGCGCTCCCACTTGCTGTTGGGGTTGCGCGCCTCCCAGTCGCTGCGGAGGTTGGGCTCGACCTCGTCCCACGTGCGGCCGCGGTACTGATTGGCGGCTTTCGAGCCGTACTCGTAGGCGGGGGAATAGTCGTCGTAGCCGCCTCCCTGGCTGGCGTAGTTCTGCTGCCAGTGCTGGCGGTATTCGTCGTTGCCCGTGCGCTTCACTTCAACATCCGTGCGCCGCGCCGTCTCTCGAATGGTCTCCCGCCGCTCGCTGACTTCCTTGCCGACGCGCACTTCTTCGACGACCCGGGCGGTCTTCGAGACGACCGCCTCTTCGGCGCGCTCTCTGATCTCGGTCGAGCCTTCTTTGAAGGCCCCCAGGTCAGCTTCCGTCGCCGGCTTGTCCACCGCGATGCGTTCCACCACCACGTGCTCTTCACGCAGGATGAGATCTTCCTCGATGGGAACTTCCG
>JAYVNA010000848.1:0-2788 GCA_043758715.1 Archangium sp.
CCGCCGCCGCCCAAGAAGCGCGGCCGTCCTCCGAAGCCGAAGCCCGCGGTCACTGAGCCGCCTCCGCCGCCCAAGAAGCGCGGCCGTCCGCCCAAGGCGAAGTAAGGGAGCCCCATCGTGATCCGCATCTTCACGCTCGACGAGTTCGATCCCGCGCTGCTCAAGGCGCTGTCCAAGTCGCTGTACACGGCGTTCGGCGTGGGTACCGAACACAGCGGCGCCGTCACCGTGCCGCACGGCCAACAGGAGCCGTACGACGCCAACAAGTTGCTCGACGCGATGCCGAAGGTCCAGGCGCTCTCGGACGACAAGGTGCTCTTCCTCACCAACCGCAAGCTCGCCCCGCGCAAGCTGGTGTCGGGTGAAGCGCCCACTTACGGGCTGTCGCGCTACGGCCAGCAGAAGGCGGTCGTCACCACCGCGACCATCAAGAACCTGGCGGCCGACAACGTGAAGCTGCTCGCGCGCTACGCGATGCAGGAAGTCGGTCACACCTACGGGCTGCACCACTGCCTCGACCCGCGCTGCGCGATGTACCCGCAGTGGACGCCGTCGTACGCCCTGGGCGAGGCGAGCTTCTGCACGTACTGCCGCGACTCGAGCGACGCGAAGATCCGCACGACGAAGTCGTGACACAGCCAGTGACATCACCGTCTCCGTCTCCCCGCGGGGGAGAGGGGCTGGTCCTCGCCGCAGTCGCGTTTCTCGCGTTGGTCTTTCAGCTCTGGCTCCCCACCACGCACGTGGCCGAGAGCGACTACCAGTCGTTGGGGACCGTGCTCGCCGCTGAACGCCAGCCTGGCGACGTCGTCCTCCTCGCCCCCTGGTGGACCGAGCGCGCCCGCATCTACGTGCCCGAAGGAATTCCCGTCGTCGGCTACCAGGGCAGCGACTCCGACGCCCTCGAGCGTTACCCGCGCATCTGGGTGCTCTCCGAGCCGCGCCAACCGAACGCCGGCATGGGTGAGTTCGAGAAGGCCTTTTCCCCGGCCCGTACGCCGCTGGGTGAAGAGCGCCGCTTCGGCAACCTGCGGCTTCGGCTGTACCAGAACGGCCGTCATCACCCGCTGACCGTCGATGCGGCCGACGTGGCCGGCACGGGCGCAGCGCAGGTCTACCTCGAGTCACCCGACGGCAACCGGCAGCCCTGCACCTGGAACGGCGCGGGCTATCGCTGCCCCAACAACAAGATCGTGGCGAAGGAATGGCACGAGGTGCACTTCGCGCCGTACTCCTGCCTCAAGCTGGAAGCCCCGGGCAGCTCGACGCGCGTGGTGGTGGAGTTCACCGCGACCGCTGCCGACGTGAGCTCGCTGACCGCGGGCTACATCTGGGAATACGGCGCCTACCGCGACAACATCACCCCTTCGACGGTGTGGCTCGAGGTCAACGGCCAGGTGCAGACGCTCGAGCTGCCGGTCGGTGACGAGTTGATGCATCGGCTCGAGGGCCCTGCCCTGCCGGAAGGTGCGCGCGTGCGCATCGCCCTGGCGGCGGCGAACCCCGCGGCGCGCGTGGTGTGCGTGGTGATGACGGGCTCGAGGAGATCGCCATGAAGCCCTGGAGCGATCGCCGCATCGCGTGGACCCTCTTCCTCGCTGCCTTCCTGCTGCTGCTGGCCACCGAGAAGGACGTCGGTTTCGGCCGCGACGAGAGCGTTTACTTTCACGCCGCCGAGAGCCACGGGCGTTGGTTCCAGCTGCTGCTCTCTTCACCGACGCAGGCCCTCAGCGACGCGGGCATCACGCAGTTCTACGAGTTCAATCACGAGCACCCGGCGTTGATGAAGAACTTGTTCGGGATCTCGTACGTGGTCTTCCACGAGAAGCTCGGGCTGCTGCGGCCAGCTGCCGCCTTCCGCCTGCCCGCGTTCATCTTCGCCGCGTGGATGCTGCCGTTGATCTTCGGGCTCTCGCGGCGGCTCTGGGGCCAGGGCGCGTCGACCTTCGCGGCGACCTCCTTCCTGCTGGTGCCGCGGCAGTTCTTCCACAGCCACCTCGCGTGCTTCGACGTGCCGATCGCCACCATGTGGGTGCTGACGATCTATTGCTTCGTCGCTGCGCTCGAGAAACCGCGCTGGTGGCTCTACACCGGCCTCGCGTTCGGCGCGGCGTTGGGCGCCAAACACAACGCCTGGTTCATTCCGGTGACGCTGGTTCCTTTCATCTTGTGGCGCGGCTGGCAGCTGACGAAGCCCAGCCCCGAAGCGCGTGGGCTCTTCTTCGGCATCAACGGCGTGTTCGTCTTCGGAGCGCTGCTCTACGGCGTGATGGTCGCCACCCTGGGGCCGCAGAAGTTCCAATCGAGCTTCGAGCTGCAGAGCCCGCAGTTCGGGCTCTTCGTCATCATCTGCGGGGTCGGCGCGTGGCTCACGTGGCGGCTGAGCACGGTGAACGTCGAGGCCTTCCGCACCATCGCTCCGCTGGTGGCGATGGCGATTCTCGGGCCGACGATCTTCTACCTGCACTGGCCCTATCTCTGGCACCACCCGGTCGATCGCACCGCCTGGTACCTCGCGTTTCACCTCACCCACAATCACTACACCTGGTTCTACTTAGGTGAGCTGCTGCGGGCCCCGCCCTTCCCCCTGCTCTACGTGGTGAACGTCACGGGGTTGACGGTGCCCTCGCCGATCTTCGTGGCGATGATCTTCGGCTTTGGTTGGTTCTGCGTGCGCGCGTTCAAGCGCCAGTCGAGCGGGTACGAGTTCATCCTGGCGGCGAACGCGGTGATGTCGATCGCGCTCATCAGCCACCCGAACGTGCCGCACTTCGGCGGGGTGAAGCAC
>JAYVNA010000849.1:0-8712 GCA_043758715.1 Archangium sp.
CGGCTCAGACGCTGTGTGTCTTTCGTCTCGGCCTCTTGTTTTGGCGGCAGTTCAACCAGCATGCCGTCGCTCGCCATCACGATCGCGGATCAAGCCTGACCAGGGGGCCACCTGAGCCGGCGTTGATGAACGTGGGACACCCGCAGACGATCACCATCGGCTGGGTCTCGGTGCAGGGGTTCACCAACGAGTTCGGGTTGCACATGCGCGCTTGATCGACCGCGAGCAGGTACTCGGCCTCCATCGCAGCACAGCCCCCGTCCACCCCGCTCCCGCCGCCCCCGCCGGTCGCTGAACCGCCACCGGTCGCTGAACCGCCACCGGTCGCTGAACCGCCGCCGGTCGCTGAGCCACCGCCGGTCGCTGTCCCGCCCCCGCCGCCGTTGGCTTCACACGTTTCCGCGCAGAAGCCGTCAGCGCAGCACTGCTTCCCGGACAGGCACGAGCGATCGGCCGAACAAGCGTACTTCGTTACAGGCTCCACGCAGGCGCTGAACGCCACCACCAGGCAACACACGATGAGCGTACGAGACATGAGGCGATCTCCCAGGAAGACGAGCGACGCCAAGAATGGCACGCCCGGCCCTGGGAGGACGCGTCACTTGTTCAAACCGTGCGGGCTGGATCGGAAGGGGACACCTTCCTGCTCGCGCGCCGCCGAAGCAGCGCGACACCAAGAGCAAGCAGCCACGGCATGTCGCCGCTGACGCTCGAGCATCCACAACCGCCGCCGACGTAGTCGAATGCCTCCGCGCTCCCCGCATCGCGGACGCCTCCGTCGCCCATGCCGGCGTCGCTCACACCTGCGTCATTCATCCCCGCGTCGGTGATGCCTGCGTCGGCAATGCCCGCATCAGTGATGCCTGCGTCGGTGATGCCCGCGTCCGTGATGCCCGCGTCCGTGATGCCCGCGTCAGTCACTCCGGCGTCGCTGACGCCCGCATCGCCAGTCCCCGCATCGCCACCTGCGTCGACGCCGCCATCGGCAGCAGGCGACACGGTGGTGAACGAGACGTTTGGTGAAGCCGGGCTGGTATTGCCAGCGCGATCCACCGCGACCGTGTTCACCACGTGCGCACCATCAGCAATCGGCGCAGCAGAATCGAACCGCCAGTTGCCGCTCGCGTCCGTCAACACCGTCGCGACGACGACACCATCGAGCACCACGCTGACGAACGCGCCGGGCTCCGCAGTCCCCGAGAAGCTCGCGGGATTCGAGGTCGTCCCACCGTTGGTGGGCGTGATGATCACCGGCGCCGCCGGGGCCACCGTGTCGACACCGAACATCACGCTGGCCGATTGCGCACCATTGTTCCCCGCCGCATCGGTCGCATGCGCGCTCACGGAGTGCGTGCCGTCACTGAGCGCCGACGCGGGCACGAAGCTCCACGAGCCGAGCGCATCGGCGGTGGCAGTCCCCACCACCACTGAATCAATCGTCACCGTGACAATCGCGCCGGCCTCGGCCGTGCCGGTGATGGCGGGCCTCGAATCACGCGTCAGTGACCCTCCCGTCGGCGAAAGAATTTTAGGCGCCGCCGGGGCCGTTTGATCGATCGTGAAGGCGCGCGGCTGCGATTCCACCGAGCGATTTCCCGCTGCGTCGACCGCGTGAGCCGTCGCCACATGCGAGCCTTCCACCACGTCGACGGTGGGCGTGAACGCCCAACTCCCTGACCCGTTGGCGAGCGTCGATCCGACCAGCACGCCATCGACGAAGACCTCGACGGTCGCTCCCGCTTCGCTCGTGCCCGAGATGACCGGGCGCGCGGTGCTCAGTGCCTGACCCGCGGTCGGAGTGAGCAGCACCGGCGCCACGGGCGCAGTGGTGTCGACCACGAACGGCACTGCCGCGCTCGAGGGGCCAAGGTTCCCCGCGGTGTCGCGAGCCGAAGCCGCCACCTGGTGGTTGCCCTCGCTCACGCCGGTCAGCTGCAACGACCACGCACCGGACGCGTCGGCCACCGTGGTGAGGGGCGCATTCGCATCGAGGGTGACGCTGATGGTCGCGAAAGGCTCCGAAGTGCCTTTCACGATGGGCGAGCTGGAGTTGACCTTTTGCCCCGAGGTCGGCGCGGTGATGGCCGGAGCGGCCGGCGCCGTGAGGTCGACGGTGACGAGCGAGATCGCAGGCGCGCTCTCGACGTTCGTGACCGAGACCGTGCGCGCGCTCAACTCATGCGCACCGACGCTCAACGCCTGACCGGCGGTGAGTTGGTATTGCCAGGCGCCAGCTGCATCGCTGACGACGGTGCCGACCAGCACACCATCGACGAACACGCGCACCGTGGAAGTCGCGGGAGCCGTGCCGACGACCAGGGGCGTGGTGGTGTTGATGGCCGTGCCGTTCGCAGGCGAAGTGATGATCGGCGAAAGCGGTTGCGTGGTGTCGACGTTGAACGCGCGCGTGCTCGCGACACTCGGATTGCCCGCGGGATCAACGGCGATGGCCGAAGCGGAGTGCGCCCCGTTGCCCAGCGCCTGCCCAGCGGTCAGCGTGTACGACCACGCGCCCGTCGAAGGATCCGCGGGCACGGTCGCGACCAGCACGCCATCGACCCGAACCTCGACTGAGCTGCCCGGTTCGGCCAGCCCACTGATCGCAGGACGCGGGCTGGTGGTGCCGCCAGCGCTCGGCTGAGAGATCACCGGAGCCGCAGGCGCGGTGAGATCGACCACCCAGGTAAAGGCCGCCGGAGTGGCGTCCGCGTTGCCCGCCGCATCGACTGCGCGCACCCGGAAGGTGTGGCTGCCTTCGCTCAAGCTGGTCAGCGCCCGGGGGCTCGTACACACCGCGAACGCCGCGCCATCGAGGCTGCACTGGAAGGTGCCCGTCTCGGTGCCGGAGAACGTGAAGGTCCCCGTGGTGGCGTTGGTGATCGCCGGAGGCGTGGTGAGCAAGGTGGTGTCAGGAGCGGTCGCGTCGCGGGTGGTGTTGACGGTGTTGCTCGTCACCACTCCGGGCGTGAGACCGACGCGATACTCGAGCTTCGCGTTGTTGGCGTAGACGCCGTCGGCGCCCACCTCGACGCTCACCGTCACCGAGCCAGATTCACCGGCGATCAGCGTGCCCAGCGGCCAGCTCACGACGTTGCCCGTCAGCGTGCCCGGGCTGCTCGCGCTGCTGAACGTGGTGCCCGCAGGAAGGGTGTCTTTGATCACCGCGTCCTCCGCGATGCCGGTGCCCGTGTTCTGGTACGCGATGGTCCAGGTCAGCGTGTTCGCGCTGGTCAGCGTGGGGCCGCTCTTGGTGAGCGTGACGTTCGGCTGGCCCTGAATTGCGGTGAGGCTGGAGGCGAACATCGAGTCGAGCAGCAGACGCGAACCATTCGTGAGCGGGTGGGTGCTGATCGGCATCGTCGTCGAATAGTCGTGCCCGACCAGATAGCTGACCTGGCCGCGCGCCGCGTTGCCGTCCATCGAGCCGTGCACGTAGGCCATGCGGTTGTCGCCGGTGGCGGCGCCTGCGAGCAGCACCTCCACGCCCGCGCGCAACGCGCTTCCCGGTGCGAGGCCCATCGACTGCAGCGCGCCTTGATCGATCGTGATGCCGTTGTCGTATTGGTTGAACTCCGAACTGGGCAGGCGATTGACCACGGGGTTCGGCGGGTTGCGATTGTTTGTCTGACAAATAATCAGCACGCAGGTGGTGTCGGTCTCCTGCCGCACGCCCAGGGTGGTGAGGAAGCGGCCGTTGGTGTCGTTCTCGAACGCGGTCACCGCGGAGCACTGCATGTACGCGTGCGCCAGGGGGCTGGCGGTGAGCCACTGACGAACCTCGCGCACCACCTCCGTGTCGGGCGAGTCGTAGTGCATCGAGATCAAGAAGTGCCACGCGGGCGTCCCATCGGCGCGAAGCAGCGCGCCATCGGTGCCGGCTCCGTTGGTGGGCCCGCGCACCTGCGCGCTGCTCAGCACGTCGACGTTCGTGGGGTAGGTGGCGGCGGACGCTGCCGGCCAGGCCTGCCCGGCCGAATCGAGAATGCCCGCGGCGTTGAGCACCCGGAAGGCGATGAGCTCGTTGCCATCGAGAAACACGCCCACCCGGGGCGCGGCGCGGAGCACCAGCTTGATGTCGGCGCTGAAGGCGGCGGTGGCGTCGTGCACCACCACCTGGGGGTTGGCGGTCTGCCACGCGGCGATGATCGGGAGCGCCTGCGCACGCTGCGGCTGATCGATGATGAAGGGGCCACCGCGGTAGTTGGTGTTGGTGAGCACCTGCATCGAGACGAGGTCACGCGCGCTCGCGGTGAAGTCGCTGGCCTGGTTCGCCTTGGCCTCCTTCACCGCCCAGTGCACCGGTACGCCCGATCGCAGCAGGGCGTAGACGAGCCCGTACGCCTTGATCATCCCGTCGTCCTGGAACGTCGTGTCCATCGGGATGATCAACGAGCCGGTCGCGAAGCTGGTGGCCAGCGACTGCCGCACCACCGCCACCCCCGCGGAAGGTTGAAACGTCTCGCTGCACGACAACGCCAGCAACACCACGATCCCAAGACCCCTCATCGACCCCGTCCTCATCGCGTGCTCCCCGACTCGTTTTCGTTGGACAACGTGAATTCCACCCGGCGGTTCATCTCGCGGCCGGCCGGCGTGTCATTGGTCTCAGCGGGGCGATCGGGCCCGTAGCCGCGCGCCGTCAGCCGGTCTGCGGTGACGCCCTTCGCCTTGAGGTACTTCATCACCGAGTCCGCGCGATTCTGGGAGAGCACGCGGTTCTTGTCGGCCTTGCCCACGCTGTCCGTGTGACCCTCGACCACGATGCGCTGGAGCTCGGGGTGGCCGTTGATGACGTCGGCGACCTGATCGAGCAGCGGGAACGAGCGCGGCAGAATGGTGGCCTTGCCGGTCGCGAAGTACACCTTGTCCTTGATCACCAGGCGCTCCTTGGTGATCACCACCAACTGCTTCTTCTTCGCGGGGCAGCCCTGGTTCTCCGGCAGGCCCTTCTCGTCGGGGCAGTTGTCGAGGTGATCGAACACGGTGTCGGCATCGCGATCTTTCGGCGCGCAGCCCTTGAGCTCGGGAAGGCCCGCTTCCTGCGGGCACGCATCGATCGCATCTTCCAGACCGTCGCGATCCGCATCACGGAAGGGACAGCCCTTGCGATCGACAGGCCCCGGTTCATTCGGGCACGCGTCGTCTGCGTCGAGCACGCCGTCGTGATCGGCATCAGGAACGGGGCAGCCCTGGTACGCGGCGACACCCGGCACGTCGCGGCAGCGGTCTTGCGCATCGGCGATGAAGTCAGCGTCGTTGTCGGGATCGACGCAGCCGTCGGTGTCCTGGAAGCCGTCGCGATCTTCCGCCTCCAACGGGCAGCGATCGACGCCGTTGGGAATGGTGTCCTTGTCGTCGTCGAGCAGCGGGCACTGCGCGGGCTGGTGGTTCTCGCTCAGGCACGGGTCAGGCGGCTCGTGATGGTAGGCATTGCCCACCCCGATGCCCGCCAGCACGCGAAAGGCCGGAGTGCCCGGCGCGTTGCCGAACGACGGCCCGCCGGTGAGGAAGAAGTCGAACGGCTCGAGCGCGAGCACCCGGCCCCCGATGAGCAGCTCACTGGTCGGCACGGCGCCGGCGAGCGAAAAGATGCTGCGCGAGGTGAGCTCGCCGATGACGGTGCGGCCCACGCCGAGGGTGGCGGTGAGCTCGAACT
The DNA here is from genome assembly GCA_043758715.1 of Archangium sp. GTDB lineage: Bacteria > Myxococcota > Myxococcia > Myxococcales > Myxococcaceae > Archangium_A. The sequence goes on from JAYVNA010000849.1 coordinate 5,657, forward strand.
GGCTGCCGAGGCGCTGGGTGCCTACCGCGGTGGCACCTTCGATGGCCGCGCCGACCGCGCCGGTCAGATGCAGCAGGTCGAAGCTGCGACCGATGTGAAGGGAAGGCATCACGCTCAAGCGGCCACCGGTGAGCGCCGCCGCGGTGCCGAGGGGCAGGGAGACTCCGAGTTGGAACGCCAGATCGACCGGTGCAGCGCGCGAAGTCGACAACAGCGCCGCGCGAGCCCCGATGACGGGCGAGCCGAGCCCGAAGCTCGCCGGAGAAGTCACCCCAAACGGCTGCAGGTCTTCGCCCGCCTGCAGCAGCGTCACGGGGAGCTGGACCTGAAGGTCGAGCCAATCGAGCACGCCGACCACACCGACCAGGTGCGCCTGGAGCCGATGGCCGATGACGTCGCGGGTGCTGCGATCAGCACCGTCGGTGATGGCGAGTTGCAGGGGCGATCGCTCGTAGTGCATCGCCAGCGCGATCCTGAACTTGAGCCGGCCGACACTCCGGGCGTCGCCGCCCACGAGGGGTCCGGCGCCGGGCACCAGGACGAACCGATCAAGCCCTTGCGCGGGGAGCGCGGGGGCCTGCCCCGTCGCAATTGCAGCCACCAACCCCAACCCCACCCACACCATTCGCTGCAATGTTTGCGTCACGTTCAGCCCCCGGAGGTCTGATTGCCCCAGCGAGACAGAGTGGATCGCTTGTCCCCATAAACCGGGCCGGCAGCGTTCCTCCGGGGCGGCAAGTACTTGACTTCACGAGAATCCGCGGGCCGTCAAAGGCGCGTTCGGACGAGGTGACCCCGGCAGCCTCCCCGTTAGAGTGGCGCGCGATGTGGCAGTTCAATCCCTACGCGCCGGCCGTCGCCCTCGCGACGCTCACCACGCTCCTCGCCTCCTGGTGGGTCTGGCGACGCGCGCCCGTGCCCGGAAGCCGTGAGTTTCTGACCGTTTGCCTCTTCATCGGCTTGCACGGGCTGGGCACCACCTGGGACCTCTCGGCCGCCACGCTGGAGGGTAAAAATACAGGCCTCTTCTTCGTGTACCTGGGCTTCCTCTTCACCCCTACCGCGTCGATTCGGTTCGCGGTCACCTTCACCGGCCGCACCTGGCTCGAGGGCAAGCGCGGGTGGTGGCTCAACGTGCCCGCGCTGCTGCTGCTCGCGTTGTTCCTCACCAACCGCTTCCACCACCTCGCGGAGATCTCCACCGAGCTCTCACCCCGCGATGGCTTCTTGATGAGGCACGCGGTGGCCGGCCCGGCGTTCTGGGCGTACGTCCCCGTCGCCTATCTGCTCGCCGCCGGGGTCTCGGTGCTCTACGCGCTGGAGATCTTCCAGGGGACGTTGCTGCGCCGCCGGCAGGCCCGCCTGTTGTTTGCAGGAACCCTCGCTCCCTGGGCCGCGAACGCGATCTACCTGCTGGGCCTCGCCCCTGATCCCGCGCTCGATCTGACGCCGATCGCCTACGGGGTGACCGCGGTGCTCTGGGGAATCGCCCTGACCCGCGAAGGCATGCTCGAGCTGGTGCCGGTCGCGCGCAACCGCGTCTTCGAGATGCTCAGCGACGCGGTCATCGTCGTCGACGGCAAGGGCCGGGTGCTCGATGCCAACGCCGCGATGGCCACGCTGATCGCGCGCCCGCTCTCGTCGCTGCCGGGGCGGACGCTCGAGGAGCTGGGGCTCGCGACTGCAAGCGGCGAGTTCACGCGTGACGGGCGCACCTTTTCCATCGGGCGCTCGGAGGTGACCGGAGGCGGCGCGACGGGCGAGGTGCTGCTCTTTCGCGACGTCAGCGCGCAGCGCCGCGCCATCGACGAAGCCGATGCCCTCGCCAGGGCCCGGGCCGATTTCCTCGCCCGCATGAGCCACGAGGTGCGCACGCCGCTCTTCGGGCTCCTCGGCGCCACCGAGCTCGCGATGGATGGCACGCTCGACCCGAACACCCGGAGCCTGCTCGAGATCGCACGGCGAAGCGGGGCTGCGCTCTCCGAAGTGGTCGACGAGATCCTCGACTTCGAACGACTCGGCTCCCAACACGCGCGGGCCGAAGTGCTCGACGTCGATCTGCTGCAGCTGGGTGGAGATCTGTTCACCTTGTTCTCGCTGCGCGCGCGTGAACGAGGGCTCGAGCTGCGCACCGAGTTCGATGCCGCCCTGCCCTTCTTGCGCACCGATGGACCGCGCCTGCGCCAGGTGCTGACCAACCTGCTGTCGAACGCGCTCAAGTTCACTTCCACGGGGGAAGTGGTGCTCACGCTGAGCACCAGGGCGGTGAGTGCCGGCCTCGTCGAAGTCATTTGCTGCGTGCGCGACACCGGGCCCGGCATCTCTGCCGACGCGCGCGAAAGAGTGTTCGAGCCCTTCGCGCAGGAAGACGAGACCATCTCCCGGCGTTAACCGCCGTTCAACTCCACGCAGACGTGGTGACGCAGGTGAACCTCGGGGCCGCAGCGCTGCAGACCACTCCGGGCCGGGCGTCGCTCGAGGTGCTCGGAGGCGCGAGGTACCTGCACGAGCTGTTCTTCGCGGATCTCGGCGTCGGGGTTGCGCCGATCGACGATGGCGTGACGCCTCGCTGGAGGTTGCAGCTCGCCCTCGGTGCGCGCGGGCTGTTCGACAAGCCCGCCCCGCCTCCGGTCGATCTCGATGTCGATCGTGACGGCGTGCTGGGTGAGGCCGACAAGTGCCCGACGGTCGCCGAAGATCGCGACGGGTTCGAAGACGGCGATGGGTGCCCGGACCCCGATGACGACCAGGACGGCGTGCCTGATGCCCGCGACGCGTGCTCGCGTCAGCCCGAAGACATGGACGGTATCGCCGATGCCGATGGTTGCCCCGAGACCGACGCCGACGCTGACGGAATTCGCGACGAGAAGGATCAATGCCCGCTTGCAGCTGAGGACTACGACGGCTTCGAAGACGGCGACGGTTGCCCCGAAGCGGGTTCGGTCGATCCCAGCGCGTCGTTTCGCTCCGTTTCCCTGGCGGAACAGGCGATCTTCTTCGAAGTCGGTCGCTCGACACTCGACGCGTATGCGCTTTCGACGCTGCGCGAGGTGGCG
>JAYVNA010000850.1:0-8700 GCA_043758715.1 Archangium sp.
GTCTGCCAATCGATGGGCCGGGCCCCGGTGGGAACCCAGTGTGACACGGCGAGCTTCTGTACCTTCGACGGCCAGTGCCAGGCGTGCACGGTCGGCGCGGTCTGCTCACCGTCGACGGGCCCGTGCTTCACCGGAAGCCTGGCGTGCGCCGACGGGGGCGCGCAGTGCACGGTCAGCGGAGTTCGCCCGCCGGGGGCGACGTGTGGTGCGAATCAAGTGTGCGCTCCTGACGCGGGCTGCATCAACTGCCAGGTGGGCGCCGCCTGTGACGCGGGAGCCTGTCGCGTCGCGGCCACGGTGTGCAGCACCGGAGCTGAAGTGTGTACGGCGTCGGGCAACGTCGCGCTCGGCGTTCAAGTCACGCCCGCAGCGGTGTGTGACGGCGACGGAGGCCTGGTGAGCTGCGCGCTCAACGCGGCCTGCGATGCGGGAGCCTGCCTCATCGCCTCGACCGCCTGCGCGAGCGGGGGCCCGGTGTGCACCGTCGTCGCGAGGGTCGACGCGGGCGTGCAGGTCGACACCTCGTCGTTCTGCGACGGCGACGGCGGCATCGGCGCGTGCACCCCCGGCGTGGCGTGCAGCACGGCGAACCTCTGCGAGAACGGCGTCATCGACTGCAGCACAGGCTCGAGCCGCTGCGTGCCGGCGAGCGGCGCGGGCCAGTTCAAGGCGGCGAGCACCGTGTGTCGCACGTCGACCGGTGTCTGCGACCCCGCGGAAAACTGCACAGGCAGCAGCGTCACCTGCCCTGCCGACCAGCTCTCGTCGCCGTCGACGCAATGCCGGGCCGCGGGTGCCGACCCGACCTGCGACCCGGCAGAGCTCTGCACCGGCGCTTCGGCCGCGTGCCCCCTCAACGCGGTCGCGCCGAGCAGCACCGCGTGCGGCTCGCCAGACGCGACCGGGTGCAACGCACCCGACACCTGTGATGGCGCTGGGGCGTGCGTGGCTCGCGTCAAGAGCGCGAGCGTGCAGTGCCGCGCGGCGGGCGCAGACGCCACGTGTGACCCCGCCGAGTTTTGCACGGGGGCTTCCGTGTCGTGCCCGGCGGACGCCTTCGCGTCGACGCTCGTCGCCTGCGGTTCTCAGTCGTCCTTCGACTGCGACGCACCCGACACGTGCAGCGGCTCGGGGACCTGCGTCAACCGCGCGAAGCCGGCGGGCGTCCAGTGCCGCGGGTCGAGCGGCAACGCCACCTGCGACCCTCCGGAGTCCTGCGACGGCGCCACGGCCACCTGCCCTGCCGACTTCATCCGCGGTGCTGGGTTCGCGTGCTCGACGGCGAACGGCGCGGGCACATGCACGAGCACGGGCACCTGCGTCACCTCGCCGGCCTTTCTGTACAACGGCGTGTGCGGCACCAACCCGCAGGTGGCCTCGAACGGCACCGAGTTCAACTGCGGCCCCACCGGGCCGGCTCCCCTGAACTTCCCCACCTGCACCGGGGCAGCAGGCTGCGCGTTCGGCGATCGCTGCGTGACCGGCACGTCGTCTGACCTCTATCGGGACATCTACGCCTGCATTCCGGGAGGCCAGGTGTGGGTGTCGAAGGGCCCGGGCGCCGGCCAGTGTGGCTACCCGAGCACGCAGAGCTGCGCGGGCGTGCCTGACCCATCGTGTTCATCGGTCTCGTTTGCAGGCGCAGGGTCGGCGTGCACGACCCTGGCCTCGACGTGCGTGGCGGTCAGCTCATACGAGGTGGCCGCTGATGGAACGCTCGCGGCGTGCGGAGCCGGCCCGTGCTTCACGAAGGGTCGACTCTTCGTCTGCACGGCTCGCTAAAAGCCAGGGCCGCGCGGCTCTTTGTTCAGAAGCCGCGCGATCTCCCGCACCGCCGCGGAGAGGTCTTCAGCCACCGGAAATGCGGGTTCAGCTTTCGCGGCTGCGCCGACGGCATCACGAAAGGCAACGTCATCGCGAGCTCGGGTGGTGGCCTTCTCTCGCTCGCTGAGTGCGTCGCTCATCCGCCCGACAACATCGCCGGGAGTCCGGCGAACAAGCTCGAGCGGGTCCAGGCGATGCTGTACCAGAGCGCACCCTGGTCAGTTCGGTTACCGGGCGCTGGCCAGGAAGCCGAACGAGGGCAGTATCTTCTCTGGCAACCTCGGCTTCGAGATCGGAACCGCGACGTGGATGACGGACGACGGTCGTTCGCTCTCGCACTCCGCAGCGCTGGCCACGCGAGGCGGGTAACTCCGAACATGCACGCGCACGAGTTCGTCGGGGCACTGGCCATCGTGATGGGAGTGGCGGCGGTGACCATCGTGCTCTTCCAGCGGCCGGCAGCACCCGCCCCAGAATGCGAGCCACCTCTTCGCGCTGGGAGACGCTACCGGCACCATCGTTCCGTCGGCCTGCCACATCGCCAGATCTTGAATGCGCTGAGGCTGCGCCGCCATGGGCGCCTCGAGCTCACCTCACGCGGCGCAGGGCAGGCAGCGTGACTCAGTGCGACAGGCGCAGCTCCGTCACGCCGGCGGCGGCGCGCACCCAGGTGGAGCTGCCGTCCTTGAACCACCCGCTGGCGGCGGCATCGAAGGCCGCGCGCGTCGGCTGTTCGGTGAGGCCTGTGACCGAGGTCACCACGCGCGACTCGGTCCACACGCGTGCGACCACGCCCCCAGGTGATCGGCTGAACGTCAGCGTCGTGCTCGAGCCATCACGCACGGCGCCGAGTTCAGTGGTCAGCCCGTCGGTGTCGTGCACGATGAAGGTGGTGCGCACCGTCGACGGATACGCGAGCACGGTGAGCCGGCCCGCTGAAGACGTCGAGCCCAGCGCAGTCGAGTCATCACTGACGTCGAACGGAATCACCGCGCCTTCCTTCACGAACATCGGAATGCGCGAGAGATCAGTCGAGTCATACGCGGTCAGCGTGCTGCCGCCGTCGTGCACCGCGCCCGACCACCAATCGATCCACCGCGAGCCCGCCGGCAACGCGACATCACGCACGCCGCTGTCGTCGAGAATCGGAGCGATCAGAAACGAATCACCGAGCACGTACCGGTAATCGCCAGACCAGCTCGCCTGCACGCCCACCGGCTGAATCGGCACCGGACCGCCCGCGTACGCCGACTCCGCGATGCTGAACATGAACGGCACCAACTGGTGATGCAGCTTCGCCCAGTACCGATACCTCGCGACGGTGGGATCACCCAGTGACCACGGCGTCAGGTTCCCGCGCCCATGCAACTGCATGAACGGCGTCATCGCGCCCACCGCCACCCAGCGGGTGAAGTTCACCAAACTGAAGGGCACCTGAATCGACATGTTCACGTCATCGATGTCGAGGTACCCGCCGATGTCGCTGCCGAGCACCACGTACCCCGCGCGGGCGCTGATGAAGATCTCATCGAGCGCGTCCTGCAACCCGACCCAGTCACGCCGGTTGTCGCCCACCCAGCCCACCGGCGCGTTTTCCTTCCGCGCGAAGAAGCGGCCTTCGAACACGTACGACTTGTCGTACGGCCGCACCATGGTGAGGAACTCGTCGCGGCCTTTGCGCTTGAGCCCGTGCGTGAGGAAGTCGCGGTAATACGCCTCCGAATATTCCTGCAGTGGCTTGGAGCCGGCCGCGGTCTGAATTGGCTGGGTGGTGATGTAGCTCTCGGCAAAATCGAGCTTCCACCCCGAGATGCCCACGTCGAGCAGCGGGTCTTGCTGCGAGCGCCACCACTTCACCGCGTCGGGGTTGAAGAAGTCGATCGCCGCGCCCTGCCCCTTCCACCACGTCTCCAGCGCGCCGCCGTTGACGAAGTAGCCGTTGCGCTTGGCCACTCCGTAATTCGCCGCCGCACCCATGTAGCGATCACCACCGACCTCGGCGTCGAACGAGGCCTCGTTGATCATCGGCGTGGTCCACAACACCACCCGCACCCCGCGCACTCGCAGATCGCTCACCAGCCTGGGGAACTCGGGGTAGCGAGTCGGGTTGGGGACGAGGGTGTTGTAGTTGGTCTCCCAGGGACTATCGAGCACCACCACGCCCACGGGAATGTCGCGCGACTGAAAGCCGTCGACGAAGTCGTAGGTGTCGGGCCCGGTGGAGATGTCCTTGCTGATCCACGGCTCGAACGCCCATCGCGGCGTGTAGCGCGGCAACGTCTGCGGGTCAGTGTCGACGCCCACCGCAATCGAGAGCTTCGAGGCCGGATTGCAGGCGGCGAAGAGCAGCACCATCGCGAGAAGACGTCGCATGCCACGCCTGTAGTCGAGCGAACCGCGCTCGCACAACCACCCGCATCAGCTCACTGACAGAGGCCCGTGTCGTAGTTGCACATCGTGCCGGTGGCGCAGGGCCGGAACAGGCAACTCGGCGCGCACCAGTTTCCGGTGGGCGAGCTCTGGCAGAGGTAATCGGTGCGGCACTCGCCCTGGAAACCAGGCGCCGTGCAGCCCGCCTTGCAGGCGTCGATGCTCGCGTTGCCCACCGGGGTCGCGAAGAGCTCCGTCACGCAGACGTCGGTGCCGCTGCCGCAGGCCGTTCCCGCGGTGCAGGTGGCGGTGCAGTAGCCACCGAAGTACCCGTTGAGCCGGTAGTCAGGCGGAAGGAACGGCCTCAGGCACCGCCGCCCCATGCCGCAGTCGCCGTCGTCGATGCACGGAGAACCGATGGGGGCGACCCCGACGAGCGCGGGCGCGGGCGCGATCCAACACTGAGACTGGCCGTTCCAGCTCAGGCCGGCGTAGCAGGCGTAGCCCGGTCGGCAGGTGTTGTTGGGCGGCGTGCAGTTCGGCACGCAGAGCCGCGAGCTCTCGCCGAAACGCGTGGGAAACGAGACGCAGGCGCTGTCGCCGCTGCAGGCCTGCCAGGTGCCTTCGCAGTGCATGGTGCAGAAGCCTCCGGGGTACGCGAGGCCGCCGGGGCTGGTCTGGTGCCGGCAGAAAGCACCCCGTCCCGCGGCGGCGCAGTCGGCATCAGCCCCGCACGCATCGCCGATGCGCACGGCGGTCATCACGCACTGCTGGTTCACGCAACCCTGGCAGAGCTGACAACCGCCGGAGCCCGTGCCGCACGACTGCGGCAGCGTGCCCGAATTGCAGATATCGGTGTTCAGGCAGCCCGAGCAGCTGGGCGAACCCCGGCATACGCCGCGATCGCACCGGCCCGGCGCGGCGCAGCCTCCGCAGGCTTCCGCGTAGACACCGCAAAGCGATGCACTCTGGGCACAGGAGCGAACGCAACGCGCGCCATCGCAACAGCCGTCGGAGCACGTCGAGGGATTGCACTGAGCGGCCGTCGCGAAGACCGTGACCGCGTTCGGGCAGGTCGGGCCTCCATCGGGGAGCGAGGTGACGCCTCCGCCGAAGCCGCCGGTGCCGGTAGAGCCACCGGTTCCACTCGAGCCGCCAGTTCCACTCGAGCCGCCAGTTCCGCTCGAGCCGCCGGTGCCAGCGCGTCCTCCCGCGGTACCGCCGTCACAGTAGCGGCCTTCGCACACCGGCGTGAAACACCCCGTTCCCAGCGCAATCACACCCACGAAAATCAGTGCCCGCATCGACCCCTCCCCGACCCGCGGTGCACGTTAACTGATCGCACGCCGATTCCGGGCGATGACCAGGAAGGATCGACTCTGCAACTCAGCGGGCGTGAGGCCGGTCGCAGCGACCTCTTCCTCGGTGAGCGCGCCGCACGCGAGCCCGCGCAGGAAGAAGTTGAGCAGCCCCTGACCGGTGGCCGCGTCGTCGAAGACGTCACCCGATACCGTGGCTTGCCCCAGCTTCTTGACGAAGTTCGAGAGGCGCTCGGTCGCCGACTCGAGGCTCTCCAGGAAGAACGAGAACACCGTGCCGTACCGTGCGATCAGCTGCGCGGGGTGCAGATCCCACCCCTGGTAAAAACCGCCCATCAACGAGTGCCGAATGTCGTCAGACGAGGCGAGCCAGGACTCGTGTACCACGCGCCTGTTTTCCTCCCGCTGCGCTTCGGTGAGCGAAGGCCACTTGTTCGGAACGATCGGCAGCTGCGTGGTGGCGCCGTCACTGAGGAACACCCCGGTGCCCGCGAACGCATGCTTCATCTGCGCCTTGGCGAAATCGCACGCGGGGTGCTGCATGCCCTGGAGCGCCGCCGTGATGTCGAGCGAGGCGGTGTAATCGTAGGTGCCGAAGTGCGCCGCCTGCAGCCGGCCTTCCGCGGCCGCGTGCAACTGCGGCAACAACGCGCGGCCCTCGGCATCGATGAGCCCCTGCGCCGATTCGACCATGAACTCGCAGCGCAGCGACTTCGCGGAAAAACCCAGCTTGCGTTCGAGCTCGCCGAGCATCCCGACGAACAGCTGCACCTGCGCGACCGAGACCACCTTGGGCAGGGTCACCAGCACCGGGCGCTTCAGCTCGGTGAGAAAGAGATCGAGGGTGCGAATGGCGCGCGCCCCCAGCTCCGCGGACATCGGCTTGATGCGAATGCCGAAGAAGGGCGGCAGCAGGTTTTCCTGAAAAGCCCGCGCGACCTGGCGAGCGGCCTCGAGCGCGTGGCCGTCTTCCTCTTCGTCGGAGCGATGCCCGTAGCCATCTTCGAAGTCGATGCGCAGATCTTCGATGGGTTCACGCTCGAGCTTCGCCACCAGCCGCGGGTACACCTGGGCCGCCAGCAGCTCGTCGAGATCGAGCGCGTCGGCCAGCGAAGGGGCGTCGGGCGCGTAGGTGGCCAGCGCCTGCCGGGCGAGGGCGCCGAGCTTTTGCGCGGTCTCCGCCTTGAACAGGTGGGCGCCGCCGTAGATCACCGACACCGGCTGCCGAGCGCTCGATTCGCCGGGGAAACGCGCTGCGAACACGTCCTGCGCGGACGTCAAACCCTCTTGCAGCGTTCTCATCGTCTGAGAGTCGAGAGAGGTCATCTTTCGCCTTCTATCTGTTGCGCCGCTGGCTGGCTCGAAGTGTCATCAGCTCACCTCACACCGGAGTTCCACATGCCCAAGGTTCAGCGCAACACCTCCGCCGCCGTCGCCAAGCCCGCCGCCCCGAAGAAGCCCACCACGCCTGCCAAGCCGCAGCCCGCGACCTCGAGCACCGGGTGGATCAAGCCCGCCACCGGCCAGGTCGGCGGCGGTTCGATCGACAGCAAGACCGCGCGCACCGCGTTCTGGCACTCGCCGTACACCAACGCAGACGCGAAGGCCGCGCAGAAGGCGTTCGGCTTGCCCAACCTCGACGCCGCCAAGGAATACATCGGCCGCGCCGTGCTCACGCGCAACGAAGCGCCGCTGCAGCAGCAGGGCATCACCCGCGCGCGCTACGACAACCACGACTGCACCGTGGCGTTCCAGCGCAGCCCGTACACCGACGCCGACGCGAAGCAGGCGCTCAAGAAGATGCCCTTCCTCAAGAACCTCGCCGAGGCCAAGGAGTACATCGGCCTCAAGGTCGTCAACCACACCGAGGAGATCCTGGGCGAAGTGGGCGTCACCCGCTCGAAGTTCGATCCCCAGGACATGATGGCGGCGTTCAAGCGCTCGGGGTACTCGGCCGCCGACGTGGAGCAGGCGAAGAAGAAGTTCGACTTCCTCAAGACCGCCAGCACCACCGAAGTGAAGCAGTACATGGGGCTCAAGGTGCTCAACGACTACACCTCGATGATGACTGACGCGGGCATCACCGCCGGTCGCGATCGCCACGAGATCCCGTGAATCGCGTCGGGCTGGAGGTGGAGCTGTTGGCGCCTCCAGGAAAGACCCGGTTCGACCTGGCGCGCGCTCTCGCGAAACTTGCGGGAGGCGCGCTTCGTCTTTCGTTCAAGTACCACGGGCAAGGCACGCTTCCGGATGGGCGCCCTGATTGTCAGCTCAGCCCCGCGGCGAAGGTGCTGGTGCGGGGGAAGTGGTTCGCGTCGGTCGTCGATGATCCGACGATCCTCGATGACCTCGCGCCTGATGCGGAGGCGATGCGAATCGCGCGCACCGATGACGTGCGATTGGCCGCCTGGGTCGAGAGGAGCTGCGAAGCTCCCTTCACGAGCGGAGCCGAAGGTCGCGAATGGGCGGCCCTGAAGAAGACCTTCGCTGCGACCGAGGATGACGAGGGCTTCGTCGATCCCTGGGGCTTGCCGCTGGTGCGTTGGCATCACGTGTCTGCCGAGCGCGCGCGGGTCTGCGAGCTGGTGTTGCGTCCACTCAACCCGAGGGAGCTCGCCCCCACGCTGCGCAAGGTGATGAAGCTCGCGCGCTCACTCGATTTCACCGTGCCGTCCGAGGGGGCGATTCACGCGCACTTCGACGCGGCTCCGTTTCGATCGACCGCGCTGCTGCGCAAGCTGGTGCTGTCGTGGACGAAGGACCGCGCGCGGCTGTTGTCATGGCTGCAGCCCAATTCGCGGTGCCGCAAGCTGGGGCCGTTTCCGGAGGACGTGGTGCGGGTCGCGGATGCCGCGAGTGATGACATGAAGTTCGAGTCGCTCGCCGCGGGCATGTTGCTGGCGGGGCTGCATCGCGCGGTCGACTTGAATCTGCTGGGGCTGGTGGAGCGATATCCCAAGCAGCCGACCATCGAACTGCGGTGCCTCCCGGGTTCACTCGATCCCGAAGCGACCCTGGCGCGCATCGCGGCCGGACAGAATTTTCTCTCGAGCCTGCTCACGTGAAGACCGTCGAGGAATGCAAGAGCCCGACGTCGTCTCCGTGCTCAGAGAGACCCTCGGCGCCATCGACAATGCAGAGGCGGCGGACGCGAGCGCGGCTCCATCGGTACAGGCAGGCGTGATCG
>JAYVNA010000851.1:0-8698 GCA_043758715.1 Archangium sp.
TCCCCCAGCGTTTGGGTCACGAAGCCCAGCAGGGCCTCGTAGGAAAGACTGGCGAGATCGACACGTTCCGACGGCATGGTGAAGTCGTGTAACACGCCCGCAAACACGACGGCCACCCCCGACGGTCGCCGGAGATGGCCGAAGTGACTGGGCTGACGAACTGCTTACTTCTTCCAAGCGTAGGAGAAGAGCTCGGTCGCGCGGAAGAAGTACGAGATCTCGTTCTTCGCGTTCTCGACGCTGTCCGAGCCGTGCACGGTGTTCGCGTCGATCGACTTGGCGAAGTCAGCGCGGATGGTGCCGGCGGCCGCCTTCTTGGGGTCGGTGGCGCCCATGAGGTCACGGTTCGCCTGCATGGCGTTCTCGCCCTCGAGGCACATGATCACGACGGGACCCGACGTCATGAAGGTCACGAGATCCTTGAAGAACCCGCGCTCCTTGTGCACGGCGTAGAAGCCTTCGGCCTCACGCTGCGAGAGGTGCTGCAGGCGGATCGCGACGGGCATCAGGCCCTTCTCCTCGAACCGCGAGATGATCTTGCCGATGACGCCCTTCTCCAGCGCGTCGGGCTTGAGGATGGACAGCGTACGTTCGATCGCCATGGTGTTGTCTCCGTGAAGGGAAAGTTTCGCCGCGCCGCTACACGACGCACCGCGTGAAGGCAAAGCCTTTTGCTCGCGCCGCCCGCAGTGCTACTTCGCGTCCCGACATGAACCAGCGCTTCCTCAATCACCTGGACGGACAGCTCGCATCGATCCGCGAGCAGGGCCTTTTCAAGAATGAGCGCGTGATCACCTCGCCGCAGAGCGCGCACATTCACGTGGGCGGCCGCGAGGTCTTGAACTTCTGCGCGAACAACTACCTGGGCCTCGGCAACGCGCCCGAGCTCATCGAAGCGGCCAAGAAGGGGCTCGATCAAAGCGGCTTCGGCATGGCCTCGGTGCGCTTCATCTGCGGCACCCAGGACGTGCACAAGACGCTCGAAAACCGGCTCACGAAGTTCCTCGGCACTGAAGACACCATCCTCTTTTCTTCCTGCTGGGACGCGAACGGCGGCGTGTTCGAGGTGGTGCTCGGCGAAGAAGACGCAGTGATCTCCGACGCGCTCAACCACGCCTCGATCATCGACGGCGTGCGGCTGTGCAAGGCGAAGCGGTTTCGCTACGCGAACAACGATCTGAAGGAACTCGAGGAGCGGCTGATCGAAGCGAAAGACGCGCGCTTCAAGCTCATCGTCACCGACGGCGTGTTCTCGATGGACGGCGTGATCGCGAACTTGAAGGGCATCTGCGACCTCGCCGACAAGTATGAAGCGCTGGTGATGGTCGACGACTCGCACGCCGTGGGTTTCACCGGCGAGAACGGGCGCGGCAGTCATGAACTGCGCGGTGTGATGGGCCGCATCGACATTCTCACCGGCACGCTGGGCAAGGCGCTGGGCGGGGCCTCGGGCGGCTATCTCTCGGGCCGAAAACAGGTGGTCGAACTGCTGCGGCAGCGCGCGCGCCCGTACCTCTTCTCTAACACCCTGATGCCGGCGATCGCGCACGCGACCATTCGGTGCCTCGATCTGCTCGAGCAGGGCAACGCCGCGCGGTTGAAGCTCAAGGAAAACGCGGCGTACTTCCGCGCCCAGATGACCGCGCTCGGCTTCACGCTCGCAGGCGAAGGGCACCCGATCATCCCGGTGATGCTCGGCGACGCCAAGCTCGCGGGCACCTTCGCCGAGCAGATGCTGCAGGAAGGCATCTACGTGGTCGGCTTCTTCTTCCCCGTCGTTCCGCAGGGAAAAGCACGCATTCGTACTCAGATGTCGGCGGCACACACCAAAGAGGACCTGGATCGCGCGATCGCTGCCTTCGCGAAGGTCGGCCGGGGCCTGGGAGTCATTCGATGAGAGCGCTGGTCAAGTCGCGTCGTGAACCGGGTTTGTGGATGGAAGACGTCGCGAAGCCCGCGGTGGGCCCGAACGACGTGCTGGTGAAGGTGCAGAAGACCGGCATCTGCGGCACCGACATTCACATCTTCAACTGGGACGAGTGGAGCCAGCGCACCATCAAGACGCCGATGCACATCGGCCACGAGTTCATGGGCGTGGTGGCTGAAGTGGGCAGCGAGGTCACCGGCTACCAGGTCGGCGACCGCGTCTCGGGCGAAGGCCACATCACCTGCGGTCAGTGCCGCAATTGCCGCGCGGGCAAGCGTCACCTGTGCCGCAACACCGTGGGCCTGGGCGTCAACCGCATCGGCTGCTTCGCGGAGTTCGTCGCAATTCCCGCGATCAACATCTTCCCGATTCCGGCGGGCATCTCCGATGAAATCGCGGCGTTCTTCGACCCGCTCGGGAATGCCGTTCACACGGCCCTCTCGTTCGACCTGGTGGGCGAAGACGTGTTGATCACCGGAGCGGGTCCCATCGGCGTGATGGCCGCGGCGATCTGCAAGCACGTCGGCGCCCGCCACGTGGTGCTCACCGACGTGAACGACTACCGCCTGGAGTTGGGCAAGAAGCTGGGCGCCACCCGCACCGTGAACGTCGCCAGGGAAGACCTCGCCGCGGTGATGAAGGAGCTCGGCATGACCGAAGGCTTCGACGTCGGCCTCGAGATGAGCGGAAACGGCTCGGCCTTCAAGCAGATGTTCAAGGCGATGAACCACGGTGGCCGCGTGGCGATCCTCGGCATTCCGGCTGGCGAAGTGTCGATCGACTGGGGCCAGGTGATCTTCAAGGGCCTGGTGCTCAAGGGCATCTACGGCCGGGAGATGTTCGAGACCTGGTACAAGATGACCGCGATGTTGCAGAGCGGGCTCGACATCTCCGCCGCCGTCACGCACCGCTACCCCGCCGCGCAGTTCAAGGAAGCGTTCGAGGTGATGCGCACTGGAGCGAGCGGGAAAGTGGTGCTCGATTGGGCCGCGTGAAGAAGTTCGAGGCGCTGCCGCCCAGGCCCGTCGCTTCCGCGAAGGGTGCACGGAAACCGGCGAAGAAGGTCAAACCGCCCGCGAAGAAGATCTTCCTGGCGATGGCCGGGAACATCGGCGCCGGCAAGACCACCGCGGCGAAGATGGTGAGCCAGAAGTTCGGGTTCGAGCTCTTCGACGAGCCGGTGATCGATAACCGGTTCCTCAAGAACTACTACGCCGACATGAAGCGCTGGAGCTTCACGCTGCAGCTCGAGTTCCTCATTCATCGCGTGCAGCACCACGAGCTGATCCACCAGGTGCCCAAGAGCTGCATCCAGGACCGCACGCTCTACGAAGACCCGGAGATCTTCGCGAAGTACCTGCACGGGCTTGGCAACATGACCGACTCCGAGCTCGAGCTGTACTTCGACTACTTCAAGCGGCTGACCAAGAACGTCGCGCAGCCCGACAAGGTGATCTGCTTCGACGTGCCCAAGGTCGACGTGCTGCTCTCGCGCATCAAGCTGCGCGGCCGTGAGGAGGAGAAGGGCATTCAGACCTCGTTCCTTCGCGGGTTGAATGGGTACTACGCGACGTTCCCCATGGTGCTGTCCGGCAAGTACGGCGTCGACGTGCTCACGCTCGACGTGACCAACCTCGACATCCGCACCGGTAAGGGCCGAGCCGAGTTCCTCGATCGCGTCAGCACCTTCCTCGCGTCATGATCGACACGCCTCGCAGAGGATCGGATTCGATCGTCGAGATGACGCAGTTGCTGTTGCCGGGTGACGCGAACGCGCTGGGCGCGGCGTTCGGTGGCTCGGTGATGGGGTGGATCGACATCTGCGCGGCGGTCGCGGCGCAGCGACACTCGCGGCAGCAGGTGGTGACCGCGTCGATGGACGATCTGCACTTTCACGCGCCGATCAAGATCGGGTTCCAGGTGATCTTGCGCGCGCGGGTGATTGCGGCGTTCAGGACTTCGATGGAGATCGGGGTAACGGTGCATGCGGAGAATCCGCTCACCGGGGAACGGCAACTGACGACCAGCGCGCTGCTCACGTTCGTCGCGCTCGATAAGGACGGGCGGAAGTTGCCGGTGCCGCCGCTCGCGGTCGAGAGTGAGACGGAGCGGCTCGCCGCGGAAGAGGCGACGGCGCGGAGGGTCGAGCGCATCGGCCGCAAGGACAAGGGCGGGGCTTGGCTGAAATTGCTCGAAAAGTAGCGCGTGCTCCCGACGACGGTCAGGTGTCTGTCGTCACGTCATCCCACTCCTGGTTCATGGAACGGATGAGCCAGTTGAGCGCGCGCAGCCGCTCCTGAATGATCTCTTCGTTAATGGCCGAGTTCGATTTTCCCTTGATGCGCAAGTCGACGGCCGCCCACAGCAGGCGGTAGTGGAGGTCGGCTTGGTCGAGCAGCTCAGCGGACGAGCGGAGTTTCGCCTCGCTGGCGAACTTCTCCGACCCGCGGGCCTTGATGAGGCGGACTTCAGGAGCAACGTCAGCGATCTTGTCCGGGGCGTTGAGCGCGGGCAGATACCCGAGCGCCCAGAGGAAGACGTGGCCGCACTCGTAGCGCCAGGCGAAGTCGACCCGGTCTTGCTGCGGGGGCGACGGGTTCTTCACGAACGCCCGTTCCTTCGGCGAGAAGAACGTCTCGGCTCCGAAATCCTTGATCAGCGCCTCGAGGATCTTCTGATCCTCGCCCTCCCCCTTGATCGCGGCGAACTCCGTGGCGAGAGTGCGAGCGACGACCTCGTCCTGCTTTCGCGGTTGGAGCTTCGCCTCGCCCTCGACGACCGGGAGCGACTCGAGCCAGGGCAGGCCCAGCTCCTTCACCTTCGCCTCGCTGCGCCGCTTCCGCGAGAGCTGCGCCTCGGTCGGCTTGGGGCTGTCGAATTTGGTGCGAACGACACCCTTGAGCTGGGCCTCCTCGACTTCTCGAAAGGGCTCCTTCTCCTTCCGGGTGCAGGAGCAGGCGAAAACGACCATCACGATCATGACGAGGCGCTTCGAGTGCATGTGGGGCTCCCGCGGCGGAAGGTAGCCTGAACCCCCGCAGAAAGTTCTGTGCGGTGTCCTCGCTGGTGTTCGGCGCACCTGAGTTCAGCGGGTGGCGACAGGCAACAAGGTCCGCGCGAGCGATTCCGGGTTCTTCACACCCTGAGCCGTAAGCCACGCAGTCGCCGCACGCACGTTGGCCTGCCCCACATCGCCGCCCTGCACTTTGCCCAGGCGCAGGCGCGTCGCCGCCGAGAAGAGCGCCATCTCGTTTGCATCGAACAACTCGAGCGCCTTGCGCAGCGATGTTTCCTTTTGATCGACGAGCGCGCGGATCATCGCGGCCAGCGCGGTGGCCCAGCCCAGCTCTTCACCCTCGAGCGCCTCAGCGTGCCGCAGCGCTTCGTCGGGCTTGCCCACCGCGATCAGCACCCGCGCCATCAGCGAGCGCGCTTCGATGCGCACGTTCTGGATCAGGAGAAATTGCGCCTCGTCGAGCGAACGCCAGCACGCCTCCATGCGAGCGAGGGTGGAGCGCGTGTCGCCTTCGTAGAGATCGATCATCGTCTCGGAGAGCGCCGCCCAGTAATGCTGAAACTGAAAGCTGCGCGTCGACCAACGTGACATCGCGCTCGCCACCGCCGCGCGCGCCCCCGCTGAATCACCCACCGCCAGGAGCGCCACGCTCGACAGGCCGCAGGTGAGCCCCGTCAGCGCGTATCGATCGCCCCGCTGCTCGGCCTCGCGCACCAGCGCCGGAATTCGCACCGACAGCCCCGCCACGTCGCCCAGGTAGTAGAGCGACCACACCGAGACGAGCCGGGAATTCGCCGCTTCCCAGCTCGCCATCGAGCCGACGTCGGCGAAACGCCGTTCGGCCTGCGCGGTCAACAGCGCGGCCTCACGCCAGCGCCCGACCAGGAATCGCGAGAGACCGGCGCAGAAATCGACCAACCCCTCGAGCGCGACATCATTCATTTTCTCTGCGAGGGCCCGGGCCTCAGCCACCAACCGCGCAGCGCGCTTCTCCGCCTTCGCGCCGCCCGTGGCCACGAACGCGGCTTCGGCGGCGAGGGCGCGCGCCACCCGGTGAGGCTCACCCGCATCGAGCGCGAGCAGCAGCTGACGCGACTGGAAGCTCGCGCCCCGCACGGTGTCCACCATCGAGAGGCCCATCGAGACCGACCAGCACGCATCGATGCGCTGGAGCACCAGCGGATCGACCCGGTTCGCCGGTGTTTCCACGAACGAGAGCCCGCGCAGCCACAGGTGCAGCCGCCGCACGCCCAGCGCCAACACGGCCCTTCGCGGCGTGCGAGCGAGGGACATGCCCAGGCCATCCAGCACCTGGTTCACCGCCATAAGGCCGGCGTCGATGTGACCGGCTCGCAGCAACTGTTCCGCGGCGAGCCGGCGTACTTCGAGCGACTGCTGCGCGGCGACCGGGGCTTCGCCAGGTTCAGCGAGTGCCTGCTCGTAGGCCCGGGCAGAGATCGCGCCCCGCCCCGCGCTCGCCCACGCATCGGCCAACGCGAGCCGCACTTCGCGGCGGCGGCGATCGTCGCCGGTCATCAACTCGAGTGCGCGTTCGAACAGCACCGCCGCACGCTCGAAGGCGAGCTGCGTGACGGAACGGTGCGCCGCTTCGAGGGTGGCGTCAGCCGCGCGCTCCACCAGGCCCGCCGCACCGAGATGCCAGGCGACCACGTCGATGTCTGCACCTGCCTTGAGCCCATCGGCGAGCTGCGCGTGGAGCGCGCGGGTGCGTTCGGGGTCGAGCGCCTTCACCACCGTCTCGCGAATGCGATCGTGCCAGGCCTCGATTCGATCGTCGTGGACACCGCGGATCAGGTTCGCGTCCTTGAGCAGGCCGACGGTCTCCACATCCGAGCCTTCGAGCCCTGCGATGGACGCTGCGACCTTCTCGCTGATCGGTGCGCCCGCCAGCGCCACCACATCGAGCAAGGTGCGCGCTCGCCGGGGAAGCGTGGCGAGGCGCGAGAGCACCACGTCTTCCAGCCGCACCTCTCCTGAAACCGCCGCGAGCTGCTGCAGGAGAAAAGGGTTCCCCCCCGATTCGCGCGCAATCACCGCGGCGCGCGCGGGGTCCGCCAGGCTTAAGGTGGCGAGCTTTCCGCATTCCTCTGCGTTGAGCGCCTCCAGCCTCAGCTCAGTGGAGGGCAGCGTCAGTCCCACCAGCGGAGTGGTCTCGACGCGCGCGACGATCAACAGGAACACCGAGGGCGCATCGGGGGGCCGCAACACTTCCTCGAGCACCTGCGCGCTGTCGGCATCACCCCACTGCGCGTCGTCGATCACCACCACCAGCGGCGAGCGATCACTCATGCGCGCGAGCAGTTCCCTGAGACCCTGCACCGCGCGGCGCCTGAGTTCCTGCGGCTCTTTCACTTCGCGTACGGGGGCCCCCGCGAAGGCCGGCACCCGGCCCAGCACTGGGAACATGCGGGTGAGGGCAGCGGCGTCGCGCGGGAGCACGGCGTCGACCCGTTCTGCCGGCAGCTCGGCGAGGTGGCGGGCCAGCGCATCCATCACGCTGTCGAGCGCCTTGAAGGGCACCGACTCGCGCTCGTAACAGCGGCCCTGCAGCACCACGCCGTCGAGCTCTGCGACGAACTGACGCACCAGCGCCGACTTGCCGATGCCCGAGGCACCGAAGAGCCGCATGTACCGGGGCTCGCCTGCGCGATGGGTCAGCGCCGTTCGCAGGGCCGCCAGCTCGGCGTCGCGGCCCACGAAGCCCGTCTGCGGCCTGGGCGCAGGGGCAGGCGCGGGGGTGCCGCCGAAGATCTGCAACAGCTCCGTCGCGCCGGGACGCTCGGCAGGTTCGCGCTTGAGCAACGCCACACACAGGGCGTCGAGCTCGCTGGGGACTCCAGCGTGGAGTTCGCGAGGCGCGGGCGCGGGCCGGCGCTGCTTGTCGAGCAAGACCTGGGGCGGAGGACCCTCGAACGGCAACCGGCCGGTGAGCGAACGGAAGAGCATCACGCCCAGCGCGTACCAATCGGTCGCGGGCCCCGCGGGTGAAGACGATCCGTCGGCCTGCTCCGGGGCCATGTACGGCACGGTGCCCACCATCAGGTTGCGCTCGGAGACGCTCTGTTCACCCTCGAGTTCGAGCACGAGGCCGAAGTCGAGCACCACGACCCGGCCCTCTTGGGTGACCAGCACGTTCTCGGGCTTCAGGTCGCGGTGCAGCCGCCCCTGCGCGTGAAGATGCGCGATGCCCTGGGCGAGCTGGCCAAACGCAGCCTTGAGCCGGGGGAGATCGACCGCGCTCCCAGGCGCGCCCGAACGAATCGTGAGCTCCAGCGCCGTTTCTCCCTGGCCTTCGGCTGTCGCCTCCGTCGCGCGGGGGGGGACTTCAAGCGTCGGAACATCACGCTGAGCCACCCCACCGGGCCGCACCCACGAGAGAAAGTCGACGCCTTCGACCAGCTCGAGGGTGAAGAACCAGGCGTCGCCCTCGGCCGCCAGATCGTAGAGCGAGACCAAGTTCGGGTGCCGCACGCCCGAGAGCGAGCGGAACTCACGCTTGAGGCGAACGAGCGACTCGGGATCTTTTCGGCGCAGCACCTTGAGCGCGACCCGGCGGCCGTCTCTCTCGCGATCGATGGCCTCGTAGACGACGCCCATGCCGCCAGCGCCGAGCTCCCGGACGATCTCGTAGCGAGCCGTGCCCCGGAAGGGTTCCACTCAGTCCTCTGATTTTTTCCGCGACCTGGTGAGGCCGTAGTTCTGCAGCCGGGTCACCAGGGTGCGGCGGCTGACGC